>NZ_JBPODS010000008.1:0-112177 GCF_051200995.1 Anoxybacillus eryuanensis | reverse complement strand
TTAGCATACTATTTCAGAAAGAGGGAGAAGTATATCCCGAAGGAATTTGCAAAAAAGAAGGCGTTTTATTCGGGGATAAAATGATAATTTACAATAATGGAGAAATTAACGATCGGTCAAGTAACAATGACGTGGCTAAATGGAGGAATTACACATTTAGACGGTGGGGCGATGTTCGGTGTCGTTCCAAAGCCGCTTTGGGTGAAAAAATACCCATGCAACGAACAAAATCAAATTCCGCTCCGCACCGACCCCATTTTATTGCAAATGGATGGAAAAAATATATTAATTGAATCTGGCATCGGGCGAGGAAAACTAAATGAAAAGCAAAAACGAAACTTTGGTGTAACAGAAGAGTCCTCATTAGAAGAGCAGTTGGCGCTTCTTTCTTTGACACCCGAAGACATTGATTTTGTATTAATGACGCATTTGCATTTCGATCATGCGAGCGGTTTAACGAAATGGGAAGGGGACACGCTCGTTCCGACGTTTCCGCGTGCGCGCATTATTACGTCAGCAGTAGAGTGGGCGGAGATGAGAGAACCAAACATTCGCTCGCGCAACACGTATTGGAAAGAAAACTGGGAAGCGATTGTTGACCAAGTCGATACGTTCGCGGAACAATTGGAAGTTGTTTCAGGGGTAACGATGATTCATACAGGCGGTCATAGCGATGGACACGCGATCATTATTGTCACATCCGAAGGGGAAACAGCCGTTCACCTCGGTGATTTGATGCCGACGCATGCCCATCAAAATCCGCTTTGGGTCATGGCGTATGATGATTACCCAATGACATCTATTTTTGCTAAACAAAAATGGCTTGCTTATGGAATGGAAAACAATGCATGGTTTACATTTTATCACGATGCATACTATCGTGCGGTCCGTTGGAATGATCAGTTTCAAATCGTCGAAGCGCTCAAACGTCAATAAAAACCCAAGCAAAGTCGCTTGGGTTTTACAATTTTCGTGCATCAATAATCGTTCCTGATTTTGCATCAATCAAACATTCATATGCACCTGTTGGACGAGTAATTCCCCCTCGATAGACGTCGTAACGCAATCCGTTTTTTTCGATCGTTTCAACGGTCGTTTGAATCCATGATCCTGTAATTGTACCAGTTTGTTGAAAAGCTTCTTTTGCCTTTTGAAGCGCTTGTTCAGATGAAATCAAACGTTTATGTTGCCACTCATTAAATATGTAAGCAGCCGTTGCACCGACAACGATACCGGTAAAAAATGTTTTCATGCGCATATGCATTCCTCCACTTTTTCTTTTAGTATACCGAATTGTATGGGTGGAAACTACATGTAAAATTCGCTACAATGACAATTAGCGAGAAAAGAAAGGGGAAACAGCGATGGATTTGCAGTTATTTCAAACGTTAACGGAATTGCCGGGGGCACCGGGAAATGAACATGCGGTGCGCGCTTTTATGCGTGAGCAGTTACAAAAATATGCCGATGAAATTGTGCAAGACAGGCTCGGAAGCATTTTTGGGGTGAAGCGAGGAACGGAAAATGGACCGGTTGTAATGGTTGCTGGACATATGGACGAAGTTGGTTTTATGGTCACTGCTATTACTGAGCAGGGAATGATTCGTTTTCAACCACTTGGTGGTTGGTGGAGTCAAGTATTGTTAGCTCAACGTGTGCAAATTATAACGGATCAAGGTCCAATTGTCGGTGTGATTGGTTCGATTCCACCGCATCTGCTCGATGAAGAACAGCGGAAAAAGCCGATGGATATGAAAAATATGTTGATTGATGTTGGAGCGGATGATCGAAACGATGCGGAGCGTATGGGCATTCGTCCTGGGCAACAAATTGTGCCGCTCTGTCCATTTACACCGTTAGCAAATGAGAAAAAAATTATGGCAAAAGCATGGGACAATCGTTATGGTTGTGGTTTAGCCATCGAGTTATTAAAAGAGTTAAAAGATGAAACGTTGCCAAATGTATTATATTCCGGAGCGACAGTCCAAGAAGAAGTCGGATTGCGTGGTGCACAAACAGCAGCAACGATGATCAAGCCGGATATTTTCTTCGCGCTCGATGCAAGTCCAGCGAACGATATGACAGGTGATGAAAAAGAGTTCGGTCATCTTGGCAAAGGGGCGCTTGTGCGCATTTATGACGCCACGATGATTACTCATCGCGGCATGCGCGAATTTATTTTAGATACAGCAGAAACAAATCATATTCCATACCAATATTTCATTTCGCCAGGTGGCGGAACAGATGCGGGCAGAGTACATATCGCCAATAGTGGTGTCCCTTCAGCTGTCATTGGCATTTGTGCACGGTATATTCATACGCATGCATCGATCATTCATATTGACGATTACGAAGCGGCAAAACAGCTATTAGTCGCTCTTGTGAAACAGTGTGATCGTACGACTGTGGATGCTATTCGCCATAACGCTTAAGGAGATGTATGGATGAAAATCGCTGTTGGAACGAAAAACAACACGAAAGTAAAAGCGGTAAAAGCTGTATTTCATGAGGCTCACTATACGATCATAGCGAGCGATGTGCAACCAAGTGTATCCAAACAACCGTTTTCTGATGAGGAAACGTTGCAAGGGGCCATTGAGCGAGCGAAATTAGCTGTTTTTTATCAACAAGCTGACATCGGAATTGGATTAGAAGGCGGTGTATTTGTTGCACAAGATGGGGTGATTTGGTTATGCAATTGGGGAGCGCTCGTTGATCGTGATGAAGTCGTTGTTGTTGCCGGAGGGGCGCGCATTCCGCTTCCTAACGAGATAGGTGAACAATTAAAAATGGGAAAAGAGTTAGCTGAAGTGATGGATGGATACGTCAATCGCCGTGATGTTCGTTTAAATGAAGGGGCGATCGGCATTTTGACGAATGGAGCAGTCGATCGAACAACGATGTATACACATATCGTTCATATGTTAAAAGGACAATATGAGCACCAAAAGAAAGGATGAATAAATGAATGAAAATAATTGAACGGATCGAACAATATAACGACGCGATTCAGCATGGGAAAGTTATTATGATGTTTACGGCTGATTGGTGCCGTGATTGTCAATTCATCAAACCAGTTTTACCGGAGATTGAAGCACAATTTCCGGATTATACGTTTTATGCGGTAGATCGCGATCAATTGCTTGACTTGTTTACAGAGCATAACATATTTGGCATCCCGAGTTTTATCGCATATGAAAATGGGCAAGAACGTGGACGGTTTGTGAGCAAAGATCGGAAAACGAAAGAAGAAATTGTCTCGTTCATTCAAAGCTTAGGTGAGCGTGATGAATAGTAAGCAAATAAGCGAGCATATTCAACAGCGGTTATCTCATTATCCATGGGATTTCCAATGGGATCGAAAAAAAGATACACTTCGTATTGAGCATCGCGAAACGAAAAAAGGAGTGACCATCTCCTTGCCCCACGTTATTGCAAAATGGGAGCTTGAAAAAGAGCGTGCCATTGATGAAGTCGTTTATTATGTCGAGCAAACGTTAACGGCATTACATGATGATTCACCGCTACAAGGAAAAGAAAAACATATATATCCGGTCATTCGCTCTACCTCATTTCCGACAAAAACGAATGAAGGGACGATGTTTATTTATGACGAACATACAGCAGAAACGCGCATTTATTATGCACTTGATTTAGGAACAACGTATCGCCTCATTGATGAACGTTTAGTTGAATTGGAGCACTGGGATGTGCAACAATTGAAAGAGATCGCACGTTTTAATGTTCGTTCATTGCCAACAACGGTGAAAGAAGACCGTGTCGCTGGCAACACGTTTTATTTTATAAACACAAATGACGGATATGATGCAAGTCGCATACTAAATGATGCTTTCTTAAAAAAGTTTGCTGAAAAAATAAAAGGAACGATGTTACTTGCTGTTCCCCATCAAGATGTGCTCATTATTGCTGACATTGAGAACGAAATCGGCTATGATGTACTTGCACAGCTGACGATGAGCTTTTTTGCAAACGGCAGAGTGCCGATTACGGCTCTTTCGTTTTTATACGAAGATGGGCAGTTGCAACCAATTTTTATTCTCGGAAAAAATCGTCGAAAGGATGAGAAGTAATGAACGTATTTTACAACCGTGAGGGCATTGGTGATACGTTACTTATTACATTAAAGGCTGTTGACCCACAAGCGCGCGCTTTTGAGAAAAAAGGAGACGTTGTGCGCATTTTTAATGAACAGACAGGTGAAACCGTTGGCTACAATATTTTTCATGCGTCTACATATGGCACATTTGAAGGAAATGGAGTTGTTGAACTAACCGAGCAAGTCATTGCGACAATTAACGACATCTTGCAAAAAAATGGTGTGAATGAACAAGTAACGGCTGACTTTTCACCAAAGTTTGTTGTCGGTTACGTAAAAGAAAAAGAGAAGCATCCGAATGCTGATAAGTTAAGTGTTTGTCAAGTAGATGTGGGTACGGAAACATTGCAAATTGTATGCGGGGCTCCCAACGTAGAAGCGGGGCAAAAAGTCGTTGTTGCTAAAGTCGGAGCGGTCATGCCGAGCGGTCTAGTCATTCAAGAAGCAGAGCTTCGTGGAGTGAAATCTTATGGGATGATTTGTTCTGCGCGCGAGTTAGATTTGCCAAACGCCCCACAAGAAAAAGGTATTCTTGTTTTACATGATGAGTACGAAGTAGGCCAGCCATTTTTCAGCTGACTTCCGTGACGGCAGTCAGCTTTTTTTGTGGTAAAATAAAACCGAATGTACAAAAGAAAGAGTGAGGATGGAATGGGTTGGTTAAAGGCATTATTTCGTTATTTATTCGGGGAACAGCATGAGCCAAAAAAGATGCGAAAACAGCAACAATCCGTACCGACGAACGAATATAAAGAAATTGAAGCAAAAGTCGTTTATGAATATCCGAGAGGAAAATTTCGCTTTCCATTAATTCCGGATGAACCAAAGGAAAGAATAAAAGAGAGAACATATGACAAAAAACGGTCATCGGTACAAACCGATTCATTTAAGAAAAAAACGTATCGCATAGAGCGAACAGAGAGTGAATCACGCACGTTTCGCCCGACAGATGTGCCATCGCCTGTGTTTGGTTATAAACGAATGGAGCGTGTCGAGCGAAAAAAAGAACATGATGTGGTTGTTGAATTTGAACTTCCGATCGTTGAAACGGTCGAAACAAACGAACGTGTACATACACAAGTAGAGGAGTCAGTAGAGAGACAGCTTGTTGACGAAACAACTGAACATGCGCACATGGCGGTAAGTGAGCCACTTCTTGAAGAGAAAGAAGTTGTTTATGAAACGGAAACTGCTGAAGAACACATGGAGCAAAATCAGGAGGAAGAAACGAAAGAACAGGAACGGGGAGAAGCAAAAATCGAACAAGTTCATGAGGAAAGAACGCGACAACGAAGCGGTGTACCATATAACGTCATGATGTTAAAACAAGATCGAGAAAAATGGAAAGAGCGACAGCAAAAACAATCATATGTATTCCCGTCGCTATCGTTGTTGCACGCACCAAGTATACGTCATGAAGCTGATGAAACGTGGTTAAAAGAACAAACAGAGCGATTAAACGAGACGTTCAAAAACTTTAATGTTGGAGCAACAGTCGTTCATGTGACTCAAGGTCCAACGGTTACTCGTTTTGAAGTGCAACCAGAACTTGGGGTAAAAGTGAATAAAATTACGAATTTAGCGGATGATATTAAATTAAATTTAGCGGCCGTGGATATTCGTATAGAAGCGCCTATTCCTGGGAAAAACACGATCGGAATTGAAGTACCTAACCGATCAAGCCGCCCTGTTTTTATTCGTGAAGTGTTGCAAAGCGAGGTGTTTCAGCAATCAGACTCTCCGTTAACCGTCGCTTTAGGATTAGATATTTCGGGAAAACCGATCGTAACTGATTTAAAAAAGATGCCGCACGGGTTGATTGCGGGGGCAACTGGGTCAGGAAAAAGCGTATGTATGAATGCGATGTTAGTGAGCTTGTTATATAAAGCAGCACCACACGAAGTAAAGTTATTGTTGATCGATCCGAAAATGGTCGAACTTGCACCATACAATCATATTCCACATTTAGTTAGCCCGGTTATTACGGATGCAAAAGCGGCAACGGCAGCATTAAAATGGGCTGTGTCTGAAATGGAGCGGCGATATGAGTTATTTGCACATACCGGTGTGCGTGATATTGTACGTTATAACGAATTAATCCGAAAAGCGCAAAAACCGGAACAACATTTACCGTATATCGTCATTGTCATTGATGAGCTTGCAGATTTAATGATGGTTGCCCCAGCTGATGTGGAAGAAGCGATTTGCCGTATCGCTCAAAAAGCGCGAGCATGTGGTATTCATTTGCTTGTTGCTACACAACGACCATCTGTTGACGTCATCACAGGTTTAATTAAGGCAAATATTCCAACGCGTATTGCCTTTTCCGTATCGTCGCAAATTGATTCGCGTACAATCATTGATATAAACGGTGCGGAGAAATTACTCGGACGAGGCGATATGTTATTTTTGGAAAATGGAACAGCAAAACCAATTCGTTTGCAAGGCAACTTTGTATCGGACGAAGAAATAGAGCGTGTCGTCGCCCATGTACGACAACAAATGGAACCGTCTTATTTATTTCAACATGATGAGCTATTGCAACAACATGTACAGGCTGATGAAGATGATGAGCTGTTTTATGAGGCGTGTGAGTTTGTTGTTCAACAAGGCGGTGCTTCAACATCAAGTTTACAACGTCGTTTTCGTATCGGCTACAACCGAGCGGCACGCTTAATTGAGATGATGGAGCAACGTGGCATCGTATCGGCACCGAAAGGAAGCAAGCCGCGCGATGTGTTAATTGATGAACAACATCTCGAGCAACTACAAGATACAATTTAGATGGAGTAGTCGTGAAATAGAAAACATGCTATGCTAAATACGTGAAAACGATGGCTGAAGGGGAAAGCAAAATGAAGGAAATCGAGTTGAAATTACAAGGGAAAATTAAACGACTAACAAATAAAACGTTTAAATTTGATGAGCGTGTGCGAGATGGCTGGTTTTCAGCTGTATATTTTTTAAAAACACGTGAAATCGTTAAGGAATTTCGTCCGGATAATATCGTTACGATGCAATTTTTTCAAAAAGAACATGCTGTCTTATGTGGAACGGATGAAGTCATTGCCTTATTGCATACATTTGCTGATGAACCAGAAAAATTGGAAATTTATTCATTGAAAGACGGCGATAAAATTAGTCCGTTTGAGACGGTGCTGACTATTACAGGCCCGTATCAAAATTTCGGGTATTTAGAAGGCATTATTGATGGGATTTTAGCTCGCCGAACATCTGTAGCAACAAACGTGTATAACGTCGTTAAAGCAGCGGCATTATCTGGTGTGCAAAAACCGGTCATTTTCATGGGGGATCGTGATGACCATTTTATGATGCAAGCTGGTGATGGATACGCCGCCTTTATTGGTGGCTCAACTGCTCAAGCGACACATGCGATGAACGAATGGTGGGGAAAACAAGGCATGGGAACGATGCCGCATGCGCTCATTCAATTGTTTGATGGCGATGTAGTTGCGGCAGCGAAAGCGTATCATGCAAAATATCCAGACGATGATTTAATTGTGCTTGTTGACTACAACAATGACTGTATTACAGACGCGCTGAAAGTTGCGCGTGAGTTTGGTGATAAATTAAAAGCCGTTCGTGTTGATACGTCCCGGACGATGATTGATCAATATTTTATTCGCCATCCAGAAGTGCTTGGCACATTTGATCCACGTGGCGTTAACCCGCCACTTATTTTCGCTTTACGTGAAGCGCTTGATCGTGAAGGATTTGAACATGTAAAAATCGTTGTAAGTGGCGGATTTAATGAGCAGCGTATTATCGAGTTTGAAAAACAAGGTGTGCCCGTTGATATGTATGGTGTGGGAAGTAGCTTGTTAAAAGTGCATATTGGTTTTACGGGAGATAATGTATTGTTAAATGGAAAGCATCAAGCGAAAGCAGGTCGACGTTATCGTCCGAACCCACGTCTTGAAAAAGTAGAGTATACACCTCAGTAACACGGAAAAACTGATAGAAGAACGTTCTTCTATCAGTTTTTCTTATCATCGTGGACAAACAATGGTATAATGAAGTTTGTTACATAAGATCAAAAGAGCAAAACGGAATTTGTGTCATATACTGAGATATAGATCAACGATAGTTGGTGGAGGTTTTTTTATGACTATTTACCATTTTGTCGGCATTAAAGGAACTGGAATGAGTGCACTGGCACAAGTATTACATGATATGAAATGTGTCGTGCAAGGGTCAGACTATGATAAGCGATTTTTCACACAAGAAGCATTGGAAGAACGTGGAATACCTATTTTTCCATTCAGCGCCCAAAATATTCAAAAAAATATGGTTGTAATTGCTGGAAACGCCTTTCCTGATACACATGAAGAAATTGTAGCAGCTCGTGATCTTGGTGTACCTGTCATTCGCTACCATCAGTTTTTAGGTGAGTTTTTGCAAAAATTTACGAGCATCGCTGTGACAGGTGCTCATGGAAAAACATCAACAACTGGGTTGCTTGCTCACGTGATGCAAGGAGCAGAACCGACATCATATTTGATCGGCGATGGATCTGGAAAGGGACGAGAAGGAAGTAAGTATTTTGTATTTGAAGCGTGCGAATATCGTCGTCATTTTCTAGCGTATTCACCTGATTATGCGATTATGACGAATATTGATTTTGATCATCCGGATTATTTTGCCAATATTGAAGATGTGTTTTCAGCGTTTCAACAGATGGCGTGGCAAGTGAAAAAAGGAATCATCGCCTGTGGGGATGATGAGCATTTACAAAAAATTCAAGCTAAAGTTCCTGTCGTTTTTTATGGATTCGGTGAAGATAACGATTTCCAAGCACGAAATATTGTGAAAACACCGGAAGGGACATCGTTTGACGTATTTGTTCGCCACACCTTTTTTGCATCTTTCCATATTCCAAGATATGGTGATCATAACGTACTGAACGCGCTCGCTGTTATTGCACTTTGCCATTATGAGGGAATTGACGTAAACATCATTCAAGAGCGATTAAAAACATTCCCTGGAGTAAAACGTCGCTTTCATGAAAAAAGGTTTGGTTCACAAGTGCTTATTGATGATTATGCGCACCATCCTACAGAAATACGCGCAACGATTGAAGCGGCAAGACAAAAATATCCAGACCGTCAAATAGTTGCGATTTTTCAGCCGCACACATATACACGCACACAAACGTTTTTACATGAATTTGCACAAAGTTTATCACTAGCTGATGCGGTATATTTGTGCGATATTTTCGGATCTGCCCGAGAGCATCAAGGGAAGCTATCGATTGAAGATTTACGCGCCAAAATCGATGGGGCAAAGCTTTTACATGAGGAGCAAGTGGATGTTTTAAAACAGCATGAACAAGCTGTGCTTATCTTTATGGGAGCAGGCGATATTCAAAAATTTCAGCAGAGATACGAACAATCCGTTCACGTATAAGAAAAGCAACTATGATTCGCTCATAGTTGCTTTTTTCATTTGGTCATATGTGACGTTCCAATGCGAAGCATGCCACGCCACCCCTTTGTCAGTTACCCATAATACTTGAGGGGATTCATGTTTTACTTGAAACATTTCTGCGATATGTTGTGATAACGGGCGAGAGTGTTGCACATATAAGTAATATGCATGAATGTGCGGAAAATCTTTTGTAAAACGTTCGAACTCCACCCATGCCCGATGGCTAATTGGACATGTCAGACTATGTTTCATTAATAAAAATGGACGATAGGACGAACAAATTTGTTCGAATTGTTCAATTGTCTCAATTTTTCCCATGTGCATCAATTCCTTTATTCAAACGTTTTTCGACATCGTTAACTGCTTGCTCCGTTTCTTTTAACAATTGCTCGACATCTGATGAAGGAAGCGGAATAGGGATAGAGGAAAACGGCTTTTGCTCCTCTTGATCCTTTCGTTGCTCTATGTCATGTGCCACGTTTTCCTTTTCATGTTGTTGCCATCGCTTTATGTTCGTTTCAGTAAACTCTTGTAATAGTTGTTTTCCACGTTCGCTAGATAAAAATAATGTCGCAGCTGCACCAGCGATTCCACCAACGATTGCACCGAGTAGAAAAGAACCATTTTTAGCCATATAAAAACCTCCTTATTTTCGTTTCTCTTTCCATTTTGTCCATATTTCAATAAGTGTTTGGCCCCATTGAATGGCTTGCGTAATTTTTTTTTCGTTTGTTGTTAGTGTTTTAGAAATGGAGTTGTTAAATGTTTGAACGGTAACACCGACTTGTTTGACTGCATCAAATACACTTTGTAAGCTTTCCGCTTTTTTATGCACGTCATCTGCGAGCGCGTTCGTCTTATGTAGTAATTGTGCCGTTTCTTTTCCGATTTCATGCATTTGTTTTTCAACTTCTTCAACGGTTTTCGCAACATGTTGCAACGTTGTTTGAAGCGTTTTTAATGTTTGGACGACATAAACGACTAAAATAAGAAAGGCGATCGCGATGAGTGCAATACTGCCATACAAAACAATATTCATTGTGAAAAACCCCTTTCTGTCTATCCTACATTTCTTTCGACAAAAAGAGAAAAAATCCTGCAAAAAACTCCAAATTTTTTGTAGATCGGTTACAATATACATGTACATACGATGGAATGGAGGAATATAAATGAAAGATCCGCGTATTGAAAAGTTAGCGAAAAATTTAATTCATTACTCACTTCGCTTACAAAAAGGAGAAAAAGTATTAATCGAAAACTTTGGTTTACAGCGAGAGCTTGTGATCGCATTGGTACGCGAAGCGTATGCTGTAGGTGCTTACCCATTTGTTTCATTAAAAGACCATCAAGTTGATCGTGCACTTTTACTTGGTGCACAAGAAGAGCAGTTTGACATGATGGCTGAATTTGAAGCGAATGTCATGAAACAAATGGACGCTTACATCGGCTTGCGAGCTGGAGATAATATTAACGAGTTTGCTGATGTACCAGCCGACAAAATGAAAATTCATGGGAAAACGATTATGCAAAAGGTGCATCGTGACATTCGCGTACCGAAAACGAAATGGGTCGTCCTTCGCTATCCGAATCCATCGATGGCACAGCTTGCAAAAATGAGTACAGAGGCGTTTGAAGATTTTTATTTTAACGTATGTAACTTAGACTACGGAAAAATGGATAAAGCGATGGACGCCCTCGTTGAATTAATGAATAAAACTGATCAAGTACGCATTACAGGACCGGGGACAGATTTAACGTTCTCGATTAAAGATATTCCTGCAGTAAAATGTTCAGGACAAATGAATATTCCAGATGGAGAAGTGTATACGGCTCCTGTTCGTGATTCGGTTAATGGTACTATCACATTTAATACACCTTCTCCTTATCAAGGAT
Source organism: Anoxybacillus eryuanensis (assembly GCF_051200995.1). Lineage (NCBI taxonomy): Bacteria > Bacillati > Bacillota > Bacilli > Caryophanales > Anoxybacillaceae > Anoxybacillus > Anoxybacillus eryuanensis. Next base: position 100,719 of record NZ_JBPODS010000008.1, on the reverse strand, counting down.
TTACGTTTGAAAACGTAAAATTAACGTTTAAAGATGGAAAAATTATTGAAGCAACAGCAAACGATACAGAGCGCATTAATCAAATTTTTAATACAGATGAAGGTGCGCGCTATATTGGTGAGTTCGCAATCGGGGTCAATCCATACATTCAACATCCGATGCAAGATATTTTGTTTGATGAAAAAATTGATGGAAGTTTCCATTTCACACCGGGACAATGTTATGACGAGGCGTACAACGGCAACCATTCAAACATTCATTGGGATATGGTTATGATTCAGCGCCCAGAATACGGTGGTGGTGAAATTTATTTTGATGGTGTGCTGATTCGCAAAGATGGCCGTTTTGTCCTCCCAGAATTAGAACCGTTAAACCCAGAAAACTTAAAATAAAAGAAAAAGCAACTATGGCTCGTTCATAGTTGCTTTTTCTCATGCCAAATAATTTCTAGTCGATCTCCTGGTGCAAGCGGTTCATAAAATGTTGTCGGTTCACCGTTTTTGAGCAACGTAAACGTTGTCGATGCACCATGAGGAATATCAACTTGGACGTATTGGAATATATCTTGGAAAATGAACGGTTCCATTTTTTGTTCATTAAATTCAAGTTCATCTTCATGGTGAACGAGATCATCTTCTTCAAGTTGTTCACCATTGCGATAAAACGTACCGATTGACTTTGTTAATGTGAATGTTTCACCATTAAATATAATCGGAATAGAATAATAAAGTTTTATTTGTTTTGCTTCAGCGATTTGAGCGATTGTTCGCTGCTTTTTTTTATGAACAATAATATGATCGCCGTCTTCAAATGTTGTATAACGTTGGCACTCAATCCCGTTTCGATACATCGTTCCGCACCATTCAGGAAATGTTACGGTTTTGCCATTTAACGTGATCGTAAACGGTTCGAGTTGTTTGAGCAGATCGTCGTTTTTTGTTGCGTGCAAAAGCTGTTCAATCGTTTCTGGCATACGAACGACAATGTCATCCCGATCACATAAAACCGTATCGAGAGAAACGTGTTCCCCATTCCGTAATACAATCGGCTCAATAGTGTATGGTTGCTCGTTGATTGTCACACGTTTTATTGGCAATGATTCGAGCAAATCACGAAGTTGGATGGTCGCTTGTTTCCCATCTTTTCCTTTTTGAACAACAATCTCGTCATTATTTTTTATTGGTGTATCAAATGTCGACAATTCACCATTTTTTAAAATTGTCGGTGGTTCTCCATGTGTTCCAGGAATTGTAATCGTCTGTCCATTCAATGTGACGACGCAAGCTAAGCCCGGTTTCCCATATAGCTTATGTAATTGAATTCCAGCAGCTAGTAAGGCATCACCGATCGTCAGTTGTTTCATATCAAATAAGCGAATGGTTTGTCCATTTACATGAACGGTTACGTACTGAATCGGTGTTTGCTTTGCTGCAATAGCAATGCCAATTGGAGTGACGAGTTCTGGGCGATGCTTCATTTCTTCTTGATCGATATGCAATTTTTGAATGGCATCAATACCGCGAATAGCGACACGATTTTCAGGAAGATGAAGTTTTTGAGCAAGTCGTTTTGGCAGTTCGGGTGTCAAACTCCCTCCTCCTACAAGCATGACCGCTTTTGGGGATTGATGATTATTTAATCGTAAAATTTCTTTGCTAATCGCATCAGCGAGTCGATCAATCGCGTCTGAAATTGTTGCAATCATTTGTTCACGAGGCACTTCGGTTTCAAAACCGAGAATGTCTGTAATCGTTACCGTTTCCTTTGAATGTAAGTCACGTTTTGCTTGCTCAGCAAGAGGGAAATCAAGTAAATATGCGTCTGAAATGGCTTCTGTAATTTCATCTCCTGCTATCGGTACCATTCCGTAGGCAATGACTGTACCTAGATTTGTAATCGCAATGTCAGATGTTCCTGCACCAATATCTACAAGCGCAACATTTAATCGTCGCATCGTCGGAGGAATAAGAACATGTAGTGCGGCGATCGGCTCAAGTGTTAGCGCCTCCATTTCTAAATGAGCGCGTTGTAATGCCGCAAGAAGTGATTCAACGACAAGCCTCGGTAAAAATGTGGCGATTACTTCAACGCTTGCGTCATCTCCTTGTTGATCAATTAAGTTACCAATTTCCTCGCCATCAATTTCATAGCGCGTTACCGAATAGCCAACACAATAGTAGTGATGACTTTTTTCGTTAGATGATTGTTCAGCCAACGTCATTTGAGCTTGTTGAACTGCAGCAAGCTCTAAGTATGTCACATCTTCATGTGTGAGCAGAGGCTTCCCTTTAATGGATATATTCGCTCTTCCTTTTTCTGTTTTTAATGAACGTCCTGCGGCTGCAACGCATACGCGCGTTAGGGGTCCGTGTCTCTCCTCTAACGTTTTTTTTATGTCGAGAATGACGTTAGAAACAGCAAGTACGTCGTGAATTTGTCCATCAAGCATCGCCCGTTCTTCATGTTCTTTTATGACAATGTCTTCAACTTGATATTGTCCGTCTGTTTCCTTTAAAATAATGCCAACTACCGAACGCGTACCAATGTCTAGTGCAAAAATCAAGCTTCCCACCTTCTTTTTCGAAAATTAAAAAATTCTTTATTGCTTAAACGCGTTTTATAAATAAAGGGGTGACAACTTTATCCACTTCGTTTATAATAATCTCTAATTATATAGAAATGTACCACATTTTTGAGCTTATATAAAGAAAGGATGAGATGTATGGGTAACGAACGATTAGATGAGCTGAGAGCGAAGGTTGATGAGTTGAATTTACAGTTGTTAAAATTAATTAATGAACGCGGGCGGGTTGTTCAAGAAATTGGGAAAATTAAAGATGCCCAAGGTACGTATTTCTATGACCCTGTTCGTGAAAGAAAAATGTTAGATTTGATTTTAGAACATAACGACGGACCATTTGATACGGCGACGTTAAAACATATTTTTAAAGAAATTTTTAAAGCAGGGCTCGATTTGCAGGAAGATGATCATAAAAAAGCATTGCTTGTATCAAGAAAGAAAAAGCCAGAAAATACGATTGTCGATGTCAAAGGAGAAAAAATTGGTGACGGCAATCAATATTTTGTGATGGGACCATGTGCGGTTGAAAGCTATGAACAAGTAGCAGAAGTGGCGCAAGCAATTAAGCGACACGGTTTAAAATTGTTGCGCGGTGGTGCTTACAAACCACGCACTTCACCATATGACTTTCAAGGACTTGGCGTAGAAGGATTGAAAATTTTAAAACGTGTGGCAGATGAGTTTGATTTAGCAGTCATTAGTGAAATTGTCACGCCAGCAGATATTGAAACAGCGCTCGATTATATTGACGTCATTCAAATCGGAGCGCGCAATATGCAAAACTTTGAGTTGTTAAAAGCGGCGGGGCAAGTGAATAAACCGGTATTATTAAAACGCGGATTAGCTGCAACGATCGAAGAATTTATTCATGCTGCCGAGTACATTATGTCGCAAGGCAACGGACAAATCATTTTATGTGAGCGAGGCATTCGCACATATGAAAAGGCGACGCGCAACACGCTTGATATTTCAGCCGTACCGATTTTGAAAAAGGAAACGCATTTACCTGTTTTTGTCGATGTAACACATTCAACAGGACGACGTGATTTACTTTTACCTTGTGCGAAAGCTGCGCTTGCCATTGGAGCAGACGGAGTCATGGCCGAAGTACATCCAGATCCTGCTGTTGCGTTATCTGATTCCGCACAGCAAATGGATATTGATCAATTCAATGAGTTTATGGAAGAATTAAAATCGTTCCAAAAGCAATTTGTCAAAGCGTAAAAAGAAAAAGCTGGTGATTGTTCACCGGCTTTTTCTTATGAATTTATTTGTGAAAACGTTGCACTTAGGTAATCATTTATCGTATGATAATTTTACATAAAATTGCGATGTACGACAGTTTTCGATATATAGAGTGCAAAAAAGGAGTGTATGTGATGAATGTAACAATTTATGATGTGGCAAGGGAAGCAAATGTGTCAATGGCAACTGTTTCACGTGTCGTGAATGGAAACCCAAACGTCAAGCCTTCGACGCGCAAAAAAGTGTTAGAAGTGATTGAGCGGCTCGGTTATCGTCCGAATGCGGTAGCACGTGGATTGGCAAGCAAAAAAACAACTACGGTCGGTGTCATTATTCCAGATATATCAAGCATTTTCTTCGCGGAAATGGCGCGTGGCATCGAGGATATTGCAACGATGTACAAGTATAACATCATTTTAAGTAACTCTGATCAAAATAAAGAAAAAGAGTTACATTTACTAAACACGATGCTTGCCAAACAAGTTGATGGCATTTTATTTATGGGCGGCGATGTAACAGAAGAACATGTCGAGCAGTTTAAAAAATCAGATGTACCGATCGTATTAGCTGCAACAATTGAACAAAATAATATTATTCCATCTGTCAACATTGACTACGAGCAAGCATCGTATGATGCGGTGCATATGTTGATCGAAAAAGGACATAAACGCATTGCTTATGTAACAGGACCGCTAAACGATCCAATTAACGGATTGAAAAAATTAGCTGGCTATCGTCGCGCTTTAGAAGAAGCGAATATTGCTTATGATGAGGCGCTTGTTGTGGAAGGAGACTATACGTACGATTCGGGTATCGAAGCATATGAAAAGCTAGCTGAACTTCCACAGCGACCAACAGCGATTTTCGTTGGAACCGACGAAATGGCGCTCGGCGTCATTCACGGCGCGCAAGATCGTGGTGTGCGTATTCCGGATGACTTAGAAATTGTCGGTTTTGATAATACGCGTTTGGCAACAATGGTTCGTCCAAAATTGACGACGGTAGTCCAGCCGATGTACGATATTGGGGCTGTGGCGATGCGCTTATTGACGAAATATATGAATAAAGAGCATGTAGACAATCACATCGTTGTGTTGCCGCATCGCATTGAATACCGCGATTCGACAAAAAACTAGATTTCTTTCTAAAAGGGGAACGCATATTTTACGTGCGCACGAACATAGAAAAGGGTGTCCGCTACTTTCGGAACACCCTTGTTGTTTTGTTATAAGTTTAACCGTTGTTTATTACTTCGAATTGGTTGAAGTGCTTTCATGACAGTTTGAGCATTTTTTTCTGTAATCTCTGCCTTTCTTGGAATGGGTGGATATAAGTCTTCTGGGTCATCCCATTCGAGTGGCAAAGAAACAGGAGCATGAGGTTGCCAACGGACAATCCATTCCTTTGGTAAAGCTCCAGAAATATCCGATTGTTCTGTCATTTCAAGCCACAATAACGCCCATGCACGCGGAACGACGCGCCAAATGTCGTATCCCCCTCCACCAACTGCGATCCAACGACCGTTACAGTATTGGTGTGCAATTTGATGTGCCAGTTTTGGAATTTCGCGATAAATGCGCATGGACGCAGATAAATGAGTTAACGGATCGTAATAGTGAGCATCGACACCGTTTTGCGTTAAGATGACATCAGGACGAAAAAAATCAGCGATTTCAATCAGAGCTTCCGTATATGCAGCGAGCCACGACTCATCTTCTGTAAACGCATCAACAGGAATGTTGAACGAGTAACCGTATCCTTTCCCTTGTCCTCGTTCATTGACGTTTCCGGTTCCTGGGAATAAGTAGCGACCTGTTTCATGAATTGAAAATGTACATACATTCGGGTCATCATAAAATGTCCATTGTACTCCATCGCCATGATGGGCATCTGTGTCAACGTATAAGACACGAACACCATATTTTTCTTGCATATATTTAATGGCCACAGAGCTATCGTTGTAAATGCAAAAACCGGATGCTTTCCCCCGGAATCCATGATGGAGCCCTCCGCCCAAACTGAGCGCGTGTTCAGCTTTGCCAGAGAGTACATAATCAACAGCTGTTAGCGTTCCACCAACAAGAAGAGCGCTCGCTTCATGCATGTTTGGGAAAATCGGTGTATCTTCTGTCCCTAATCCATAATTGAGCGCAACATCTTCTGGTAGTTGACCCTTTCCTGCTTTTTTTACCGCTTCAATGTAATCTGAATCATGTACAAGCGCTAATTCTTCGTCTGTTGCGAGGCGTGGTGCTACAATTTGTCCGTCATGCAGCGCGCCAAGCGTTTGCAACAGGTCATACGTCAGCTTGACACGTAGTTGGTTAAACGGATGGCGATCATGGAATTTATACGTTTGAAACGCATCGGAATAAACGAATATACTGTTTTTGCTCATGATGAAACCCCCGGCAAGTTCGGCCATAATACGTCGTATCCTTGCTCTTTTAAATCATCAATAATCGCCATCGGGTTCATCGTTTGAATGCGAAACACGAGCACTTTATACATATCATCTCGATCAGGGTAGACAAGAACACTCGAAATATTAATGTTTCTTTTTTGAAAAACAGAGGCGACTTCGCTTAACATACCCGTGCGGTTCGGCACTTTAATTTCGATTTGTGAACCTGGTTGATGGGCTCCTGTTAATTGTACAAGTGTATATAACAGATCACTTTCTGTAATGATGCCGACAAGTTTATTTTCTTTAACGATGGGCATACAACTAATGCGATGTTCGTAAAATAAAGCTGCTACTTCTTCAACAAAGTCAAGCGGATGCCCTGTAATGACGTTTGTTTTCATAATGGTGCTTAACGGCTTTTGTAAATCCTCAAGATGTTCGTTCGCATGAAAAATGGATGGACGTGCATCACGCAAATCGCGATCCGTAACGATACCAACGACACGATATTCATCATCAACAATTGGTAAATGACGAATATTTTTTTGTTTAACAATGTTTAGTGCATCAGCGATTGTATTTGACGGCTTTAATGCGATAACATCCGTTTTCATCATTTGTTCGACAATCATTTCCCCATCCCCTTTGTTTTTAATACATAAAGCGGTTCATAAAACGGAGCTGATCGAATTTCTGGATCGATTGTTGATCGACGCGTTTTCCGATACGAGCCATTAAGCAGTTCGCCGGATGCGAACAAATTTCCGGATCATCGGTCGCGTACCAAACAAGCCCACCTGCGTTCATCATTTTCTCCATTACTTTTCGATATTCCCATACGTTTAATCCGGTTCGTTTTAAATCCCAATGCCAATAGTACTCCGTTGTAATAACGATGTAATCTTCCATCGCATCGTCCATCATAGCCACTTTCAATAAATTTTTTCCGACACCGCATCCTCTGAAATCCGGAATAACCTCAATTGCACCAAGCTCGATTAAATTTTCCATCTTCCCTTGCGACCATCTTTCAAGCGGGTCTGGATATAAAAAAGTGACGTAGCCAACGATCGTATGACCGTGGCGGGCAATAATAATTCGTCCTTCTGGAAGCCCGGCAATTTCGATGAGCGCCTGATGTTGTTGGTGCGGTTGCCGAAACGCTGTTAAGTCATGATGAAATTCATAGCTAGCCAATTTTTCCGAAGAAATTGGTCCCTCGATAATTAACGTTCCTTTCGGTGTTTTTAACTGTTTTGCGTTATATGTTTTTTTATGCTCCATTGCCCCACCGCCTACTGAAATAATCTCACTTCAATTATACATAAAAAAATAAAAATTAAATCGTTTTCACAATAAACATAAATGAAAATTTTTTAAAAATTGAGAATTTGTTTATAGTATAATATAATACGAATGTAGAAACTTCAAACAAGGGGGAGTTTGGGATGATTAAAGTGGAAACGCTACCAGTCATTCAAGGGGATTTCAACTTGAAAAACTATGAAGAAACGTATCAAACGTTTGACTGGTCCGAAACAGAAAAACATTTTTCGTGGTATGAAACGGGCAAAGTAAACATGGCTTATGAAGCGATTGATCGCCATGTGGAAACGTTTCGAAAAAACAAAGTAGCCTTGTATTATCGCGATGCAACGAGAGAAGAAAAGTACACATTTAAAGAAATGAAAGAGTTTTCAAACAAAGTAGCCAACGTATTAAAAGAAGTAGCCGATGTAGAGAAAGGTGACCGCGTCTTCATTTTTATGCCTCGCTCGCCTGAGCTATACTTCTCTGTGCTTGGAGCAATTAAACTTGGGGCAATTGTCGGTCCGCTTTTTGAAGCGTTTATGGAAGGAGCGGTTCGCGACCGCTTAGAAGATAGTGAGGCAAAAGTCATTATTACGACGCCTGAACTTTTACCTCGCGTACCTGTAAATGAATTGCCGGCATTAAAATACGTATTTTTAGTTGGCGATGACATTAAAGAAGAAGGTCCGTTCTTTGATTTGAAAAAACGAATGAACGCAGCAAGCAAACATTTTGATATCGAATGGGTCGGACGTGAAGATGGACTCATTTTACACTATACATCTGGATCGACAGGAAAACCAAAAGGTGTATTACATGTGCATAACGCCATGATCCAACATTATCAAACGGCCAAATGGGTATTAGACTTAAAAGAAGATGATGTATATTGGTGCACAGCCGATCCAGGTTGGGTGACTGGAACATCATACGGTATTTTCGGTCCATGGCTTTGCGGAGCATCTAACGTCATTGTCGGCGGTCGCTTTAATCCTGAGGCGTGGTATAAGACGATTGAAGATTATGGTGTAACGGTATGGTATAGTGCACCGACAGCATTCCGCATGTTAATGGGTGCTGGGGACGAGCTTGTGAAAAAATTTGATTTACGTTCACTTCGCCATATTTTAAGCGTCGGTGAACCGCTCAATCCAGAAGTTGTGCGCTGGGGAATGAAAGTATTTAATCGTCGCATTCATGATACATGGTGGATGACAGAAACAGGAGCGCAACTCATTTGCAACTATCCGTGTATGGAAATTAAACCTGGATCAATGGGGAAACCGATCCCAGGGGTTAAAGCAGCGATCGTTGACGATCAAGGAAATGAGTTACCGCCATATCGCATGGGGAATTTGGCGATTAAAAAAGGTTGGCCGTCGATGATGCGCGCGATTTGGAACAATCCACAAAAATACGAATCATACTTTTTACCTGGTGATTGGTATGTTTCTGGTGATTCGGCATATATGGACGAAGACGGATACTTCTGGTTTCAAGGTCGGATTGATGATGTCATTATGACAGCAGGGGAACGCGTTGGCCCGTTTGAAGTAGAAAGTAAGCTCGTTGAACATCCAGCTGTAGCAGAAGCTGGTGTCATCGGAAAGCCAGATCCGGTGCGCGGTGAAATTATTAAAGCGTTTGTTGCTTTACGTGAAGGGTACGAGCCGTCTGAAGAGCTAAAAGAGGATATTCGCAACTTTGTAAAAAAAGGTTTAGCTGCGCATGCCGCACCACGTGAAATCGAGTTTCGCGATAAATTGCCAAAAACGAGAAGCGGAAAAATTATGCGTCGCGTCTTGAAGGCTTGGGAGCTAAATTTACCGACAGGCGACTTATCAACAATGGAAGATTAAAAAAATCGGGCTATGCCCGATTTTTTTAATTAGTTGACGGCTGTTCTTCTGTTTGTGTTTCTGTCGGTTCTTCATTTGTTGACTGCCCAGGTGATGAAGCAGGCAGCATACGAACGATATTTGACGGATTCGATTCCAATCCAGCAATATCGACAGCAGTAACGTAATATATGCCTTGTTTTAGCGGTATGCTTTTTTGTTCTCCTTTACGCATCGTTGTCATGACCTGAAACGGAGCTGTCTCCGATGCTGTATAATATACACGATATCCAATGACATCTTGTTCATGATGTTCACTCCAAGCGAGCGTATTCCCTTTTTGATATACAGCGATTGGGTCAGGTTTTTTGCCGTTTTCTTGCAGTGCTTTTGCGACAAACACATGCTTCCATTGATCGTTTTGAGGGAACAATTTGCTCATATCCTTTATATGTTGAATTCCCCATTGTTCAAGTAATGAAGTGTCGACCATGACGCCCTCTTTTGTAAATTCTTTTGGTGTTGTTGGTAAGGCGACGTATCGTTCTTCGTTTAGCTCAACAAAAGTGCCGTTGATTAAGTACGGATCTTCTTGTTTCGGTACAAACGCGGTATTAAACAAATCACTTTCTATCAGTCCGAATCGTTTACACGTTTCTGATGGGAGCAATCCAGAAATGGCACAATACGAACGCTTAACAATTCCACCAGGCATATGGAACCGCTCTTTTGGTGCAATAAGTTCTGGGTGAATATCATATGCCCCATTCATTAGCTGTGCCCATAGCAATAAGTTTCTTTGGGAATATGACAATCCTTTATAGCTTTTTTCAAGCGGCTTTGGCGTATCGTACCCCATCCAAGTGCCGAACGTGACATTTGGATTTGTTGCGACAAACCACGCATCTTTTGTATTTTGACTCGTTCCTGTTTTTCCAGCCCAATCCGCTGAAAATTTTAGTTTGCCATTTAAGAAAGCTGCTGTGCCAGAACGAATGACGTCACGCATCATATCAATTGTTAAATAAGCAGTCTGTGGTGAAAATACTTCCACGGGCTTTGATTCGTGTTTATACACGATTTTTCCGTTTTTATCGACAATTTTTTCGATTAAATACGCGTCAATGAACTTCCCACCATTCGCAAACGTAGCATATGCGTTGACGTTTTCTTCAATCGTTACCCCTTTTGTTAAACCACCAAGCGCAAGAGACAAGTTGTTTCCATCGCCTGTTGTTAAGCTTGTAAAACCCATTTTTTCCAAGTATGAAATGGGGCGTTGATCGATGATGCGAGCATATGTCCGAATAGCAGGAATGTTATACGATTTTTTTAGCGCATGCCGAACCGATGTTAAACCGTGCGTTTTTCCATCCGCATTTTTTGGACGGTATGGACCTTGTGGCGTTGAAATTTCCAAATCGACATCCGGAATAACAGATCCAGGTTGAACGATACCCATTTCCATTGCTGGTGCATAAACAAGAAGCGGCTTCATCGTTGAACCGTTTGAACGATACGCTTGTGTTGCATGATTGAGTTGTTCCCGTTTATAATCTCGGCCACCGACAAAGCTAATGATCCGGCCTGTTTTGTTTTCAATTAAAATGGCTCCCACTTCGACTGGTTGTCGGACAGAAATGATTTGCCCCGTTTTTTCATCTTTTTTCTGCACAACCGTATCGCTCCCAAAGTACGGATATTTTTCAACAATTGCTTGCATTCGCTCATATATGTTTTTATCAATGGTTGTATAAATTGTATAACCATTTTGGCGTAGTTGCTTTTCTGCTTTCTCAGCATATTCTTTATATAGTTGATCGTTTGAGCGCACATCTTGTCGTTCATATCCGTCTTTTTTTGCTAATAGATCAATAAAAATATCTTTCGCACGTCGTTCGATTTCAAACGTGAGCCACGGATACTTCTCAACAGGAGAAGGCAAGGAAGACACAAAATCTTTTGTAATGTCATATGCTAGCGCTTCTTTATATTGTTTTTCCGAAATGTATCCCGCTTTTTTCATGCGTGATAACACAGTTTTCATCCGGTTTAGTGCTGGGGATAAATCGTTTTTCAACTCCCCTTCGCTCGTAAACGGTGTGTAGCGAAATGGACTTTGTGGTAATCCTGCCAAAAAAGCCGCTTGTGGCAACGTTAGTTCCTTCGCATCGATGCCGAAAACGCCTTTGGAGGCAGCCTGAACGCCGGCAATATTTCGTCCGGATGCGTTTCGGCCAAACGGTACAACGTTAATATATGCCTCTAAAATCTCATCTTTTGAAAAAAATTTCTCAAGGCGCAAAGCAAGCAACACTTCTTTTGCTTTTCGCTCAAATGACACTTCGCTAGTTAAAATTTGATTTTTTACAAGTTGCTGTGTTAACGTACTTCCTCCGCTACGCGTGGAGGAATTTGTTGCTTCTTGAAAGATGGCACGTATAATAGCTTTTGGTACAACCCCTTTATGTTCATAAAAATGTTCGTCTTCTGTCGCGATAACAGCTTGAATGAAATAAGGGGAAACTTGTGAAAGTTTGACTTCGTCACGTTCTAAATCTGAACGAAAATAGCCGAGATACTCACGATTAGCGAAGTAAATATGTGTTGTTTCTTCATAGTTATAAATATCTTTTTTCATCTCTTTGTACGGAATCGGTTTGACATCTTTTACAAGTGAGGCGAAATATCCTGCACCGACACCGAAGGCAAAACTAAACGCACATAAACTGGTAATCAATATAATTAAACATACATTCCAAATGACCTCGTATGTAATCGTAAAATGACGCCATAGTTTTTGCCATGAGAATCGGACTTGTTTTTCTGACATAGTGACCTCCCATCCGTATTGTTATTTTCATTATTATATCATAATTTGTCTGTTCGTATCGGATAATGTCTAAATTTGTTTGAAGATCTTGACAATGATTTATGATTTATGATAAAAGAGAGTATGCTAATATGTAAATAGTCGAGCGATGAGCGGAACGAGTAGTGCTGATCTCCCTGCGAACAGAGAGCTAGTGGTTGGTGCGAACTAGCGCATAGGTGAGCATGAATTACCTCCGTGAGCATCTTTTGCGAACCGCTTGTGCGAAAGTAGCAAAAGACGGTGTAGACCGTTATGTCAATGAAGTGAGAGAACATGTCCGTTCTCTAAGTAGGGTGGTACCGCGATGAAACTCGTCCCTTCGTGTGAAGGGCGAGTTTTTTTGTTTGAATCCAAAAAGGAAAGGATGGTTGGAATGAATTTGCTTCAAGACTTACAATTTCGTGGTTTAATTAATCAAGTGACGGACGAAGATGGGTTAAAAGCACTGTTGGTAGAAGAAAGTGTAAAAGTATATTGCGGTTTTGATCCAACGGCAGATAGTTTGCATATTGGTCATCTTCTCCCGATTTTAATGTTGCGTCGTTTCCAACAAGCAGGTCATCAACCGATTGCGCTCGTCGGAGGAGCAACAGGACTCATTGGAGATCCGAGCGGGAAAAAAGCAGAGCGAAAATTGAATGAAAAAGAAACTGTTGCATATTACAGTGAGCGAATTAAACAACAGTTAAGTCGCTTTTTAGATTTTGACAATGACAATAATCCAGCTATTATCGCAAATAACTACGAATGGATTGGTTCGCTTGATGTTATTACGTTTTTGCGTGATGTTGGGAAAAACTTTGGGATTAACTACATGCTTGCGAAAGAATCTGTACAGTCGCGATTAGAAACCGGTATTTCATTTACAGAATTTAGTTATATGATTTTACAGGCGTATGACTTTTTAAAGCTGTATGAAATGTACGGCTGTAAGTTGCAAGTAGGCGGTAGTGATCAGTGGGGGAACATTACAGCCGGATTAGAGCTCATTCGGAAAACAGAAGAAGATGCCAAAGTGTTCGGATTAACTGTTCCGCTCGTAACAAAAGCAGATGGAACGAAATTCGGGAAAACAGAAGGTGGGGCTGTATGGCTTGATGCTGATAAAACGTCGCCATATGAGTTCTATCAATTTTGGATTAATACAGATGATCGTGATGTTGTAAAATATTTAAAATATTTCACGTTTTTATCGCATGAAGAAATTCTCGAATTGGAAAAACAAACGGCTGAAGCCCCAGAAAAGCGTGCAGCCCAAAAGGCGTTAGCTGCGGAAATGACACGCCTTGTTCATGGAGAGGAAGCATTGAAGCAGGCGATTAACATTTCTGAAGCACTCTTTAGCGGGGACGTATCCAAACTCACAGCAAATGAAATTGAACAAGGTTTTAAAGATGTACCATCGTATGTATGTCATGAAAAGGAAGTAGCACTTATTGATTTGCTCGTTGCAAGCGGTATTTGCCCATCGAAGCGCCAAGCGCGTGAGGACGTCACAAATGGGGCTATTTACGTAAATGGTGAACGTGTACAAGATGTAAGTAAGATGATGACAGAAGAAGATCGCATGGAAGGCCGATTTACAATTATTCGTCGTGGTAAGAAGAAGTATTACTTAATTCGTTATGCATAAAAAATCCTCTCTGCTATAAGCAGAGAGGATTTTTTCATTAACGAGAGTAGAACTCAACGATTAATGCTTCGTTAATCTCAGCAGGCAATTCAGAACGTTCAGGGAAACGAGTGTAAGTACCTTCTAATTTGTCTGCATCAAGCGTTAAATAGTCAGGCACGAAGTTGTTCACTTCAAGCGCTTCTTTAATAATTTGAAGGTTGCGAGACTTTTCGCGAACAGAAATCGTTTGACCTGGTTTCACACGGTAAGATGGAATGTCAACGCGACTGCCATCAACTAAAATGTGACCATGGTTGACTAATTGACGAGCTTGACGACGAGTGCGCGCGAAACCTAAACGGTAAACAAGGTTGTCTAAGCGAGACTCGAGTAAGATCATAAAGTTTTCACCATGTTTACCATGCATTTTACCTGCTTCTTCAAACGTTTTACGGAATTGACGTTCGTTTACACCGTACATATGGCGAAGTTTTTGCTTCTCTTGAAGCTGCATGCCGTATTCAGATAGTTTTTTGCGTTGTCCTGGACCATGTTGACCTGGTGGGTAAGGACGTTTTTGTAATTCTTTACCTGTGCCGCTTAACGAAATACCGAGGCGGCGAGAAATTTTCCATGTTGGACCTGTATAACGAGCCATAAATGCTCCTCCTTTGTTTTTATTTTTGGTAAAATAAAAACAGTCGTGCCTCACCATTCATCGCCATTTTGTTTTCATGTATCCTCGCCCTAGCAGCTGAGAGTTACACGATACAACCTCCGATGAGAGAATGATGCTCTCTATGGGGAACAAAATGGACATACAAATGTGAGCACAAAGGCTGCAATATTTTACACAAAGGCTATTATAGTTTTTTTTTGCGTCTGAGTCAATAATTTTTGTATAGTCTTTATCATAAGGATTATGGTATGATATAATCAATAGGTCCTCAGTTTCAGAAATATTACAGAAACTCTCATTTTTTTATTTATATGGTTCATACATATAAAGAGAGGAAGTACGTGCGGGTGAGTGAAAAAAATGAACGTTCAAGAACGCAATCAATATGCAATATTTAAGCAAAGGTTTTTTGATTGGTTTTTAAGTGAAGAAGATTTTACGGATTTACCTCGCATGATTCAAGCACTAATTGCCCTACTGAAACACGAATTTCGTTTATTAGATGTTACGTTTTACACGTTGAACCCGTTTAAGCATGTCTTTGAACTTGAAATGACGACAGACCGGACGATTGAACAGCAACGAGAAAAACACATCATTCCATTTGATGATCAGTTGAAAAAACAATTTGATGATGTTGTGATTTTGGATAGTGGTAACGAAATCAAAACGGTTCAATTTGGTATACATTTTTCAGAAGATTCATGCGGACTCGTTCGTTTTCAGCTGCATGAACGAGATATGTTGCCGAAAGCGTTTATCAAACAAATGAAACGTGATTTTTTAAAAGTGTTTGCTCGCATTCGTAAAGTGTCCGAAGTGTTAAGCGAAGAAAAAAGATATGAACAGTTACATCGGGCGGCAACAAAAATTCATGCATCGATGAATATTGGAGATGTGCTTGAAGAAATTGTGAAAACATTAAAAGAAGTGTATCCGACGTTTACGTGTCATTTATTTTTATCGTATGATAGCACGACAGATCGTGACTTGCCGATTAAACTACTGACGTTTGAAAATGAAGATGAGCATATGGGGGCCATGCAAGCGTATGTGACGGGACAAATCCAACTTCACGATTCGCTCGTTCATAAAAAGTCTGTCATTTATGCTCCGATTAAAGGGGCGCAAGGGATTTACGGTGTCATTGAAATGATTGCGCCGACGATCATGGAACTTCCAGAGCGGGAAATGCGATTTATTTCGTTACTGGCAAATACGGCTGGTAGCGCATTAGAGAATGCAAAATTATATGAACAATCGAAACGATTAATTGCTGATTTACAACTCATTAATGAAACGATTCACCACTTAAATACAAATTTACGTTTCCAAGATGCGCTACAATTTATGATTGAAAAAATTAAAACATCGTTTGATGCGCAGGAAGTCGGTTTTATTATTTTACAAGAAAAAGAGCGAAAAGTACTTCCTGGTAGTACGGATTTTTTTCAATCACGTGAAGCAAAGCCATATGTTGATTTCGTTTTTCATCGCATTCAACATCCGCGTGATACGTTATTTTTAGGTGATGTAAAAATTCATAGCAACTATACGAAACGTTTTCGTTCGCTGATGGCTGTACCGATGATGCGCGGGATGATGAAAGGTGTAGCGATTGTTTTACATCAAGAAGCATATCATTTTTCATTTGATATGTTTAAATTGTTGCAGTCGCTTATTCATCATTCGACATTGGCATTTACAAACGCAGCGTTGCGCGAAGAACTCGAACGAATGGTCATTACAGATCGATTAACGAATTTATATGCACGTCATTATTTAGATGAACGTATTCAACGTTCGATGGAAGAGGACGGTCTAGGTACATTTATTTTAATAGACATTGATAATTTCAAAAAAATAAATGATACGTACGGACATCAAGTTGGTGATGAAATTATTATTCAAGTAGCGAATATTATTAAAGCAAACATTCGCCAAAATGATATTGGGGCTCGATGGGGAGGAGAAGAACTCGCCATTTATTTACCAAAAGTGTCTATTAATGCAGGTTTATCTATTGCAAACCGTTTAGTACAAAAAGTTCGTGAGTTGACAAATCCTCCTGTGACCATTTCTTGTGGCGTATCGTATTGGAAGAAAAATCGCGCAGATTCCGTGAAGGAGCTATTCAATCGTGCCGATGAAGCGTTATATACCGCGAAACGGACAGGAAAAAACCGCGTTGTTGTGCAAGAATACTAAAAAGAGGCCAGTTTATCGGCCTCTTTCTTATATGTCGAGATAGTGAACGAGCGTTTGAACAAACCGTTGTAAATGTTGTTCATCTATTTCATCGAAACGATTTTTTATTGGACTGTCAATATCAAGTACACCAATGATACGGCTATCTTTCATCATTGGAATGACAATTTCAGATTGAGATGCTGCATCACATGCGATGTGACCCGGGAACGTATGAACATCCGCAACGCGTATCGTTCGTCTTTCAGCAGCGGCTGTTCCGCATACCCCTTTGCCGAATGGAATGCGCACACATGCTGGCAATCCTTGGAATGGTCCGAGCACGAGTTCATCCCCTTCAGCTATATAAAAACCGACCCAATTAATATCGTGTAAAAAGTAATTCAATAAAGCGGAAGCATTCGCTAAGTTCGCTACAACATTTTTTTCATCCGAAATTAACGCTTTTAATTGTTCGATGACAAGTGTGTAATTTTTTTCTCTTGTCCCTTTGTATGTTTGTGCATGAAACATGTTTTTCACTCCTCTATATCAACATATGTTCGACTCCTTGGTGAAGGCCAGCAACCGAGTGGGCATCTGAGCCATACACGAGAGGAATACCGCGTTTGACGGCTTCTTTTACGACCCAATGAGGTGGATATGGCTCTAAACAGAGTGGTTTTACTACCCCAGCCCCGTTATAATCGAGTTCCAATTGCCGATTTTTCATTTCATCAAGAATGTGCGTAATGATTTTTGCTTCATCGTACTCACACGGATAGGCGCGTTGAAACTTGTGAATAAGCGTGAGGTGACCGATGCGTTTTGGTTTGTATGACCCTAAATCAGCAACGACAGAAGCTAAAACGGTTTTGTAATATGCATCATATACTCGTTCAATAGATTGAAAAGCTGCAATGATGTTGCCAAACATTTCTTCGCTATAATCGATACACATGTATCGATCGTCAATGAGTAAAAAATGAACAGATAAAATGCTGTCGTCTAATTGTGGACCAATTTTATTTAAAAATTCCTTCGTTTTTTGTTCATATCCGACGATAAAATCAACTTCTAATCCGATGCGGATACGAATATGTCTTTCGTACTGTTTTTTTAATGATTGTAAAATTGATACGTATGATGCTAGCTGTTCTTCTTTCATCGCGCTATCTTGGTAAGGGGTTGGGTCTATAAATCCTTTCGGAAGCGGTGCGTGTTCGGTAAATGAAATATCTGTATAGCCAAGCGAAATGGCTGTTTCGATGTATGTATGCAACGCATCATCGCTTCCATGAGGACAAAACGGTGTATGAATATGTCCGTCACGCACGTTGTTCACCTCTTTAGGCGCAAAGTTCGACAAAAATCACGTTTTTTAGGAAAAAAATTAAAATTTTTGCTCAAAAAATGTTGCTAACATGGTATCATAAAATCATTGAAAAGAAAATGCCTTCTCCACAAAAAAAGAACGCTTGACAACAAGGAGGCCCATTATGGAATTTGTAGCGATTAGTGCGCTCCTCGTCATCGGAGGACTAACATATACATATGTGTACCGAAAACGTTTATATAAACAAATCGATCAATTAGAACAATGGAAAATTTCTTTAATGAATCGCCCTGTACCCGAGGAGCTGTCAAAAATTAAATCGTTAAATATGATGGGGGAAACAGAGCAGCTGTTTGAAAAATGGCGAAATGAATGGGACGATATTGTTGCCGTGCAACTGCCGAACATAGAAGAAAAGTTGTTTGATATTGAAGAAGCGGTTGTCAAATATCGGTTTATGAAAGCGAAAGAGGCTTTACATCAGACGGAGCAACAGCTAAAAGATATTGAAGGAAATATTCAACGCATTTTGTTGGAGTTACAAGAATTAGTCGGAAGTGAAGAAAAAAATCGCGAGGAAATTGAGCAATTCAAAGAGAAATATCGTCAAGTCAAAAAAGCGATGCTTACCCAGCGCCATACATTTGGTCGCACAGAAGCTGCACTTGAAGCGCGACTAAATGCCCTTCATCAACAATTTCAAACATTTGAACAGTTAACAACAGAAGGGAATTATTTAGCGGCTCGTGAAATCGTATTACTCATTCAAAACGAACTAAGTGAATTAAATCGTTTTATTGAACACATTCCGCTTTTGTTAAGCGATGCGCAAGTTGAAATTCCAGCACAATTAGACAATATTATTGAGGGATATCGCGAGTTGGTGGAAAAGGGATATGTACTTGACCATCTTCCGGTAGAAAAAGAAGTGGAAGCCATCCGCGGAAAAGTATCCGAAGTGCTTACGTTGTTAGAAGCACTTGCTGTGGCAGAAGCAGAAAAACTGCTTCGTGAAGCTCAAGAAGATGTGGATACGCTGTACGATTTATTAGAAAAAGAAGTGCATGCAGAACGTTTTGTTCATGAGGAAACAGAAAAAATTGAGCAAACGCTCTATGAGTTAGAAGAAGAAACAAAAGAAACGCGTGATGAAACATTGTTTGTACAACAAAGCTACCATTTATCGCAAAACGACCTGGATAAATATCGTCAAATTGAAAAGCAAGTGCAACAGTTAACGAAACGATTTATGTTAATTCAAACGAAAATGATGGAAGAGCGTTTAGCTTATTCGCTTATTCGTGAAGAGTTAGAGGAAATTTTAGCACAAATTGCTGCGGTGAAGGAAAAACATGTTCAATTCCGCGAACATTTATACGCATTGCGTAAAGATGAGTTGGCGGCACGTGAGAAGTTAACAGAAATGAAAAAACAATTGTCAGAAGCGATGCGACTGGTGAAAAAAAGCAAGCTTCCTGGCTTGCCAGAATCTTATATGCTACAAGTCAGTGAGGCGCGAGAAAGTTTGACGCGCGTATCGCTTACGTTAGATGGAAAGCCGTTAAATATGGAAGCTGTTCATCAAGCGTTGGATGAGGCGATTGTTTTTGTAGAAAATGTATGTGATCAAACGAAAGAAATGATTGAACAAGCCCAATTAGCAGAAAGAGTCATTCAATACGGCAACCGCTATCGCCGACGTTTCCATGCAGTAAATGCGGGACTAGAAGAAGCGGAACAGCTATTTCGACGATACGAATACGAACTAGCTTTACAAAAAGCTATTGCTGCGGTAGAGCAAGTGGAAGAAGGAGCATTTGAACGCATTCGTGAGTGGCTAAAAGAAAACGAGTGAAGGCATTTCCTTCACTCGTTTTTAACTTGCTTTTTTTTCGGTACGTGCAACATGATTTGTTTTGTTAAATAATAAACCAATCACCCCACCGATAAGCGCTGGTGTGAGCCATCCGATTCCTTGTTCAAAGAGCGGTAATGTTTTTTCATATACATGTAAAGCCGCTGATACGTCAAATCCTGCTGTTTTTAATCCATCCACGATGCTAACAAGGGATGTGCCAACCATCGCTCCGATATAAACGGTTTGTTTGCCGCCAAAATAGTCATGTAAAAAGGATAAAACGACAAGGGTAATGGCCAGCGGATAAATGATAATAAGAACAGGAATCGATAATGAAATGAGCTTTGTTAAACCGACATTTGCAATTACCGCACTGAAGCCACTCATCACGATGACAAGTGTTCGATAAGAAAGTTTTGGCGAAATTTTCGAAAAATAACTTGCGCATGATGATAATAAACCGACAGACGTTGTTAAACATGCTAGCATAATAATGATCGATAAAATGACTGTACCGGCTTGTCCGAATAAATAAGTGGCGGCTTGACTAATAATTTCTCCGCCGTTATTGCGGTAGCCGATCGCCTGTACACTCGATGCGCCAATGAAAGCGAGCGATAAATAAACGAGCGTCAGTCCAGAAGCAGCAATAAAACCAGCCTGAATACAAAGTTTAGTTAGTTGTTTTGTATGTGTAATTCCTTTTTGTTGAATCGCTTGAATGACGATAATACCAAAAACAAGTGCCGCAATGGCATCCATCGTTAAATATCCGTCAATAAATCCTTTAAATAGTGGAGCGTGTGCATAGGTATCCGTTGGTTTTTGGATTGTGCCCATAGGGGTCCATATACTTTTAATAAAAAATAACGTAAGACCGATAAGTAAAAATGGTGTTAACAATTTTCCGATTCGATCAACTAGTTTCGATGGGTTTAATGCTAACCAAAGCGATATGCCAAAATAAACAACAGTATATACCGCTAACATCGTAGACTGATCGGCTGCTTCAGGTAAAAAGGGTGTCACTCCAATTTCAAACGATACTGTACCTGTCCGCGGAATGCCAAAAAATGGCCCGATGGCTAAATACATGACAGCTGTGAAAATGACACCAAATACAGGATGAACTCGGCTAGCTAATTGTTGCAAATCGCTCCCCGTTCTTGCGATGGCGCTGACCGCTAATACAGGTAATCCAACACCGGTCATTAAAAATCCTGCAATCGCAACCCATACGTTTTCCCCTGCCGCTTGTCCGAGAGCAGGAGGGAAAATCATATTGCCAGCACCAAAAAATAAAGCAAATAACATAAAACCAACAGCGATTAAATCTTTTTTCGACATGTTGATCCTCCTTTGTTGTCTCCGTACCAGCCTATATACTACCATAGAAAATAAAAATTTTGTCGTTTTTATCAAAAGTTTCAATCTTTAAAATATTCTTTGATTATTCCTTTTTTGAATAAAGATGTGATAATATAAGAAGGCTGTTTGTATACGAACGTAATGGAGGCAAGGGCGATGATGTATTTAGATAATAGCGCCACAACAAAACCGTTTCCAGAAGTACTACAATCTTTCATAAAAGTAGCGACTGATTATTTCGGAAATCCATCTTCACTACATGGACTAGGCATGCAAGCAGAGCGATTGCTTACGCAAGCAAGAGAACAAATTGCCCGTTTGCTCGAGGTGAAACCGTCAGAAGTGATTTTTACATCTGGAGGGACAGAAGGAAACAATTTAGCCATTAAAGGTGTGGCTTGGCAACATCAACAACGCGGTCGCCACATCATTACAACAGCGATTGAACATCCGTCTGTCATTGAAGCATGCAAACAGCTTGAACAATTCGGTTTTCAAGTTACATATGTGCCTGTTGACGAACGTGGTATCGTATCGGTAGCACATATTGAACAAGCGTTGCGTGATGATACGATTCTTGTTTCGGTTATGCACGTAAATAACGAAGTAGGTTCTATTCAACCAATTGAACAGATTGGTGCGATGTTAAAAAAATATCCAAAAGTATTGTTTCATGTTGATGGGGTACAAGGTGCGGCGAAACTGCCGCTTCATTTAAAACGTGCAAATGTGGATTTATACACGATGTCAGCTCATAAATTTCATGGGCTGAAAGGAGCAGGAGTTTTATACGTTCGCGAAGGCGTGCGTCTTTCACCCCTTTTGTCAGGGGGAGCACAAGAAATGCAATTGCGTTCGGGAACTGAAAATGTTGCTGCCATTGTTGCAATGGCGAAAGCGTTACGATTATCTATTGAAAAGTATCGCGAGTCATATGCTCGACTCGAGGAAATAAAGCGGGCGATCATTGGACGTTTACAAACGATTGAAGGCATTTCTGTCCACACGCCGTTAGAGCAATCTGCTCCACACATTATTCATTTTTCTTTGGAAGGAATAAAATCAGAGACGTTTGTTCATGAACTGGAAAAACAACATATGTATGTATCAACGACATCAGCTTGTTCATCTCGTAAAAAAGCGCCAAGTAAAACATTGTTAGCAATGGGAATTGAAAAAACACGGGCAGAGCGTTCGATTCGTATAAGCTTATCGTATGAACAACAAATCGAGCATGTTCCAATTATTGTTGAAGCCATTGAGCAAGCATATGAACGATTAAAAATAGTAGTGAGGGGAACGAAATGACGTACGATCATATTGTAATTCGTTACGGTGAAATGTCGACAAAAGGAAAAAACCGTTTGCAATTTGTGAGATGCTTAAAACGAAATATAGCAAAAAAATTAAAACATTTTCCGAACCTTCAAATTGAAGCATTGCGTGATCGAATGTACATTCGCTTACATCATACACCACCGCAACCTGTCATCGAAAAATTGCAAGAAGTGTTCGGCATTCAATCGTTAAGTTTAGCGTTAAAAACAGAGAGCGACTTACAAAAAATAAAAGAAGCGACACTATTTTTTATAAAACAATTCCCATATGAAGGGAAAACATTTAAAATATCGGCTAGAAGGGCGGATAAACAATTTCCGGTCACAACAAATGAATTAAACTATGAGCTCGGTAGTTATGTGCTGAAAAACACAACGGGCTTAACGGTCAATGTCCATCATCCAGACATTGACGTTCGTGTTGAAGTACGAAAAGAAGGGACGTACATTACTGCATACGACGTACCAGGAGCGGGTGGTTTACCTGTTGGAACAAGCGGAAAAGCGATGCTTATGCTTTCCGGGGGAATTGATAGTCCAGTAGCAGGATATTTGGCGATGAAACGCGGATTGCAAATTGAAGCCGTTCACTTCTTTAGCCCGCCGTTTACAAGTGAGCGAGCCAAACAAAAAGTAATTGATTTAGCCCAACGTTTGACGGAATTTGGCGGGACGATCCGTCTTCATATCGTGCCGTTTACCGAGTTACAACAAGCCATTTATAAGCAAGTACCTGAAAATTATTCGCTTATTTCAACGCGTCGCGCGATGTTGCGCATTACAGATGAAATTCGCAAAAAAGAAAACGGACTGGCGATTGTAACTGGAGAAAGTTTAGGACAAGTTGCTAGTCAAACACTTGAAAGTATGGTCGCTGTCAACGATGTAACAACGACGCCTGTTCTTCGCCCGCTCATCTCGATGGATAAAACGGAGATTATCGCGATTGCTGAACGAATTGGTACACATCATATTTCCATTCGTCCATATGAAGATTGTTGTACAATTTTTACGCCAAAAGCACCAAAAACGAAGCCGAAAAAAGAAAAAATTATCCAATATGAAAAGTTTTTACCTTTAGACGAAATGATTGCAGAAACCGTGGCGCGCGTTGAAACGATCACGTTAAAACCAAATGAGCCATTGGACGAGCTCTTTTAACGATGTGTATGAAGTCCATTTGTTTTGCACACTCTATAAGTGCGAGGGGGTGAAAACAAATGGCAAATCGAAATCGATTGCTCGTCCCTGGTGTACAACAAGCGCTTGATCAAATGAAATATGAAATCGCTCAAGAGTTTGGCGTGCAGTTAGGCCCAGATACAACTGCGCGAGCAAACGGCTCTGTTGGAGGCGAGATGACGAAACGTCTTGTGAAAATGGCAGAGCAACAATTGGGTAGTCAAAAATAAATGTTAGACGACAAAACTCGGTAGTTCGTTCTACCGAGTTTTTTATTTTTTAAAAATTTTTAGAAAAGTTATACAAAAACATTCGATTTTTTTGTATAATTTTTTTGTATCATACGGTAAGGGGGAGAGGGAAATGAATTTAATTGCACCAGAAAAGTACAATTTGACAAGTGAATTTGAAAAATATGCGGACGATCCAAACCGAACGGCGTTGAAATGGGAGAATGAAGCGGGGGAAACAAAAGAGCTTACATATGCTGAGCTAATGAAACAGGCGAATAAAATTGCAAACGTTTTCGTTAGCCGTGGGTTACAAAAAGGAGATAAAGTACTTGTGATGCTCCCGCGTCTGTTGGAAGCGTATGCGGTATATATTGGAGCGTTGAAAGCGGGACTTGTTATTATTCCTAGTTCTGAAATGTTGCGCACAAAAGATTTGCAATACCGAATTTCTCACGGGGAAGTGAAAGGGGTTGTTGCATATTTTCCGTATATTGAACAATTTATTCCTATTGAGGGAATGGAAAATATCGTAACATTTTCGATCGGCGGTTCGACTGAGCGCTGGCTCGATTTACACGAAGAAATGGCGAAGCAAAGCGACACATTTGTTGCTGTAGAGACGTCCCGAGAGGATATGGCATTTTTATCTTATACATCGGGAACGACCGGCAATCCGAAAGGGGTTGTCCATACGCACGCTTGGGCATATGCGCATTTACGAACAGCAGCGAAAAATTGGCTTTGTATTGAAGAAGGCGACCTTGTTTGGGCAACAGCAAGCCCGGGGTGGCAAAAATGGGTGTGGAGTCCGTTTCTATCAACACTTGGCTCTGGGGCGACAGGGTTTGTATATTATGGTCGGTTTGAACCAGAGAAGTATTTACAGCTATTAGAAAAATACAATATTAATGTGCTTTGTTGTACACCGACAGAATATCGTCTTATGGCCAAAGTTCCAACAATTTCCCAATATAAGTTGCCGCATTTGCATAGCGCTGTATCAGCAGGTGAACCATTAAACCGCGAAGTCATTGATACATTTGAGCGATATTTTGGCGTTCAAGTTCGCGATGGATATGGACAAACGGAAAACACGTTGCTTGTGGGAGTCATGAAAGGAATGAAAATTAAGCCAGGATCCATGGGGAAACCGACACCGAGCAATCGCGTTGAGATTATTAATGAATTTGGTGAGCCTTGTGCAATTGGTGAAGTCGGAGATATTGCTGTACATGTCGAAACGCCAGCTTTATTTAAGTGTTATTATAAAGACCCAGAACGAACAGCGATGCAGTTCAGAGGGGAATATTATATTACTGGTGATAAAGCGAAAAAAGATGAAGAGGGGTATTTTTGGTTTGAAGGCCGCGGTGATGATATTATTATTAGTTCAGGCTATACGATTGGCCCGTTTGAGGTAGAAGATGCGCTAGTAAAACATCCATTCGTGAAAGAGTGTGCGGTTGTCGCTAGTCCAGATGAAATTCGGGGACATGTTGTGAAAGCGTTTATTGTATTGCGTGAAGGAGTAGATAAAAATGATCCGAATTTAATTCCGCAACTTCAAGAGCATGTAAAGCAACTCACAGCGCCGTATAAATATCCGCGCAAAATTGAGTTTGTTGACGATTTACCAAAAACGACTTCGGGAAAAATTCGTCGTGTTGAATTGCGAGAGCGTGAAATGAAAGCTATGCAAAAATAACATGTTCCGCTCCGATTCATTCGGAGCGGAAAAAAAGCTTGACGGACCAAAAAAAATTGTGTACCATTCTTTTTAGAATTTTCTTAAAATTAAGAAATGTTTTTTTATGAACTCTTTTGATAACGCTTACATTTTTGTTTTTTCGTTGTGTAAAGTCATAAAGATATAAAAACGTCCATAAAGTGTTATCGAAAGAGAGAAATAGAGAAAAAAGGGGGGAAGAAAGTGGGCATATTAAACGTACAAAATGTATCTATTCGTTTCGGTGGTGTGTTAGCACTTGATGCTGTTTCTTTTGAAGTGAAAGAAGGAGAAATTTTTTCGCTCATCGGTCCAAACGGAGCAGGAAAAACGAGTATGTTAAACTGTATTAGCGGTTTGTACAAACCAACAGAAGGAGATATTTTCTTCAAAGGGGAACGCATTACGCATATTAAACCACATAAACGTGCTGCTTTAGGCATTGCGCGCGCGTTTCAAAACATCGAATTGTTTCCTCATTTATCCGTTTTGGACAATCTTATGCTCGGTAGACATGTGCGCATGAAAACAGGAGTGCTTGCAGGTGGATTTTACTGGGGGAAAGCGCAAAAAGAAGAAGTAGAGCATCGTTATAAAGTCGAGGAAGTAATCGATTTTTTAGAGCTCGAGCATGTACGCAATGTGCCGGTTGGAACGTTATCTTACGGTTTACAAAAGAGGGTAGAGGTCGGTCGGGCATTAGCGATGGAGCCAGACTTATTGTTGCTTGATGAACCAATGGCTGGCATGAATAATGAAGAGAAAGAAGATATGGCACGCTATATTATTGATATTCATGAAGAAAAAAAGACAACGATCATTTTAATTGAACACGACATGGGCGTTGTCATGGATTTATCTAATCACATTGCTGTATTAGATTTTGGTAAATTGATCGCGTACGGAACGCCAAAAGAAGTACAAACAAATCCGCGCGTCATCGAAGCGTATTTAGGAGAAGAACATGCGGTGTAAAGGGGGAGTTTTATGGAACAAATGACGTTTCCGCAGCTGTTAACCGCTCGTGCGCGACAAAAAACAAATCAAGTCGCATTGCGCGAAAAAGATTACGGTATTTGGAACGAATATACGTACGGAGATTATTACGAACAAGTGAAAGCGCTCGCATTAGGACTTGCTTCGCTCGGTTTTCAGCGAGGAGATAAGTTAGCTATTATTGGTGATAATCGACCGGAGTGGGTATTTAGTCAGCTAGCGGCCCAAAGTTTAGGGGGAATTTCAGTCGGCATTTATCAAGAATCGTTGCCAAATGAACTAGCATATATTATTGACAATTGTGATGCAACGTTTGTTGTTGTTGAAGATCAAGAACAAGTTGATAAGGTGCTAGAAATTGAACAGCAACTATCAAAGGTACAACATATCATTTACTACGATTCACGTGGTATGCGGAACTACAAGAATGATAAACTGTTATACTTCCGAGATGTGCAAACGCTCGGTCGGCAATTTGAAAAAATGCATCCGACATATTTTGATGATGAAGTACAAAAAGGATGTTATGATGATATTGCCATTTTATCATATACATCCGGAACGACAGGCAATCCAAAAGGAACAGAACTTTCTTATCGCAATTTATTTGAAATGGCAAAGAACCTCGCAAAAATCGATCCACTTGACGAACAAGACGAATACCTTTCATTTTTGCCACTCGCTTGGATAGGCGAACAAATGATGACCATTTCAATGGCATTCCACTGCAACATGGTTGTAAACTTCCCAGAAGAACCTTCAACAGTATTTGAAAATTTACGAGAGATTGGACCACACGTCATGTTTTCGCCACCGCGCATTTATGAAGACATTGTCTCAAAGTTTCAAGTGCGCATTCAAGATGCAAGTTGGTTCAAACGAAAAATGTATGAATGGTGTAAGCCGATTGGCGAAAAAGTAGCAGAAGCTCATTTTACGAAAAGCGATGTTTCATTTTGGACGAAGTGTTTGTATAAAGTCGCTGATTATTTCGTGTTTAGTGCCATTCGAGACCATTTTGGTTTGTTGCGTTTAAAGCGCGCATATACAGGAGGTGCCCCGTTAGGTCCAGATGTATTTCGCTTTTTCCATAGCATTGGTGTGAATGTGAAAAGCATTTATGGTCAAACAGAGGTATCAGGCATTGCGATTGTTCATCGCGATGGAGACATTAAGGTGGATAGTGTTGGCATGCCAATCCCAGAAACAGAGGTGAAAATTTCCGAACAAGGTGAAATCTTGCTAAAAAGCCCAAGTGTATGTTGTGGATATTATAAAAATGAAAAAGCAACAAAAGAAACGATTGAGGATGGATGGTTGCATACGGGCGATGCTGGTTATTTAGATGAATCAGGTCATTTGTATGTTATTGATCGTTTAAAAGATGTCATTCGTTTGCAAACAGGCGAGATGTTTTCACCGCAATTTATTGAAAATAAACTGAAATTTAGCCCATATATTCAAGAAGCTGTTGCCATTGGGCGCGATCGTCCTTACGTTGTTGCGATTATTAATATTGATATGGCAAACGTTGGGCGTTGGGCGGAAAAAAATCAACTCGTTTACACGACATATTCCGACTTGTCTGCGAAGCAAGAGGTCATTCAACTCATTCAAGAGCAAGTGAATGAAATCAATCAAACGTTGCCGGAAAAAGCGCGTGTGAAAAAGTTCGTATTGCTCTATAAAGAGCTTGACGCAGACGATGAAGAATTAACAAGAACGAAAAAGGTACGTCGTCAATTTATTGCCAAAAAATATGCATCGCTCATTGAAGGCATGTATTCAGAAACGGATCATATTGCCGTGGAAGGAACAATTAAATATCGTGATGGCAAAGAGCAAGTCATTAAAACGACGTTAAAAATTGTCTCGATTGATGAAGGGGAGGGAGCAGCATAAATGGCTTTTTTCTTACAAATGCTTGTGACGGGTATCGTCGTTGGGAGCGTATATGCGCTCGTTGCGCTCGGTTTTGTGCTCATTTACAAATCGAGTGATGCCATTAATTTTGCCCAGGGTGAATTTTTGCTTATCGGGACTTACGTTTGTTTAACGCTTGTTGCTAGCTATAATGTTCCGTTTATTGCTGCACTATTGCTTGCTTTAGCGTTTAGTGCGTTGCTTGGTTGGAGCGTAGAGAAAGTCGTGTTGCGTCCTTTCATTGGAAAACCGGTCATTTCTATGATTATGGCAACGATCGGATTATCGAGTGTACTTGCAGGGATTGTTCATATCATTTGGGGACATGAAACGCGCGTATATCCACCGGTCTTTTCAGAGAAACCACTGCAGTTTGGAGAGGTGATCATCGCTCCTGTATACGCATGGTCGTTTGTGATTGTGATAATTTGGCTCGTCATTTTCACATTATTTTTCAAATATTCACGTTTCGGTATTGCGATGCGGGCGACGGCAGACGATCAACAAGCCGCTTTATCTATGGGGATTAGCGTCAAAACGATTTTTGCGATTGCATGGGCGATTGCAGCGATCGTATCAGCGGTTGGTGGGGTGCTATTAGGAAATATTAACGGAGTCAACTCCTCCCTTTCGCTCATCGGATTGAAAGTGTTGCCAGTTGCCATTTTAGGTGGGCTTGACAGCATCCCTGGAGCGATTATTGGCGGCATTTTAATCGGTATCATCGAAAGTATGACAGGAGGATATTTAGACCCGCTTGTCGGCGGTGGTTTGAAAGAAGTGATCCCGTTTGTCATCCTCGTTATTATTTTAATGGTTAAACCTTATGGACTCTTTGGAAAGAAAGAAATTGAAAGGGTGTGAGAAATGGTGCGAAATCCGTTTGTAATGCAATGTGGAGAATTTCATGTTGATTATAAGCAAGATATGGCGATTTGGAAAATTGCTCGCGTGCGTTGGCGTATTTTTGCTGTTGTAGCATTATTTGCGCTTTTTCCTATGGTTGCGACAGACTATGTAGTCGGTTTGGCTACATTATGTGGTATTGCTGCTATTGGAGCAATTGGACTGAATATTTTGACAGGATTTACTGGTCAAATTTCAATAGGGGTTGGCGCATTTTTAGGAGTGGGCGGATATACGTCAGCCATTTTGACGACAAAGTTAGGTTTTAGCTTTTGGATTGCCTTCCCGCTTGCTGGACTCATCACAGCGCTTGTCGGTGCTTTGTTTGGGATCCCATCATTGCGCTTAAAAGGGTTATATTTAGCTATTGCTACGTTAGCAGCGCAAGTGATTATTTTGTTTGTCATTTCACGTTGGGATTCGTTAACAGGTGGTACAGCAGGGCTCGTATTAAGCCGTCCGCAAATCGGTTCGTTTACGTTTATGAGTGAAACGAGCTATTACTACTTAATGTTTGTTGTTTTACTCATCACTATTGTTTTTTCACTTAATTTATTTCGTACCCGTGTCGGACGCGCATTCATTGCAGTACGAGACCGCGATATTGCAGCGGAAGTGATGGGCATCGATTTGTTTAAATATAAAGTGCTCGCCTTTTTCGTTAGCTCGTTTTTTGTTGGCATTGCTGGAGCGCTTCTTGGACATTACACGATGATTGTAAGTCCCGAATTGTACAGTATCTCCGTTTCAATTGAATATTTGGCGATGATTTTAGTCGGTGGTTTAGGAAGTGTGTTTGGATCGTTGTATGGAGCTGTGTTTATTACGCTTATGCCCGTTGTTTTACGAAGTGTTGTTGATTTATTAAGCGGTACGTTTCCTGGATTAGAAGGCGTACTTGTCGGTATGAAAGAGGTTGTCTTCGGAGTTGTGATCATTTTATTTCTCGTGTATGAGCCAGATGGATTAAATAAAATTTGGTTAAATATAAAAAATTATTTCCGTCTCTGGCCATTTTCTTATACGAAGTAATATGAAGCGGAATATCCGCTTTATATACAATAAAAAAACATAAGGGGGATGAAAGAATGAAGAAAAAAGGAGTGCTACTTGCTACGTTGCTTCTTGGAGCAAGCATGTTGTTCGGGTGTTCAGGAGGTGACAAAACAGCAACAGAACCAGCAAAAGAGACAGGAAAAGAGCAAGGAACAATTAAAATTGGTGCATTGTTTGATATTACTGGGGCAACCGGGGATGTGGGTACGCCGTATGCAGAAGGGGAAAAAGCGTATATTGAATACATCAACTCAAAAGGTGGTGTAAACGGTTATAAAATTGAGCTTGTTGGTCAAGATTACGCATACAAAATTCCAGAAGCGCAAAAGTTGTATCAAAAGTACAAATCGAGTGATAAAGTATCCGCTATTTTAGGATGGGGAACAGCGGATACGGAAGCGTTGCGTCAACAAGTTGCAACAGATAAAATACCATTTTTCTCAGCTTCTTATTCAGAAAATTTAAAAAATATAAAAGAAAGTCCATATAACTTTTTAACAGCTGCATCGTATTCTGATCAAGCTCGGTCGGTGCTTCGTTGGATTAAAGAAAATCATACAGGGGGCACGCCGAAAGTCGCTCTTATTTACAATGACACAGCATTTGGAAAATCGCCAATTCAAGATGCAAAAGATTTTGCGAAAGAAATTGGGGTGGAGATTGTAGACGAACAAATTGTTGATTTAAAAGCGCTTGACGCGACGTCACAGCTTCTAAATATGAAGAAAAAAGCACCTGATTATGCAATTATTCAACAAACTTGGGGCGCGACAGCAACCATTTTAAAAGATGCAAAAAAACTAGGCATTGAAACGCAATTTATTGGTTTAAACTGGACAACGGGTGAAGGATTACTTCCGATTGCTGGAGATGCGGCAGAAGGGTTTATTGGTGTTGTCACGCATGCATTTCCATATGAAGATTTACCAGGCATGGCTGAAGTAAAAGAGTATTTAACAAGCAAAGGTGAGAAATTAGAGGATAAAAACCAAAAGTTTATTCAAGGATGGGTGACAGCGAAAATTCTAGTAGAAGGAATTAAGCAAGCAGACGATCCAACGACGGGAGAAGGCATTCGTCAAGGATTAGAAAAATTAAAAGATCTTGATTTAGGCGGATTAGCTGCGCCTGTTACGTTTACAGCTGACAACCATGCTGGAACAAATCAAATTCGTTTAGCAAAAGTAGAAAACGGACAGTTTAAAGTGTTTACAGACTACTTCGGATATTAAAGTGAATGAAAGGGTGTTTTCAACAGGAAGCACCCTTTCGCTTTCAGAAAGGGGGAAAACGATGCTTACTTTAAATAATGTGGAAGTTATGTATAATCGCGTCATTCTCGTGCTTAAAGGGATGTCGATGGTCATTCCGGAAGGAAAAATTGTCGCTTTGCTTGGCAGCAATGGGGCAGGAAAAACGACAACATTAAAGGCGATTTCAGGATTGTTAAGAAGTGAAGATGGGGAAGTGACGGACGGATATATTGAGCTATATGGAGAACGAATTGAAGGAAAAGATGCAGAGGAAATTGTGAAGAAAGGTATTTTTCAATGTATGGAAGGGAGACGAGTATTCGAGCATTTGACGGTAGAAGAAAATTTAATCGTCGGTGCCCATACACGAAAAGATCGTCACAACATAAAAGCAGATTTACAAAAAGTGTATCATTACTTTCCGAAACTTCATATGTTGCGTCATCGGCAAGCGGGGTACTTATCGGGCGGAGAACAACAAATGTTAGCGATCGGTCGCGGGATGATGGCAAAGCCGAAAATTTTATTGCTTGATGAACCATCGCTAGGGATTGCCCCGCTACTTGTAAAAGAAATTTTTTCAATCATTAAAAAGATTAACGAAGAGGAAGGAACGACCATTCTCGTCGTTGAACAAAATGCGAATATCGCCTTATCGATTGCCCATTATGGATACATTATGGAAAATGGTCGCATTGTGATGGACGGTCCGATTGAGAGACTACTTGAAAATGAAGATGTAAAAGAATTTTACCTTGGTATGAGCGAAAAGGGGCGTAAAAATTATCGCGAAGTAAAGTCGTATAAACGGAGAAAGCGGTGGTTGTAATGGAAGGATGGAAATCGTTCTTGATAGACGCATACAAACTGTCGCCAGCATTACGTGAGCGGTTAGACGCTGAAAACATCAATCCGCATGAACTGAAAACGATTGAACAGCTTAGCCGTATCCCTGTATTGAAAAAAGAACAATTACCTCTTCTACAAAAACATGAGTTGCCATTTGGAAAGATGATCACAAAAAAAACAAATGAACTTGCGCGCATATTTATGTCCCCTGGTCCGATTTATGATCCACAAGGAGATGAGCAAGATGAATGGGGATTTTCAGAGGCGCTTCAAGCAGCAGGGTTTACGAAAGATGACATCGTTCAAAATACATTTTCTTATCATTTATCTCCGGCAGGTTTTATGTTTGATAGTGCCCTCCGTCAGATCGGAGCAACTGTCATTCCAGCCGGTCCGGGCAATCGTGAATTGCAAGTGCAACTTATGAATGATTTGCAAGTGACAGGGTATGTTGGTACGCCAAGTTTTCTACACTTATTGTTGCAGTATGCCGACGAAAAAAGGTTACATGTAGCGGTGAAGAAGGCGTTTTTTACCGCAGAAAAACTAACAGAAAGTATGCGTGAACAGTTTGAACAAAGAGGTATTCGTGTTTTTGAAGGATATGGAACGGCTGATTGTGGTTGTATCGCATTTGAGGATCGGAAAGGCCCGGGCTTAAAAATTAGTTCACGTGCGATCGTTCAACTGTGCGACCCAATTACAGGAGTGCCGCTTGATGAAGAAGGTGAAATCGTTGTTACAATATTTGATCGTACGTATCCGCTTGTTCGGTTTGGCACAGGGGATGTTTCGCGTTGGGTAGAAGGTTATAAAGGTGAGCGTATCGTCGGTGTGCTTGGACGTGTCGGTACGAGTGTAAAAGTGAAAGGGATGTTTGTTCATGAACAACAGTTAAAGCAAGTGATGACTGAAGTAGGATGCCTAATATTTCAAGCGGTTGTGACGAAGGAAAATGATCGTGATCAATTAACGATTTACATCGAAAAAGAACTTGATGAAGAAGCGAAACAAAAAATTAACAACGTGATTCGTGTAACGCCAACATTCGTTTGCGTACATCGTGTAAACGAAGAGGAACGGTGTCTTGTTGATCGAAGAAAATGGTAAAAAGAGGCGTTATGCCTCTTTTTACAAAAATGTTCGTTTTACTTTTTCCCAAAATGAGTTATCTTTTAGTTTGACGGTTTTAATAACTTTTCCACTTAATGCAATATCAATTTTTTCGACATGTTGAATGCTTAATGCTTCATTATCCATACCGATAATCGGATAATCATTTCCGTCTTGTACTACTTTCAATGTAAGTTTGCGATTTCCGCTTAAAATAAATGATGAGCCGAGGGTACGATAACGATTATTGTTCAATGATGCTAATTCGCTTACTTGAAAGCAAGGGAGCATGGGATCAACGACTGCGCCATTGACTGATTTATTGTAAGCGGTACTTCCTGTAGGTGTAGCAATGATCATTCCATCACCACGGAATGTTTCAAAATGCAAGTTATCAATAAACACGTCCATGACAAACGTTTTAATAACACTTGAACGAATTGAGCACTCATTTAAACAATAAAACGATGTCGAGTCATTGACTGTAACATAAATCGTTGGATATTTACGCACTTCAATTTGTTCCGTTGTCATCGCTTCAATCATTTTTTCTGTATCGTGAATATGAAAATCACAATACATACTTAATGAACCTAAGGTTGAAATACCAGCGTATAAGCAGTCGTCACGAAAACCTGTTTTTCTGACGGCTTGTAAAAAGGTTCCGTCTCCACCAACGCTTACAATAATGTTTGCATGTTTAGCATCGTCCACAACTTCAAATTCGTACTGTTTAGCCAGTTCAATAAGTGGTTGTACTTGTTTTTTCGTTTCGTCATCATGTTTATGAAAGAAGTACATACGATTGCGTCGTTCAGTCATCGACTTTCCCTCCGTTAAAATGTCCTCATGCTTATTTTATCATTTATTTTCCATTCATAGCGAATTTATTCGTTTAATTTTCCTCATTTTTGTCGAAAATGTCATCGGGAGGGAAGTGAACAACCGATGATTTTCGTTATTGTCATCATCCTTATAGCCTTCTTAGCGCTTATTCCTTTTTTATATGTGCACATTACGATTCAATTTCAACATGCACAAGATAATGATCAATTAACGATAGACATTCGCCTTCTTCGGTTTCTTCGTTATCGTTTTACTGTTCCGCTTATTGAAATATCGAAGAGAGAAGCAGGTATTGTGACAGAACAAAAAACGAATACCGGGAAAGATGAAAAAACGACGTTTACTATTACGGATGCTCGTGAGCGTCTAGTCCAAGTGAGGCAGTGGCTAAATCGAATCGTTCATTTACATACAATCATAAAAAAGTTTTTACAAAAAGTTTCTGTTTTACAGCTTCAATGGCATACTCAAATTGGGGTGGGTGACGCCGCGAAAACAGGGATGATTGTAGGAATTGGTTGGTCGATTAAATATTATATCGTAGCCATGGTCAGTAAGTATATGAATGTTTGTATCGCTCCTTCTATTTCAGTTATTCCTTTTTTTCAAGGAGCGGTATCGCGTACGTCGTTTACATGTATGATCCGATTTCGAATCGGTTATGCTATATTAGCAGGACTGAAGGTCGTCAAACATTGGAAAAAAGGAACACGGATCACGAACGACGTGGAAAGTTGTTAGGAGGAATGAAAATGAGTGGACATCCAATTGAAGGATTAATGACGACAGCGATGGAAAACTTAAAGCAAATGATCGATGTCAATACGATTATTGGTGATCCTGTGGAGACACCAGATGGAAGTGTCATTTTAACTGTATCAAAAGTCGGTTTCGGTTTTGCAGCAGGCGGTAGTGAGTTTATGTTAAACAACGGAAATGAACAACAAAAAGAGGCTCATCCGTTTGGTGGCGGAAGCGGTGGTGGTGTATCGATTACCCCGATTGCTTTTTTAATTGTAAACAGTTCGGGTGTGAAACTGTTGCATGTTGATGAAAGTACGCATTTGTATGAGAAAATTTTAGACTTAGCCCCGCAAGCGATTGAAAAAATTCAGCAAATGTTTGAGAAAAAAGAAAAACCGAAGCAACAACATGATGCAGCATCTGATTTTGATATTTAGTCTCAATCGAAATAATTGAATTTTTTATCTAATTACGTTATGATGAGCCTGTATCTTATATAAAGAGGAGGCTTACTATGGCGAGTGTTACATTTAAAGGAAATCCTGTCACATTAATCGGTCAAGAAGTGAAAGTCGGTGATGTCGCTCCGAATTTCACCGTACTTGCAAACGATTTATCGCCAGTGACATTAGATGATACAAAAGGATTCGTTCGTTTAATTAGCGTTGTCCCATCGATCGACACAGGGGTTTGTGATGCCCAAACACGTCGCTTTAATGAAGAAGCAGGAAGCATTGAAGGAGTAAAGGTATTAACGATTAGCGTTGATTTGCCATTTGCTCAAAAACGCTGGTGCGCAGCGAACGGATTGGAAAACGTTGTCACATTATCTGATCATCGCGACGTATCGTTTGGTCAAGCCTACGGTGTGCTTATTCAAGAGTTACGTTTACTTGCTCGCGCTGTATTTGTCGTAGATCGCAATGATCGTGTGACATATGTCGAGTATGTATCGGAAGCGACAAACCATCCAAACTATGAAGCAGCGATTGAAGCTGCGAAACAAGCGGCTCAACAATAATTGTGAGAGGCTATCTCAAAAAAGGGATAGCCTTTTTCGTTTACATTCTCTAAAATAAAATGTCGGACAGAAAGGAGTGAATGATATTGGAAAAGCTATTTACAGTCATTGATGAAACAGCAACGTGGTTGCAAGAAGAATTAAAATGCTCTTATTTAGAAGCTGTCGCTGAAACGGGTGAAAACATATTTCATGAAGAAATTCTTCAAGAAGAAGTAAGTGAGTTGTTAAAAAAACGGCTGAAAAAAGCGTATGAATCTATCAGTTTGCACGATTGGAAAAATGAACATATTCGTAAAGCGTTGCAATTAGCGGTGTTAAAAGGAATGAAGGAATATGTACAGCCTCACCATCAAATGACACCAGATGCGGTATCAGTATTTATCGGTTATTTAGTTGATGAATTTACAAAAACGTATTTTTCGCTATCGCTTCTCGATCCAGCCATTGGAACAGGAAATTTAATGACAGCTGTATTAAATCAACTGACGAATAAAAAAGTAAAAAGTTACGGAGCGGATGTAGACGATTTATTATTGAAGATCGCTTATGTGAATGCAAATTTACAACAACATGAAATGCAACTATTTCATCAAGATAGTTTAAAGCCATTGTTTATTGAGCCAGTTGACGTAGTCGTGTGCGATTTGCCGATCGGATATTATCCAGATGACGAAAATGCCAAGTCATTTCGCTTACATGCAAAAAGCGGTCATTCATATACTCATTATTTGTTTATTGAGCAAAGCATTCGTTATACGAAAGAAGGCGGGTATTTATTTTTCTTAATTCCAAATACGCTGTTTACATCAGATGAATCAAAAGATCTGCACGCGCTCATCAAAGAAGAGACGTTTATTCAAGGCTTGTTGCAGCTTCCGCTTTCGATGTTTAAAAATGAAGCAGCAGCGAAAAGTATTTTTATCTTGCAAAAGAAAGGTACATATGCAAAAGCTCCAAAACAAGCGTTGCTTGCTCAACTTCCTAGCTTTTCAAATAAGCAGGCGATGCAAACAATGGTGTTGAAGCTCGAACAATGGCTAAAAGAAAATCGTTCATAACCTTCTGAATATAACAAATATGTGAAGAAAACGTTTTCGTCAAGTTTGTGTACTTGAAAAGAGCGACGAACGACCCGTAAAATGAGAGACGTACCGATGAAATTCGCATATTTGCATACAATAATTGTGAACGATGTTAAAGGAGCTGTTTAGTCAAATGCCAAAAGTCATAGCGATTAATGCGGGAAGTTCTTCGTTAAAGTTTCAATTATTTAACATGCCGAGTGAAGAAGTATTAACAAAAGGTGTTGTTGAGCGAATTGGTTTTGAAGATGCGATTTTTAATATTACAGTAAATGGTGAAAAAATAAAAGAAGTAACACCGATTCCAGATCATGCGGTTGCTGTAAAAATGTTACTTGATAAATTAATTGAGCTTGGTATTATTCAATCGTTTGATGAAATCGAAGGAATCGGTCATCGCGTTGTGCATGGTGGCGAGAAATTTAGCGACTCGGTTTTAATTACAGATGAAACGTTAAAAGAAATTGAAGATTTATCTGATTTAGCGCCATTACACAACCCAGCGAACGTTGTTGGCATTAAAGCGTTCCGTGAAGTGTTGCCGAACGTACCAGCTGTTGCGGTGTTTGATACAGCATTCCATCAGACGATGCCAGAGCAGTCGTTTTTGTATAGCTTGCCGTATGAGTATTATGAAAAGTTTGGCATTCGTAAATACGGATTCCACGGCACATCGCATAAATATGTGACACAACGAGCAGCTGAACTGTTAGGTCGCCCGATTGAGCAACTTCGTTTAATTTCTTGTCACTTAGGAAATGGAGCGAGCATTGCAGCAGTAGAAGGTGGAAAATCGATCGATACGTCGATGGGCTTTACGCCGCTTGCTGGTGTAGCGATGGGAACGCGTTCTGGAAACATTGACCCAGCGTTAATCCCATACATTATGCAAAAAACAGGAAAAACAGCCGAGGAAGTCATTGATATTTTAAATAAGAAAAGTGGTATGCTCGGCTTAACTGGTTTTTCAAGCGATTTACGCGATATTGAAGAAGCGGCGGCTAAGGGCGATCAACGTGCGGAATTAGCGCTTGAAGTGTTTGCAGGGCGCATTCATAAATATATCGGTTCATACGCAGCGCGCATGTGTGGTGTAGATGCGATTATTTTCACAGCGGGCATTGGAGAAAACAGCGATGTTGTGCGCGCAAAAGTATTACGTGGTCTTGAATTCATGGGTGTTTACTGGGATCCAGCATTAAATAAAGTGCGCGGCAAAGAAGCGTTCATTAGCTATCCACACTCTCCGGTAAAAGTATTAGTCATTCCGACGAATGAAGAAGTGATGATCGCTCGCGACGTCATGCGATTAGCAAACTTGGTGTAAAAAAGGTGTCCTTATGGGCACCTTTTTTAAAAGATAAGAAAGTATAAAATTTCAGATTTGGGGAGCTGTCTAGCTCCAAGCGCCATCTGCTCGAGTCGCTCCGCCTCACACTGTGGCGGCGACAGCCTCCCCGGTGGGGCTTGTGCGCTCTTCGCCGATAGGCGGGCGCTTTGCGTTTTTCCTATTGATGTATGCGATTTGTAACCGTTTGGTTCATCCGATACCAAATCCATAAATCGTTAATGATTGAAGCGAGGGCCGCGATTTCAAAGTTGAGCGTGCATGAACGAGCAAAATCATTTTCTTCCCCAAGCTGCCTTTGTTTTTCATTAATTTGCTGTTCTAGCTCGATAATTCGATCAGGGATTTTTCCACGAATCGTCTCCCACTCTAATAAAATCGCCGCTTGTTCTTCTTTTGTATACATCTCCCACGCCTTCTGTAAATGTGGCAGTCGAATGCCTAGCCGTTCATCATATATAAAATGTGTACTCATTTTATTCTCCCATCCTTTTCATTTATTAATTTTTATTTTAATCAAAATAGTTATTGAAAAAAAGAAAAATAGTTGTTACATTATTAATATGTAAAATGAATAAATATTAAAAAACGAGTATTTTTATTCTTTAAGGAGGAACGATCATGGCAAATCCAAAAGTAGTGCTCGCTTATTCAGGAGGTTTAGATACATCGGTAGCTATTAAATGGCTGCAGGAACAAGGATATGATGTTGTTGCTTGTTGTTTAGACGTCGGTGAAGGGAAAGATTTAGAGTTTGTGAAAGAAAAAGCGTTAAAAGTAGGCGCTGTACAATCATATATGATTGATGCGAAAGAAGAGTTTGCGAATGAATATGCGCTTGTTGCTCTGCAAGCACATGCGCTGTATGAAGGAAAATATCCGCTCATCTCTGCGTTGTCCCGTCCGTTAATTTCAAAAAAACTCGTTGAAATTGCTGAATTAGAAGGAGCAGTTGCTGTGGCGCACGGTTGCACAGGAAAAGGGAATGACCAAGTGCGCTTTGAAGTGTCCATTCAAGCATTAAATCCAAATTTAAAAGTGATTGCACCTGTTCGTGAATGGAAATGGTCGCGTGAAGAAGAAATTGAATATGCGAAACAACATAACATTCCGATTCCAATCGATTTAGATAGCCCATTTTCCATTGATCAAAACTTATGGGGAAGAAGTAACGAGTGCGGCATTTTAGAAGATCCATGGGCAGCACCGCCAGAAGAAGCATACGAGTTAACAGTTGCACTTGAACATACACCAAATGAGCCAGATATCATTGAAATCGGCTTTGAGCAAGGGGTACCGAAAACAATTAATGGAAAAGCGTATTCGCTCGCAGAGCTTATTCTTGAACTGAATGCACTAGCTGGCAAACACGGTGTTGGTCGCATCGATCATGTTGAAAACCGACTCGTTGGGATTAAATCACGTGAAGTATACGAATGCCCAGGAGCGATGACACTTATTAAAGCGCATAAAGAATTAGAGGACTTAACACTTGTCAAAGAAGTCGCTCATTTCAAGCCGATCATTGAGCAAAAAATTGCGGAAGTCATTTATAACGGTCTTTGGTTTTCCCCATTAAAAGATGCGCTTGTCGCATTTTTGAAAGAAACACAAAAAAATGTCACCGGTGTTGTTCGAGTGAAATTATTTAAAGGTCATGCCATTGTAGAAGGTCGGAAATCACCGTTTTCGCTATACGATGAAAAATTAGCGACGTATACATCAGAAGATGAATTCGATCATCAAGCAGCTGTTGGGTTTATTTCTCTATTTGGCTTGCCGACAAAAGTGTACAGTATCGTCAACAGCCAAAAGAAGGTGAACGTGTGAAAAAGTTATGGGGAGGACGGTTTACAAAAACAGCAGCACAATGGGTCGATGATTTTGGCGCATCGATCCATTTTGACCAACAACTCGTCGAAGAAGACATTGAAGGAAGTATCGCGCATGTGACGATGCTCGGTGAATGTGGCATTTTACCAAAAGAAGATGTCGAAACGATTAAAAAAGGGTTAATGGAGTTATTAGAAAAAGCGAGAAATGGCGAACTTTCCTTTTCTGTTGCCTATGAAGATATTCATTTAAACATTGAAAAAATGTTGATTGATGAAATTGGTTCTGTTGGAGGGAAACTTCATACAGGAAGAAGTCGAAACGATCAAGTTGCGACGGATATGCATTTATATTTGCGAAAACGGGTCATCGAGATCATCGAGCTAATTCGTCAATTGCAACATGTGCTTGTGGAAAAAGCAGAACAGCATATTGAAACGCTTATTCCTGGTTATACGCACTTGCAACGAGCACAACCGATTTCATTTGCTCATCATTTGATGGCGTATGTATGGATGTTTGAACGTGATCGAGAGCGATTTAAAGAATCGTTAAAGCGGATTAACAAATCGCCGCTTGGTGCGGGAGCGCTTGCAGGGACGACGTTTCCGATCGATCGTCATTTGACAGCCAAACTTCTCGGTTTTGATAGCATATATGAAAACAGCTTAGATGCGGTGAGCGATCGTGATTTTATTATCGAATTTTTAAGCCACAGTTCCCTTTTGATGATGCATTTATCTCGCTTTTGTGAAGAGCTTATTCTTTGGTCGAGCCAAGAGTTTCAGTTTATTGAAATAGATGATACGTTTGCGACAGGAAGTAGCATTATGCCGCAAAAGAAAAATCCGGATATGGCGGAGCTCATTCGTGGAAAAACAGGACGAGTGTATGGGCATTTAATGGCCCTACTGACCGTTATGAAAGGGTTGCCGCTCGCTTACAACAAAGATATGCAAGAAGATAAAGAAGGCATGTTCGACACGGTTCAAACGGTCATTGGTAGCTTAAAAATTTTCATCGGCATGATTGAAA
This sequence comes from Anoxybacillus eryuanensis, assembly GCF_051200995.1. Taxonomy (NCBI): domain Bacteria; kingdom Bacillati; phylum Bacillota; class Bacilli; order Caryophanales; family Anoxybacillaceae; genus Anoxybacillus; species Anoxybacillus eryuanensis. The sequence continues at coordinate 58,933 of NZ_JBPODS010000008.1, read as the reverse complement.
CGATGACAGTTCGTACTGATGTAATGGAAAAAGCAACGAGACAAGATTTTTCAAATGCAACAGAACTGGCGGATTATTTAGCGAAAAAAGGTGTGCCGTTTCGTGAGGCGCATGAAATCGTCGGGAAACTCGTGCTTACATGCATTGAACGAGGTATTTTTTTAGCAGATTTACCACTTGATATATATCAACAAGCTTCGCCATTATTTGAGGAAGATATTTATGAAGCACTTGATCCGTATACAGCTGTCAACCGTCGCATGAGTGCAGGTGGAACGGGATTTAAAGAAGTGAAGCAAGCAATCGAAAAAGCGAAACAAATAATAGAGGCATAAAAGCGAACGCTTTTATGCCTCTGTTTGTTCTGGTGTACGTACGACAAGTACATCGCATTTTGCATATCGCGTAATATGTTCAGAAACGCTTCCAATGAAAAAACGTTCCACTGCGCTCATTCCTGTTGCGCCACAAACGATTAGATCGACCTCATATTTTGGAGCGACTTCTTTTGAAATTTTCACTTTTGGGGAACCGTACTCGATATCTGTGACAACCTCTTTGACGCCTGCATCGACTGCTTGTTTTTCATACGATTGCAACAATTCTTTAGCAAATTTTTCTGCTCGCTCTGCCACCGTTCGATCGTATGCTTCAATGGTCGCGAATGAACGAACGTCAATAATGTGCGAAAGAACGAGTGAAGCATCGTTTCGTTTAGCAATTTCAATTGCTTTTTTAAACGCCCATTCTGCTTCCTTTGAGCCGTCAACTGCCACTAAAATTTTTTTATACTTGTACATAAACATTCCCCCAATAAAAAATTTTCCTTCCAACTCAAGTATATCATTTTTTGTAAAACAAACACTACGTATTGTCGAAAAATTTATGACGAAAGGGGTAAAACAATGCGTGAGAAGGAACAAAAAGAACAACTGTATTATGATGAAAACGGCGTTTCAGAAGTGACCGAACAAATTACAGACGCATACATTAGCGGGGTCATTGAACAGGAAGATGAGCAAAAGAGGCGATAACGCCTCTTTTGTTTCTAGCGAGCATAACAAGTGTTTTCCTCCGCCTATTTGTAGTACGATAAACATAGCAAAGCATGGATGGAGGGATGAGTGTGAGACATGCCATTATAACTGCAGGATCGAAAGGACTAGGAAAAAAAGTGACGGAACGATTTTTAAACAAAGGATATGCCGTTACTGTCCATTATCGAAGTGACATACAAGCTGTTGAAGCGTTGAAAGAAATGTATCGTCATTGTCACGACCGACTTCATTTTGTACAAGGGGATGTGACGAATAAAGAAGATTTAATTCGCCTTGTCGATGAAGCCGTTGCCAAATTCGGACGTATCGATTATTTAATTCATAATGCAGGACCTTACATATTTGAACGAAAAAAGTTAGCCGATTATACCGACGGTGAGTGGTATGAGATGATTGAAGGAAATTTAAGCGCCATGTTTCATCTGTTTAAACGTGTAGTACCGATTATGCGTAACCAACATTTCGGTCGCATTGTGACATACGGTTTTCAAGGAGCAGATCACGCACCAGGATGGATGTATCGTTCAGCATTTAGCGCAGCAAAAGTAGGGCTCGTTTCGCTTACAAAAACGATCGCACTGGAGGAAGCAGAGTATGGCATTACAGCGAATATGGTCTGTCCGGGAAATATTATTGGGGAAATGAAAGAAGCGACAATCACATATGCTCGCCAGATGAAAGATAATATGACGCCGATTGGTCGTTCAGGGACAGGGGAAGATATTGCCCGCGTCGTTGAATTTTTATGTGATGATCACTCCGATATGATTACAGGGACAGTCATTGAAGTGACAGGCGGTCTTGATGTCATTCATCGGTATCGAAAATAGGCTGCCAAGATGACAGCCTATACGATTTGTAGCTCTTTTGGATATGTTGTTAAAATGAGCGGTCCTTTTTCAGTCATATATACATCGTCTTCAATGCGTACGCCACCGATCGATGGGACGTAAATACCAGGTTCAATGGTAAATACCATTCCCGCTTGAAGAGGCATTGTGTTTGTTGCGTTCATCGACGGATATTCATGAACATCAATGCCGAGACCATGACCGATTCGATGCGGAAAATATGCTCCGTATCCTTCTTGTTCAATCCGTAAGCGAGCTGCCTGATCGATGCTCCCAATCGTCACGCCAATTTGGCAAGCATCAATTGCTGCTTGTTGTGCTTCGAGAACAATATTGTATATGCGTTTTTGTTCTTCTGTTGGTTGCCCGAATACGACTGTGCGCGTAATATCGGAACAATATCCATCAAGTACGACACCGAGGTCAAATAACACGAAATCGCCTGCTTGAATACGATTCATTCCTGGGACACCATGGGGATGTGCGCTATTTGTTCCGGTAAGAACCATCGTATCAAACGCCATCGTACGTACCCCTTGTTTTTTTAATTCATATTCAATAGTGGCGATGATTTCTAATTCTGTTTTCCCTTCTTTCAGCGAACGGACACCGACATCGACGCCGAAGTCAGCTAATTCGGCTGCCTGCCGAAGCGTTTGGAGCTCTTTTTCATCTTTTGTCATACGTAGTTTATGGATTGTGTCTGTCAAATCGAAACATGATGCATGAGAAAAGCACGAACGAAGTTGATCGAAACGGCTTACGGTCATATGAGATTTTTCGATACCGATTCGTTCTGTTTGTACATTTCGTCTACTTAATTCATCGCGCAACATATGCCATGGATCATGCACATCATCATAGCTGACGATGGAATATGACCAACCTGACTGTTTAGCTTGATTCACATCCATTTCTGGACAAATGAGAAACGGTTCGTCATTTGGAAATACGACAATAGCTAATAGCCGTTCATGTGGGTTGGTGTAAAAGTTGCTAAAATAAAAAACGTTTGCTGTCGATGTAATGAACGCCCACGATGCATTTGTTTCTTTCAGTTTTTGTTGAAGTTTACTTATCCGTTCCATCATATTCACATCCTTTCTTTTTCAGCTTATCATGAACGAAAAAAGAAGGAAATAGTGCAAAAATGAAGAAACAAAATCATGTAAAAAAACGAAGAAAGGAGAATGAAAAATGAAACTGACTTACCACGGACATTCAGTCGTAAAAATTGAAACGAACGGAAAAACGATTTTCATTGATCCTTTTATTACAGGAAACCCGCTAACAGATTTAAAAGTAGAGGATGTTCATGTCGATGTTATTTTATTAACACATGGTCATAATGATCATGTCGGAGATACAGTTGCATTAGCAAAGCAAAATGATGCGCTTGTTATTGCTCCTTATGAATTAGCTACATATTTAAGTTGGAAAGGTGTTCGGACTCATCCGATGCACATCGGTGGATCATTTACGTTTGAGTTCGGTAAAATAAAGTTGACACAAGCGTTTCACGGCTCTAGCTATGTAGAAGAAGACGAAACGATTGTTTATACAGGAATGCCAAGTGGCATTTTATTTCATGCAGAAGGGAAAACGATTTATCATGCCGGGGATACAGCGTTATTTTCTGATATGAAGCTCATCGGCGAAATGAATGATATTGATGTTGCCTTTTTGCCAATTGGAGATAATTTTACGATGGGACCAGAGGATGCAGCGATTGCAGCAAAATGGTTAAAGGCGAAAATAGTTGTTCCAATTCATTACAATACATTCCCTATCATTCAGCAAGATCCTCAACAGTTTGTAGAAATGATTGGACGGGTCGGACGCGTTTTACGTGTTGGGGAAAGCATTGAACTGTGAAAACGTTCATTGAATGCAGTCATGCACACCCTTATAATAAGAGTAAGAAACTGTCGAAAAAGGGTGGGGCAACTTGACGATTACGAAGCACGAACAAATTTTGCAATATATTGAGAGCTTACCGATCGGAGAAAAAATATCCGTTCGCCAAATCGCAAAAGAAATGGGAGTAAGTGAAGGAACGGCTTATCGTGCTATTAAAGATGCTGAAACAAAGGGATATGTAAGCACGATCGAACGGGTCGGGACGATTCGAATTGAACAAAAAAAGAAAGAAAATATTGAAAAGCTAACGTATGCTGAAGTTGTTAATATTGTTGATGGGCAAGTGCTCGGAGGAAAAGAAGGATTACATAAAACGTTAAATAAATTCGTCATCGGTGCGATGAAGCTTGAAGCAATGATGCGTTATACAGGTGCAGGCAATTTGTTGATCGTTGGGAACCGAACGAAAGCGCACGAATTAGCCCTTGAAGCCGGGGCAGGCGTGCTCATTACAGGCGGTTTTGATACAGAAGAACATGTAAAAAGATTAGCAGATGAGCGGCAGTTACCAATTATTTCGACAAGTTACGACACGTTTACGGTTGCGACGATGATTAATCGTGCTATTTATGACCAGTTAATTAAAAAAGAGATTGTGCTCGTTGAAGATATTTTAACGCCATTTGAAAAAACAGCATATTTGTATGTGACAGATCCAATCGAGCGGTGGTATGAACTTAATCGCGAGACGAAGCATAGCCGTTTTCCAGTCATTGATCAGCAATTAAAAGTGCAAGGAATTGTGACGGCAAAAGATATTATGGGATATGAGCGTGACGTGCTCATTGAAAAAGTGATGACGAAACATCCGATTACGGTAAGTGGGAAAACATCAGTCGCTTCCGCTTCACATATGATGGTGTGGGAAGGCATAGAAGTGTTGCCTGTAGTCGATGAATACAATCGACTTCAAGGAATTATTAGTCGTCAAGACGTATTAAAAGCGTTACAAATGGTCCAACGTCAGCCACAAGTCGGGGAAACTATTGATGATATTGTAACAACCCAGTTTTTAACTGAAACAGTTGATGGTTTTTTTCGTTGTAACATTACTCCGCAAATGACAAATCATTTAGGAACATTATCGTACGGCGTATTTACGACGATTGTAACCGAGGCTGCTACGCGTGCGCTTCGTTTGCATAAACGAGGTGATCTTGTTGTAGAAAATATTACTATTTACTTTATTAAACCCGTACAGATTGATACCGTCATCGATATTAAGCCAAAGTTGTTAGAAATCGGTCGTAAATTTGGGAAGGTTGACGTTGAAGTGTTTAATGAAGGGACACTTGTCGGAAAGGCGTTAATGATGTGTCAATTATTTGAACGACAATAGGCTGCATACGGCAGCCTATTTCGTTTCTTCCGCTTCTTTTACTGCAAGCGGAAAATAATAGCGATGGGCACGATACCCAGCCCATATGCTTCCCGCACCGACAAGAAGAAGCACAATACCAACGATGAGAGATACCGTTGACCGATGAATGAAAAATTGGTTGATCGCAAAGAAAAATACAAATGAGCCGAGCGCAATGCTTGATTTTGCGCTAATCCATTTCCGCTCCATCGGTTTTTTACTTCGGAAATATTTTATTTTGTAATACAAATAAAACGAAAGCGAAAAAACGATAAGTATAACAAATATTGGCATATTCAGTCCTCCAAAAGAAAAAATTGTTGCGTGATTATTTTACATCTTTTCGAATCATAATAAAATATGTTTTAATGGAGAAAAAAAGGGAGAAGCGCCATGGAACAAAAAGTTTTGGAAATTATTGATCATATTCGGCAATTTGATACGATTATTATTCATCGGCACGTTCGACCGGATCCCGATGCGTACGGTTCACAAGGAGGGTTAGCCGAGATCATTCAAGCTTCATTTCCAGAAAAACGAGTATATACAGTTGGAAGAGACGAACCATCGCTTGAATTTTTACGTAAAATGGATGTTATTTCGGATGAAATGTATAACGATGCGCTTGTGATTGTTTGTGATACAGCAAATGAAGAGCGCGTATGTGACCAACGCTATAAACTAGGGAAAAAGATTATTAAAATCGACCATCATCCAAATGAAGATCCATACGGTGACATCTTGTGGGTAGATACAAATGCAAGTTCCGTTAGCGAAATGATTTATGAGTTATATTTAATTGGAAAGGAACATGGTCTTGTTTTAACGAGAGAAGCCGCTCGACTCATTTATGCGGGCATTGTTGGTGATACAGGCCGTTTCCTTTTCCCAAGTACAAATCCGAAAACATTTAAATATGCAAGCGAGTTAGTTGAATACGGGTTTTCGTTTGTCGATTTATATGATCAACTGTATCGGACGAAATTATCGATTGCACATTTAAGTGGATATGTGTTGCAAAATTTTGAGCTATCTGAACATGGGGTGGCCCATATTATATTAACAAAAGAGTTGTTAAAACAATATGATGCAACGCCGTCAGAAGCTTCGCAACTTGTGAGTGTGCTTGGAAATATTGAAGGAATAAAAGCATGGGTGTTTTTTGTAGAAGAAGATGATCAAATTCGTGTCCGTCTTCGTTCAAGAGGCCCGATCGTCAATGAAGTGGCGAAAAAATACCGTGGTGGAGGTCATCCGCTAGCCGCAGGTGCGTCGATTTATTCGTGGGAGGAAGTTGAACACGTATTAGCAGATTTAAACGAAGTGTGCAAGCAACAGTAGGATACTTTCTACTGTTGCTTTAATTTTAGTTCAATAGATATATTGGTGAAAAATAAAATGGTTTCGATATCGAGATGATACGTCCGATTGTCTATAATGTATGTTTTATTTTCAATTGCTTTTTTTAATAGCTCTTTACTTTTATATACGGTTTCGATATCTTTGGCAGTTATATGTTGAATATCTTTTTTTATATCTTCTTCAATGCGGAAGGTTGTGTACGTATCGATGCCATATGATTGGGCGTTAATGACTTTCACATCAATTGATTGAATCGTCAGTCGTTTTTTATTTTCTTTGTTTAGTTGAATGTAATCTTGTTGCCAAATGTTTAAATCATGTTTTAATTGAGCAATGATTTCTTGTTGGGTTTTGAGTTGACGCACTTGTTTTTCTTGTAAAATGCCAAAAATTTGTGTGAAAACGATCCAGCTAATAATTGCTCCAATTGCCGCTCCAGCAAAAAAGCGTTGCCATCCTGGATCGCGTGAATATGGTGGAACTCTCATGCGCTATGCTCCTGCGTAAACCAGCGAATAAATGTCATACCTGTCTGTGCGCCGCCGGTTGCCGATAAAATGAGTAAAAATTGTTTAATGACATCCCGTGTTTCTCCTTGGAAAAATCCGCGTTCCACGCTATAAAACGTATCAAACGTACCACCAATGGCTGCAATTAACGCCCAAATTTTTAAACTGCTCGCAAAGCGATACATCATCGTCAGTGGCGGTTCGCCGGACAAAAAAGCCCCAAATCCCCCGATGAGAGCCCCTCCAACTAACACGCCTAAAGCAATGAAATAGCTTTGAATAAAAGCAGGTAAAAACGCTGTTTTCATCTCCATACCTCTCACTCCTTCTGTATACTATGTATATGGGACAAACGAGCAAGGTATGTTTTGCTTTTCAGCTTTTACAGAGCCTATAATAGAAAAAAATAGAAAAGGTGGGAGACACATTGTCGTTTATCCATCTACAAGTGCGAAGTGGTTATAGTTTATTAAGTAGCACGGTCAAAATCGAGGAGCTCGTCACACGTGCACGCGAGCTTCAATTTCCAGCGATCGCATTAACAGATGAAAATGTGTTGTACGGCGCCATTCCGTTTTATGAGACGTGTCAAGCACATGGAATTAAGCCAATCATTGGTATGATAGCAACGGTCATTCATGAATATGGTCATACAGATCAGCTTGTGTTGTTAGCAAAAAATAACGACGGTTATCGTCAACTTGTCCATATTGCTACAATGATTCAAATGAATGATGGAAAGGGGATTTCTTTATGTGACTTATCTCGTTACACGAGCGAACTAATTGGCATCACAAGCGGATTGCATGGGCGAATAGAACAGCACTTGTTAAATGGCGAAATTGCCCAAGCAGAAGCACTTACTCAAATGTACACTAAAATATTCCAGAAAGGCGATTTTTACATAAATGTTCAACAACACGGGTTGCAAGAGCAAGCAAAATTATTGCCGCTACTTCTTGAATATAGTAAACGATGGAACATTCCGCTCGTTGCAACAAACGATGTACGTTACATCTATAAAGAAGATGCGCTTGCATGTGAGTGCTTGCTTGCGATGAAGCATGGAAAGAAAATGAATGACACAAGCCGTCCGCGTTTGGAAACAAATGAATATGATTTAAAAAGCGCAGATGAAATGGTCTCTTTATTTTCTATGTGTCATGAGGCGGTGAAGGAAACGATCTGCATTGCAGAACGATGCCATGTGACATTTGAACATGAACAATGGCATATGCCGCGTTACCCCGTTCCTTCAGAGACGACAGCAGATGAATATTTACAAACATGGTGCTTTAGAGAGCTGACAAGACGCTTTCCAGAGCGTCCCCAAGCATATGTTGACCGACTACAATATGAGCTGCAAATCATTCAACAAATGAACTTTAGTGATTACTTTTTAATTGTTGCCGATTTTGTCCGTTTTGCGCGTGAGCGAGGCATATTCATCGGACCGGGACGCGGATCAGCCGCAGGTTCGCTCGTTGCTTACATACTCGGTATTACCCAAGTAGACCCGTTGCAATATGGGTTATTGTTTGAACGTTTTTTAAATCCAGCACGTTTATCCCTTCCAGATATTGATATCGATTTTGCGGATGATCGTCGTGAAGAAGTGATTCGTTACATTGAGCAAAAATACGGAGCTGATCACGTTGCACAAATTATTACGTTCGGAACTTTTGGGATGCGTTCTGCTATTCGTGAAGTTGGTCGCATTTTTGATGTTGATGAACACGAGATTCAACAAACGTTATCAACGGGAAGTTTCAATCATACGCGGCCATGGCATTACGTTGCACAACGAATCGAAGGACTACCGAAGCATACGTCCGTTCATGCTGCTGGCCTTGTGATTAGCCCGCATCCATTAACTGATATCGTTCCTCTTCAAAGGGGGCAAACGACAACATATGTGACGCAATATGCGATGGATGCGCTTGAACGACTAGGATTACTAAAATTTGATTTGCTTGCGCTTAAAAATTTAACGCTGATTGAGCAAATGATTCAAAGTATTGAACAGCGCACAGGTCATCGCTTGAGTTTTGAAAACATGCCAATGGATGATCAAAAAACGTATGCGCTCTTAAGTCAAGGGGACACCTTTGGTGTGTTTCAGCTTGAGTCAGAAGGAATGAAGCGGGTATTGCGCGAATTACAACCGACAACGTTTGAAGATATTGTTGCAGTGAACGCCTTATTTCGTCCAGGGCCGATGGAGCAAATTCCAACATATATTTCTCGTAAACATGGCCACGAACCGATCCGTTACATGCATGATGATTTGCAATCAATTTTGCAGTCGACATATGGCGTCATCGTGTATCAAGAACAAATTATGAAAATTGCTGAACAAATGGCGGGGTTTTCATTAGCTGAGGCAGATTTATTACGGCGAGCAATAAGCAAAAAAGATGTTGAACAAATGGAAAAAGAGAAAAAGCACTTCGTTGAGGGATGCATACAAAATGGATATGATGCCGATCTCGCAAACGAATTGTATGAACTCATCGTTCGCTTTGCTGGATATGGTTTTAATCGTAGCCACGCGGTAGCATATAGCTACATCGCATATATGTTGGCGTATATTAAAGCGCATTATCCGCTTGATTTTTATGCAACATTATTAACAAACGTAAGTGGACAAAAAGAAAAAATGATGCAATGTGTATACGAGCTTCGGAACAAAAAAATACGTTTACTTCCCCCTTCTATTGCGCGAAGCGAAGGGCACTTTACCGTTGATGACAACGGCATTCGTTTTGGGTTGTTAGCGATTAAGCAAGTGAGTTCCACCTTTGTCAAGCAAATGATCAGGGAGCGTCAAAAACGCCCATTTGCCGATTTTTTTGATTTTGTTTTACGACTACGTATTGAGCCTTCGCAAAAAAAGATAATCGAAGCACTTATTTTTTCTGGATGCTTTGATGAATTTCAGATCGGGCGTGCCACTCTTTATGCAAGTATCGATGTTGCGATTGAGCATGCAGAGTTGATGAATGTCCCTCTGAATATACGGCCAAAATACGTTCATGCTGAACCTCTATCACTTATCGATCAACTGAAATATGAGAAACAATGGCTCAATGTATACGTGTCCCCTCATCCTGTTGAATCATTTTCACATTTTTACTCGATGTGGGGAGCAAAACGTATGTATGAATGGATCATAGAAAGGGCAAAGGACGGAAAGGTGATTGTATATGTTGAGGAGGTGACGAAAAAGCGGACAAAAAAAGGGGAAGAAATGGTGTTTGCTACAATTTGTGACGATAGTGATGAGTGGCATGCAATTGTATTTCCAACGAGCTATAGGCGGTTTCATGCTTTATTGCAACAAGGAAGCGTATTGTATATGGAAGGCAAAATAGAGCAGCGACCGAGTGGTTGGCATCTCATTGTACAACAAGTGAGAAAGCCGGTATGCGTGTATGTCAAAATTGATGAACAACATGCGTCACCAGTTGTGTTAAAACAGTTAAAAGATGTGTTAACTGCTCATCGAGGATATGCACCTGTTATTTTGTATTATGAAAAAGAACGAAAAAAAGTGCAGCTTTCCTATGAGCACGCAGTATCTCCAAGTGATGAGGTAATCAGGAAATTGACAACATTGCTTGGGGATGGGAATGTCGTTGTGAAATAAAAATGCTTTACTATTTTTCATTTTTATTATATTTTTATAGAAGTTAAGTGGTCAGACCAGTGGCGACCACTTCGTGGGGGGATTGTTAGTGTCGTTGTTTGAAAAAGCGCTTCATATGCATGAGCGTTATCAAGGAAAACTAGAAATAAAAGCGAAAGTACCGTTAAAAAATGCTTACGATTTAAGCTTGGCTTATTCTCCTGGTGTAGCAGAACCGTGCAAAGTTATCCATCATGAACCGAACAAAATATACGATTATACATTAAAAGCGAATACAGTAGCTGTTGTATCGAATGGAAGCGCGGTATTAGGACTTGGAAATATTGGAGCCGAAGCAGCGCTACCAGTGATGGAAGGAAAGGCCGTGCTTTTTAAAAGTTTTGCGGGAGTTGATGCGTTTCCGATTTGCTTAAATACATCGGACGCAGAACAAATTATTCAAACAGTGAAGCTACTTGAGCCGACATTCGGTGGCGTTAACTTAGAAGACATTGCAGCTCCGCATTGTTTTATCATTGAAGAACGCTTAAAGAAAGAACTAAACATCCCGGTCTTTCATGACGACCAACATGGAACAGCGATCGTGACTGTTGCCGGTTTAGTGAATGCATTGAAATTAGTGAATAAGAAAATAGAACATATTCAAGTTGTGATTAATGGAGCAGGTGCAGCAGGAATAGCGATCATGAAGTTGCTTCGTTGTTATGGTGTAAAACATATAATCATGTGCGATTCCAAAGGGGCAATTTATGAGGGACGCCCGTACGGAATGAATGAGATGAAACATGAAGTTGCACAATGGACAAACCATGAGAAAAAAGCTGGCACGTTAGAAGAAGTGATCGTTGGTGCCGATGTATTTATTGGTGTGTCTGTTGCAGGAGCATTGACAGCTAGCATGGTTGAAACGATGAATCGAGATGCAATTATTTTTGCGATGGCAAACCCAACGCCGGAAATTATGCCGGAAGAAGCGTTACAAGCAGGGGCAACAGTTGTTGGCACAGGACGTTCTGATTATCCGAATCAAGTGAATAACGTGTTAGCATTTCCAGGTATTTTCAGAGGGGCGCTTGATGTGCGTGCAAAACAAATTAACGAACAAATGAAAATAGCAGCAGTCGAAGCAATAGCACATTTAATTGCAGAAGATGAGTTGCGTGCGGATTATGTGATTCCTGCTCCGTTCGATCCGCGCGTCGCTCCAGCAGTTGCTGCTGCTGTGGCAAAAGCAGCAATCGAAACAGGAGTGGCTCAAGTGATTGTTGATCCAAAAGAGATAGAAAAACGAACACGACAATTAGCTTTGATTGCAGGTGAGGACACCGATGACTACTTCTAAAGTGTATATTGAAACGTTTTGGCAAATTCATCGCATGATTGAAGAAGCGGGGCTTCAACCAGGGGATCGATTGCCTTCTGAACGAGAGTTAGCGGATCGGTTACGAGTCGGTCGATCTTCCGTTCGTGAAGCGCTGCGAGCGTTAGAGTTGCTTGGATTAATCGAAACGCGTCGCGGGGAAGGAACATTTATGAAACCGTTTGGTGACCATCAGCTCATTCAACTACTCGGTTCGTTTATTTTGCAAGGAAATCGGGAAAAACGAGATTTAATCGAAACAAAAATGTTTATCGAACGAATGTGTCTGCAGCTTGCTTGTGAGCGACTAACAGATGAGAAGCTCGAGCATATAGCTCGTGCTGAGCATACGTATGATTTATTTTTTCAACGAGTTGTGGAAGCAACCGACAACTATTTATTGTTACGCATTTGGCTTGTATTAAACGACTTTTTTGAACACGTATATACGTTGACTCTCCCTTCCGAGTTTTATGAACAAATGTGGACAGCGCTACAAAAACGGTCTTGTGAAGAAGCGACAGCGATTTATGAACAATACGTGATGCAAAAAATGTCGAAAGCAAACTGACACAATATGACAAACAAAGTTGTCTCTATTCGGTAAAGTAGAAATGGACTAAGTAGGGGAGGGAAACATGTGCTGAAAGATTTGTTCTCTAAAAGGAAAAAGTATGCCACCATTCCGTCTGAACAAGCGAAGCAAGATGTACCAGAAGGCATTATGACGAAATGTCCAAAATGTAAAAAAATTATGTATACAAAAGAACTAGTGAAAAACTTACGCGTTTGTATATCATGCGGTTATCATCATCCGATGTCTGCTCCAGAGCGCATTGCGTGTTTATTAGATGAAGGAACGTTTCAAGAATACGATCGTCACCTTCTTTCTAAAAATCCGCTCGATTTTCCTCAATATATTGAAAAAGTCGAGGAAGATCGTGAAAAAACAAAACTAAATGAAGCGGTCGTCACAGGGGAAGGAATGATTAACGGGTTTCCTATCGTCATTGCCGTAATGGATTCTCGCTTTCGCATGGGAAGTATGGGATCGGTTGTCGGAGAAAAAATCGCACGTGCCATCGAACGAGCAATGGAAAAATCAGTGCCTTTTATGATTTTCACCGCTTCAGGTGGAGCGCGCATGCAAGAAGGTGTATTAAGTTTAATGCAAATGGCGAAAACGAGCGCAGCGTTAAAACTGTTTAGCGAACAAGGTGGACTTATTATTTCAGTGATGACTCATCCGACGACAGGTGGTGTATCAGCAAGTTTCGCCTCGCTTGGGGATTACAATTTCGCTGAGCCGGGGGCGCTCATCGGTTTTGCAGGACGACGTGTCATTGAACAAACCGTTCGTGAAGAGTTGCCAGAAGATTTTCAAACAGCGGAATTTTTATTGAAACATGGACAACTAGATGCTGTGATTCCGCGTCACGAGCTAAAAGACGTATTAACGAATGTATTAGACATTCACCAATCGCGAGGTGGAGACGAATGGCATACGAATTAGAATTTGAGAAACCACTTGTAGAATTACGGAAAAAAATTAGTGAATTGAAAGAATTTACAAAGTATCGCGACGTCGATTTTTCCGATGAAATCAACAAATTAGAAGCCCGACTTGAAAAACTTGAGAATGACATTTATGCCAATTTAGGTCCATGGGATCGTGTACAAATTGCACGTCATCCGAATCGCCCGACAACGCTTGATTATATTGAACGTTTGTTTACAAACTTTTTTGAATGTCACGGTGATCGTTGTTTTGGTGATGATGAAGCGATCGTAGGGGGAATTGCAAAATATTACGGATTACCCGTGACGGTCATTGGCCATCAGCGTGGGAAAGATACGAAAGAAAATATTCGTCGCAATTTTGGTATGCCACATCCAGAAGGATATCGAAAAGCGCTTCGTTTAATGAAACAAGCTGAAAAGTTTGGGCGTCCGATTATTTGTTTTATTGATACGAAAGGGGCATACCCTGGAAAAGCGGCAGAAGAACGAGGACAAAGCGAGGCCATCGCGCGAAACTTATTTGAAATGGCGGGATTGACAGTTCCCGTTGTATGCATTGTCATTGGCGAAGGGGGAAGCGGTGGTGCGCTTGCACTCGGTGTCGGAAACTACGTTCACATGCTTGAAAATTCAACGTATTCCGTTATTTCGCCAGAAGGAGCAGCAGCAATTTTATGGAAAGATGCATCACTTGCAAAAAAAGCTGCCGAAACGATGAAAATTACGGCGAAAGATTTGAAACAGCTTGGTATCATCGATGAAGTGATTCCTGAGGTGCGCGGTGGTGCCCATCGAAATGTAGATGAACAAGCGAAATATATTGATGATGTGCTTAAGCGTTCCTTGCGTGAATTACTTCCATTACATGCTGAACAGTTGATTGCTCAACGATACGAAAAATATAAGAAAATTGGCGATTTCATTGATTCCGAACAGCATGTTTCGGTTATGTAAAAAAGGTCATCCGTTTAGATGGCCTTTTTCTTTACATGAAATAGACGACTTTGGGCAAACTTTTTGTAGTGCAAAAAAAATCAACGTTTTGTGAAACATTTCATTATGTATTGTGTTCCATATACCTTCATGTTATCTTAAAGTAAGAGGTCATACTTCTTATTTTATTTTTTTAAAGAGGTGAAGAGCGATGAAAAGAATTGGTGTGCTTACGAGCGGTGGCGATTCGCCGGGAATGAATGCTGCCATTCGTGCAGTCGTCCGAAAGGCGATCTATCATGGATTAGAAGTGTACGGCATTTACCATGGATATGCAGGATTAATTGCCGGTCAAATTAAAAAGCTTGAAATCGGGGATGTTGGCGATATTATTCATCGTGGCGGAACGATGTTATATACTGCCCGTTGCCCAGAATTCAAAACGTTAGAAGGACAGTTAAAAGGAATTGAGCAGTTGAAAAAACATGGGATTGAAGGACTGGTTGTCATCGGTGGTGACGGCTCATATCAAGGAGCGAAAAAGTTAACAGAACACGGTTATCCGTGTGTTGGTGTACCAGGAACAATCGATAATGACATTCCAGGAACAGATTTTACAATCGGTTTTGATACCGCGTTAAATACGGTCATTGACGCGATTGACAAAATTCGCGATACAGCGACATCTCATGAACGTACATATGTCATTGAAGTCATGGGACGTCATGCAGGTGATATTGCGCTTTGGGCAGGTCTTGCAGGTGGAGCAGAAAGCATTTTAATCCCAGAAGCCGATTATGATATGGACGAAATAGTTGCGCGTCTCAAACGCGGACATGAACGTGGTAAGAAACATAGCATCATTGTTGTTGCAGAAGGTGTCGGTAGCGGTGTAGAATTCGGTAAGCGCATCGAAGAAGCAACAGGGTTCGAAACGCGTGTAACAGTATTAGGTCATGTCCAACGCGGTGGTTCACCAACTGCTTTTGACCGTGTCCTTGCAAGTCGTCTAGGTGCGCGCGCAGTAGAGTTGTTACTTGAAGGAAAAGGCGGACGTTGCGTTGGTATTCAAAATAACCAACTGGTTGATCATGATATTATTGAAGCGTTAGCCCAAAAACATACAGTCGATCAGAAAATGTACCAACTATCAAAAGAGCTTTCAATTTAATGGATATTTGTGGTATCGTTTCCATATGCAAAGTGTAGGAGGGTATTTATGCGCAAAACGAAAATTGTTTGTACGATCGGTCCTGCGAGTGAAAGCGTAGAAAAACTTGTGCAACTTATCGAAGCGGGAATGAACGTTGCACGCCTTAACTTTTCTCACGGAAGTCATGAAGAGCATGCTGCACGCATTCGCAACATTCGTGAAGCATCAAAAATGACTGGGAAAACTGTTGCCATTTTATTGGATACAAAAGGTCCAGAAATTCGCACACACAACATGGAAAATGGTGCAATTGAGTTAAAAGCAGGTGCTGAAGTCACCATTTCGATGAAAGAAGTACTTGGTACACCAGAAAAATTTTCGATTACTTATGAAGGACTCATTGATGATGTACATGTCGGTTCAACCATTTTATTAGATGACGGGTTAATCGGTTTAGAAGTATTAGCTGTTGACAAAGAAGCGAAAGAAATCAAAACAAAAGTGTTGAACGGCGGCGTATTAAAAAATAAAAAAGGTGTCAACGTTCCAGGCGTAAAAGTGAAATTACCGGGCATTACGGAAAAAGATGCAGATGACATTCGTTTCGGTATTGAACAAGGCATCGACTTCATTGCTGCATCGTTTGTTCGACGTGCTTCTGATGTGCTTGAAATTCGCGAATTGCTTGAAGAACATAACGCATTACACATTCAAATTATCCCGAAAATTGAAAATCAAGAAGGCGTAGACAATATTGATGAGATTTTAGAAGTGGCAGACGGTTTAATGGTTGCTCGCGGGGACCTAGGTGTCGAAATTCCAGCGGAAGAAGTGCCACTTGTCCAAAAAGAGTTAATTAAAAAATGCAACGCGCTTGGAAAACCGGTCATCACAGCGACACAAATGCTCGATTCAATGCAACGCAACCCACGACCAACTCGTGCAGAGGCAAGCGATGTGGCGAACGCTATTTTCGATGGAACAGATGCGATTATGCTTTCCGGAGAAACAGCAGCAGGGGCTTACCCAGTTGAGGCGGTACAAACGATGCACCGCATTGCTTTGCGCACGGAGCAAGCGTTACAATATCGCGATTTATTATCAAAACGGAGCAAGCAAAGCGGAACAACAATTACAGATGCAATTGGACAATCGGTTGCTCATACAGCACTAAACTTAGATGTTGCGGCAATTGTGACGCCGACAGTAAGCGGTCATACAGCGCGTATGATTTCGAAATATCGCCCGAAAGCGCCAATTATCGCCGTTACATCAAATGAGGCTGTCTCCCGTAAATTAGCACTCGTTTGGGGTGTTCATCCACGCGTTGCCCAACATGCGACCTCAACGGATGAGATGCTTGATATTGCTGTTGAGGCAGCTCTCGATACAGGTATCGTGAAACATGGTGATCTTGTTGTCATTACAGCAGGCGTTCCGGTTGGAGAAACCGGATCAACCAACTTAATGAAAGTACACATGATCGGCGATATGATTGCTAAAGGCCAAGGCATTGGTCGTAAATCAGCATTCGGAAAAGTCGTTGTAGCTAAAACGGCTGAAGAGGCGCTTGAAAAAATGATGGAAGGCGGCATTTTAGTCGCCCCAGCAACAGATGCAGACATGATGAAAGCATTAGAAAAAGCTGTGGCTATCATCACTGAAGAAGGTGGCTTAACGAGCCACGCAGCTGTTGTTGGCTTAAGCTTGGGGATCCCGGTCATCGTCGGTGTAAACAACGCAACAGCTATCTTAAAAGATGGACAAGATATTACGGTAGATGCAAGCTTCGGTGCCATTTATCGTGGCCATGCAAGCGTGCTATAATAAAGAAGGGGACATCCCCTTCTTTATTATTTTGGAGGGATGTATGTGCGAAATATCTTTTTTCTTCTTTTTATTGTTATTCCAGCGCTAGAAATTGTTGTGCTTGTTTTGTCGGGGAAGGCGATCGGCATATGGCCAACGTTTGCACTAATCGTTTTGACAGGCATGATTGGTGCGTTTTTAGCCAAAAAACAAGGATTGCATACGCTACAACGGGTAAAATATGAGTTCATGAACGGGCACATACCAAGCGATGCCCTATTAGATGGTGTTTGTATTTTAGTGGGGGGAACGTTATTGTTAACGCCGGGATTTATTACAGATACGACAGGTTTTATTTTACTTCTCCCGTTTGCGCGTGAAAAAATAAAACCGTGGCTTGTTCGTTTATTTAAGAGGATGTTCTATACAAAAACATGGATTTACATTCGAAAATAAAAAAGCATAAGCTCAAAATTGGCTTATGCTTCCTTTTTTCCGATAATAAAGTTCCAAATATCTTGAAAAACGCCAGCGTGATGTAGTGTTCGACCAATGACAAGTAGTACCGGTCCAACGATTAATCCGAGAAAACCGATCAGTTTGAAACCAACAAATAAAGCGATCAATGTGGCTAATGGATCGAGTCCGATATTAGAGGAGAGGAGCTTTGGTTCCATCACTTGTCGCTGTACGAGAACGACGAGATATAACACACCAAGGCCGATAGAAAAGTGAGTATCGCCGCTCATCGCTGCGTAAACAATCCATGGAACAAACACTAATCCTGTTCCTAAATACGGTAAAATATCAACAATGCCGATAATAAGAGCGATCGTAATCGCGTATTCTACTCGCAACACAAGTAAGCCGACTAATACGATCAGTGTTGTAATCGAAATGAGTGTCGCTTGCGCTTTAAGAAACCCAAATAGCGCCTTTTTTAATTCAGCAAACACTTTTGTCGTGCTCGTTTGCACTTTGTTTGGTAACAATTTTTGAAACAATGCTTTTAGGCGATACCAGTCTTTGCATATAAAAAATGTGGCAAGCAACGAGAAAATAAAAATTGTTGCAAAATTAGGCAACCATCCAATGATAGAAGGTATATTTTGTAATATGTTTTGGATAAATTGCCCGACCGTTGTAGCAATTTTCGTTCCAACAGATTGAATGTTTGACATAATCGTATCTTGTTGTGATGTGTCTAAATTTTTAAAAAGTGTAGCTAGTTGGTTATAGAGTGGAATGATTTGGCTTGCCACAAACTGTTCTATATAAATAACGAGTTTTTGAAAATGATTTGGCACCACTGTTGCTAAGTATTGTGTTCCAGTCACGATTTCTGCAACAAGAAGGGTGACAAGCCCAGCAACGAGTGCAAGTAAAAGAATTAAAACAACGATGACTGCCAACGCCCTTGGTATTTTCGTTTTTTTCTCCATTACGTCGACAATCGGATTGATGAAAAAGGCGATCGCTAACGCAATTAAAAACGGGTACGTTAACGTGGACAAATAATATAAGCTTGCTAATCCGGCGATAATCACAACGATCACAAATAAAAAACGAAGGGAACTGTACAAATATTGATTCGACATTCCCTCACCTCCCGTCTTTTGTCATTTACAACTATTATAATATACAATGCAAAGGAAGAAAAAGTTTCAAAGAAGGGGGCGTATTTCATGCAACCATTTATTTTTTTATTTATTCTTCTTGTCATTGGTATGATAGCAAAAAATCATTCCCTTATTGTTGCTGTACTTTTTTTACTCGTTGTGAAAAGTATCGGATTAAGTTCTAAAGTATTTCCTTATTTAGAGCAAAAGGGAATTAATCTTGGTGTGACGATGATTACGATTGCTGTATTAGTTCCGATTGCAACTGGAAAAATAGGGTTGAAAGAACTGACAGAGTCTGTTCGCTCGATTTATTCCTGGATTGCCATGTTATCAGGGGTTGCTGTCGCTTTGTTAGCAAAGGGAGGAGTTACACTGCTTGTGAAAGATCCGCATATGACGACTGCACTTGTTCTTGGGACGATTTTAGCTGTATCTGTATTTAAAGGGGTCGCTGTCGGTCCGTTAATAGGTGCTGGCATTGCATATGTAATCATGAAAATGGTAGATGTATTTTCATGATTGATTACTTTTTTATAATAATATTTTTGAATTATGATTTCTTTTAGTTCACAAAAGTCTGATAATTGTTTATAATGGTAGTGGAGCATGTACGAAACTATCGTATATATTCCCCTGCTCGCTTCGTAAAGCGGATAGGTGAATATATAACAAAATGTAAGCATTTTCTTTGCATTTTTATTCAGCTGTTTTGAGCAATCGCTCGACGACGCGTTTCAACATGGGAAAAGGGGAATAAAAGAGAAAAAGGAGAGATGTAAGATGACAGTAACTCGCGGTCTCGAAGGGGTTGTAGCAACCACTTCCACAATTAGTTCAATCATCGATGATACGCTCACATATGTTGGGTATAATATCGATGACTTAGCTGAACACGCTACGTTTGAAGAAGTCGTTTATTTGCTTTGGCATCGCAAACTGCCGAATAAGGAAGAACTAGAAATGTTAACAAAACAGTTAGCGGAAAATGCCGATATTCCGCAACAAGTCATTGATCATTTTAAAATGTATCCGCTTGATCAAGTTCATCCAATGGCAGCGCTTCGTACAGCGATTTCATTCCTCGGCTTGTACGATGAAGAAGCAGAAGCGATGAATCCGGAAGCAAACTATCGCAAAGCCATTCGTTTACAGGCGAAAGTATCAACGATCGTTGCAGCGTTTTCGCGCATTCGAAAAGGATTAGAGCCTGTGCCACCGCGTAAAGATTTAAGCTTTGCAGCAAACTTTTTATATATGCTAACAGGCAAAGAGCCTGATCCGATCGCTGAGGAAGCGTTTAATAAAGCGCTCGTGCTGCATGCAGATCATGAATTGAACGCTTCAACATTTACAGCGCGCGTCTGTGTTGCGACTTTATCTGATGTATATTCTGGCATTACAGCAGCGATTGGAGCGTTGAAAGGGCCGCTTCACGGTGGAGCGAACGAAGCGGTAATGAAAATGTTGACGGAAATCGGCACGCTTGAAAATGTAGAAACGTACATTCATAACAAATTAAATAATAAAGAAAAAATCATGGGCTTTGGTCATCGTGTGTATCGCCATGGAGACCCACGTGCAAAGCACTTGAAGAAAATGTCTGAAAAATTGACGAAGTTAACAGGTGAACCACATTGGTATGATATGTCGGTGAAAATTGAGGAGATCGTTACATCAACAAAAGGTTTACCGCCAAATGTTGACTTCTACTCTGCTTCTGTTTACCATAGTTTAGGAATTGATCATGATTTATTTACGCCGATTTTCGCAATTAGTCGCATGTCTGGATGGCTCGCACACATTTTAGAGCAATACGAAAACAACCGTCTCATTCGTCCGCGTGCTGAATATACGGGACCTATGAGACAAGTATACGTGCCGCTTGAAGAGCGAGCATAAGGATGGCTGCAAAAGGTGAGAAACTCGCCTTTCTCACCTTTTTATACTACATAATTTGGAGGTCGTTATTGTGATGCAAGGTGAAAAAATTACGGTTACAAATGGGGTATTAAACGTTCCAAACTATCCAATTATTCCATTTATTGAAGGAGATGGGACAGGTCCAGATATTTGGGCAGCTGCATCTCGGGTGCTAGAAGCGGCTGTGGAAAAAGCTTATAAAGGTGAACGCAAAATTGTTTGGAAAGAAGTGCTTGCTGGTGAAAAAGCGTTTAAATTGACAGGTGAATGGTTGCCACAAGAAACGCTTGATACGATTCGTGAATACATAATTGCCATTAAAGGACCGTTGACAACGCCAGTAGGTGGTGGGATCCGTTCATTAAACGTTGCGCTTCGTCAAGAGCTCGATTTATTTGTATGCTTACGCCCGGTTCGTTATTTCAAAGGAGTTCCTTCTCCGGTTAAGCGTCCTGAAGATACAGACATGGTTATTTTCCGTGAGAATACGGAGGATATTTATGCGGGAATTGAGTATGCCAAAGGAACACCAGAAGTGAAAAAATTAATTGATTTCTTGCAAAACGAAATGGGTGTGCGTAAAATTCGCTTCCCTGAAACATCTGGAATTGGTATTAAGCCGATTTCAGAAGAAGGTACGAAACGATTAGTGCGCGCAGCAATTAAATATGCCATTGAGCATGGTCGGAAATCGGTTACGCTCGTTCATAAAGGAAACATTATGAAATACACAGAAGGCGCATTTAAAAACTGGGGTTATGAATTAGCTGAGCAAGAATTCGGCGATCAAGTATTTACTTGGGCTGAATATGACCGCATCGTTGAAATGCATGGAAAAGAAGCTGCAAACCGAGCGCAAGCAGAAGCAGAAGCAGCAGGAAAAATTATTATTAAAGATGCGATTGCAGATATTTTCTTACAACAAATTTTAACTCGTCCACGTGAGTTCGATGTCGTTGCGACAATGAACTTAAACGGCGACTACATTTCGGATGCCCTTGCAGCACAAGTAGGCGGCATCGGCATTGCTCCAGGTGCAAACATTAACTATGAAACAGGTCATGCGATCTTTGAAGCAACGCATGGAACTGCACCGAAATATGCGGGATTAGATAAAGTGAACCCATCGTCTGTCATTTTATCTGGCGTTATGATGTTTGAACATCTCGGTTGGAATGAAGCGGCGAAATTGATTATTGACTCCATGGAAAAAACAATTGCATCTAAAGTGGTCACATACGATTTTGCACGTTTAATGGAAGGCGCAACAGAAGTGAAATGTTCTGAATTCGCGGATGCTCTCATTCAAAATATGGGAGAATAAAACGAAAAAGGGGATGGAAGAACGTGGGTATGAAACGTAAAAAAATCTCAATTATCGGTGCTGGATTTACAGGAGCAACAACAGCGTTCATTTTAGCGCAAAAGGAGCTTGGGGACATAGTTCTTGTCGATATTCCACAGTTGGAAAATCCAACAAAAGGAAAGGCGCTCGATATGCTTGAGTCAAGCCCGGTTCTTGGATTTGACGCGAACATCATCGGTACGTCGGATTATGCGGATACAGCTGATTCAGATATCGTTGTGATCACTGCTGGCATTGCGCGTAAACCAGGCATGAGCCGCGATGATTTAGTCACGACAAACCAAGGTATTATGAAGGCGGTCACAAAAGAAATCGTCAAATATTCGCCGAACTGTTTTATTATCGTACTAACGAATCCTGTTGACGCGATGACATACACGGTGTTTAAGGAATCTGGCTTTCCGAAAAACCGTGTGATCGGTCAATCTGGGGTGTTAGATACCGCACGTTTCCGTACATTTGTTGCACAAGAATTAAATTTATCTGTAAAAGACATTACAGGATTTGTTTTAGGCGGTCATGGAGATGATATGGTGCCACTTGTGCGTTATTCGTATGCGGGTGGTATTCCGCTTGAGACGTTAATTCCAAAAGATCGTTTAGACGCCATTGTTGAACGTACTCGGAAAGGTGGCGGTGAAATCGTCAACTTGCTTGGTAACGGCAGTGCTTATTATGCGCCCGCTGCATCCCTTGCTGAAATGGTTGAAGCAATTGTGAAAGACCAGCGCCGAGTTCTTCCAGCCATCGCTTATTTAGAAGGCGAATACGGATATGAAGGCATTTATTTAGGTGTGCCAACCATTTTAGGTGGCAACGGAATTGAAAAAGTCATCGAATTAGAGCTAACAGAAGAAGAGAAAGCAGCGTTAGCAAAATCCGTTGAGTCGGTGAAAAATGTGATGAAAGTATTACAATAATAAAAATTCGGGGGGAATCCCCGAATTTTTATATATGGTCAAACAAAGGGGAGATGTGTATGCTAAGCAAAAAACGCAAACTTGGACGTTTAATTTCGGACATTTCCGTTGGTGAGAAGCTCGTATTAACGGAAGCGATCGAAGATAAAGATTTATTGTTATATTTAGGTCTCACAAATGATGCCAATCCGCTTTATATTCAACATGACTACGCATCGCAAACACCATGGAAACGCCCGATTGTACCAACCATTATGTTAACAGGTATCATTACGTCGGCTGTTTCAAAATATTTGCCGGGACCAGGAAGCCACATCATTTCCCAAACGATTGAATTTAAACGACCGGTATATCATTACGAACATGTTGAATTTTTATTTGAAGTGACTGAAGTGGATGAAGAAAATAACGAAATTCATATTTCGATTCAAGCTGCGCGAGATGGAGAAGAAATATTAGTTGGAGCATTGCGTGTCGTTCCGCCATATCCGTTCGTTGAAGAAAAAGCACTAGATAACTTTTAAAAAGGAGGCGTTGCCTCTTTTTTATTTTTTTCTTTTTACATCATTCGTTATAATAAAAATGTAACAAATTTACGTTGTTGGAGGATGGTTATGTCGAAACGTGTGTTAGTTGTCGATGATGAGCAGTCGATCGTTACGTTGTTAGAGTACAACTTAAAACAGGCAGGGTTTATCGTATTGACAGCCTATGATGGAGAAGAAGGGCTTCATAAAGCGTTAGAGGAGCGTCCCGATTTTATCATTCTTGATTTAATGTTACCGAAATTAGATGGGATTGAAGTATGCAAACAGTTGCGCCAACAAAAAGTAATGACCCCTATTTTAATGTTGACAGCAAAAGATGATGAATTTGATAAAGTACTTGGGCTTGAATTAGGTGCCGATGACTATATGACAAAGCCATTCAGTCCACGTGAAGTTGTGGCACGCGTTAAGGCAATCTTACGACGAACGACCATACCTGGACAAGAAGAAAAACAAGAAAGTAGCGACGATTCGCTCGTTGTCGGACAACTAAAAATTTTCCCAGATCGTTATGAGGCATATTTTGCACAACAAAGATTAGAACTCACTCCGAAAGAATTTGAATTATTAGCATACTTAGCGAAATATAAAGGACGTGTATTGACACGTGATCAATTATTAAGTGCAGTTTGGAACTATGACTTTGCGGGGGATACACGCATTGTCGATGTGCATATTAGTCATTTGCGTGACAAAATCGAACATGATACGCGAAAGCCTGTATATATTAAAACGATACGGGGCTTAGGATATAAATTGGAGGAGCCGAAAGCGGATGAATAAATTTCGCTCCCGGCTATTGCTCGGGCTTATTTCCGTCATTTTGTCGGTTTTATTCGGTCTAGGTTTGCTATTAGGTCAATTGTTTCAAAAGTTTTATGCAGATACTGTGCATGATCGAATGGAGAAAGAGGCAAAACTTTTAGCCTTATATATGGAAAATAAATCGCTTCAGTCTGATATGTTTGAACAACGATTGAACGCCATTAGCGATATGCTGTCTGCTCGCATCAC
The DNA here is from genome assembly GCF_051200995.1 of Anoxybacillus eryuanensis. Lineage (NCBI taxonomy): Bacteria > Bacillati > Bacillota > Bacilli > Caryophanales > Anoxybacillaceae > Anoxybacillus > Anoxybacillus eryuanensis. The sequence continues at coordinate 34,058 of NZ_JBPODS010000008.1, read as the reverse complement.
CATTGTTGATCGAGACGGAAAAGTTCTGTTAGATACAAACAATTACGTGTTGATTGATAAAAAACGTCATCAAAAGCTCATTCAAACGTTATTAAAAAAAGAAGATGAATCAGTTATATTTGAAGAAGAACAAGACTTATATTATTATGCAGTTTCATTTTGGCAACGCGATCAACAACTCGGATATATTGTCATAAGTTTGCCGATGGATGCGATTGAGCGGGTGGACGAACAAATTTGGTTGTTGCTCACGTTCAGCTTGAGCATTGCTTTTTTCATCATTCTTTTATTAGGTATTAAAATTACAAACCAGTATACGAAACCGATAGAAGCAGCAACAAAAGTGGCGATGGAGTTGGCACGTGGCAATTATAAAGCTCGAACGTATGAAAGTCGAGAAGACGAAACAGGCATGCTTAGCCAGTCGCTAAACATTTTGGCGCGCAATTTACAAGAGATGGTTCGTACACAAGAAATGCAACAAGATCGATTGCGGGCATTGATTGAAAATATGGGGAGCGGCTTAATTTTAATTGATCAGCGTGGGTACATTTCGTTAATGAATCGATCGTATAAAGAAATGTTTCATATTGATCCATCAGATTACATACATCGCTTATATTATGAAGCGTTTCCGCATCAAGAAGTCATTGCCCTTGTAGAAGAAATATTTATGACAGAAATAAATGTACGGAAACAAATGCTTCTTCCGATTGGTATTGAACGAAAACATTTTGAAGTGTACGGAACGCCAATTATCGGGACAAATGACGAATGGAAAGGGATTATCGTTGTGTTCCACGATATTACTGAACTTAAAAAGCTTGAGCAAATGCGAAAAGATTTTGTGGCCAATGTCTCCCACGAATTAAAAACGCCGATTACATCAATTAAAGGTTTTGCAGAAACGCTATTAGATGGGGCGATGAATGATGTTCAAACACTTGAATATTTTTTAACGATTATTTTAAAAGAAAGTGAGCGTCTTCAACATTTAATTCAAGATTTGCTTGATTTGTCGAAAATTGAACAGCAAGGATTTACGTTAAATATATCCGTTGTTGACTTGAATGAGGTATTGAAAGAAGTCATTGTCATGCTTGAATCAAAAGCGAACGATAAACAAATTACATTGACATGTACATCGAATGCAACGCTTTGTTATATGTATGGTGATTTACATCGTTTAAAACAAATTTTTATTAATTTAATTAATAATGCTATTGCTTATACACCAGCTGGTGGGCGTGTAACAGTTTATGTGGAGAAAGACGATAAAGAGTTACGCGTTCATATAAGTGACACAGGCATCGGAATTGAACAAAAAGAAATTCCGCGTATTTTTGAAAGATTTTATCGTGTAGACAAAGCACGAAGTCGTAACTCAGGTGGGACGGGTCTTGGATTAGCGATTGTGAAACATTTAGTAGAGGCGCATCATGGTACAATTTCTGTAAAAAGTGAAGTGGGGGTAGGGACGACATTCACCGTTCATTTTCGTGCAGATGCTTGTGCAGACGACTGATTTTTAACGATATATTTACAATTAGTTTACCATGTATTAAAAAAATATTGGTAACATAGCAAGTGAAAACCCCTTCATCCAAGAAGCCGATTGTCTTGGAATAGGCGAGGACAACGAATGTTCTCGTCTTTTTTCTTTTTTGGCGGTGATCGTGGTAAAATAAGCGTAAATGAATAAAAGAGGGGGTTTTCTGTTTGGCGAACAAATTAGTCTTAATTGACGGCAACAGCATCGCTTATCGCGCTTTTTTTGCATTACCGCTCTTACATAACGATAAAGGTGTTCATACAAACGCCATTTACGGCTTTACAACGATGTTAATGAAGCTTATTGAAGAAGAGCAACCGACGCATATGCTCGTTGCGTTTGATGCAGGAAAAACGACATTTCGACATGAAGTGTATACAGAATATAAGGGCGGAAGACAAAAAACGCCACCAGAATTATCAGAACAGCTTCCTTTTTTACGTGAACTGCTTGATGCATATAACATTCGTACGTATGAACTTGAAAATTATGAAGCGGATGATATTATCGGGACGCTCGCAACACAGGCGGAAAAAGAAGGATTTAACGTTGTCATCATTTCGGGTGATCGTGATTTAACTCAATTAGCGTCTGAACGCATTCATGTGCATGTGACAAAAAAAGGAATAACAGATATGGAACGATATACGCCAGAACATATCTTTGAGAAGTATGGATTAACGCCTGGACAAATTGTTGATTTAAAAGGATTAATGGGGGATGCATCAGATAATATTCCGGGAGTTCCGGGAGTGGGAGAGAAAACGGCATTAAAATTATTAAAAGAATACGGAACAGTTGAACGTGTGCTTGCCTCACTTGAACATATTTCTGGAAAAAAACTAAAGGAAAACTTGCAAACGTACCGTGAACAAGCGTTACTAAGTAAACAGTTGGCAACCATTCGTCGCGATGTTCCGCTGACGCTATCGCTCGATGAATTAGCATGGCAGTCGTATGATGCAGAGAGATTGGCATCTTTATTTCAAGAGCTAGGTTTCACATCGCTAATGGACAAAATTAGTAATAATTCAAAAGAACAACCAACGTTAACGGATATTTCATTTGTTACTGTTCAAACGATTGATAAACACATGTTGACAAATGAAGGTTCACTTGTTGTTGAAGTGATGGATGCGAATTATCATCGAGCGCCTATTCTTGGCTTTGCGCTTGTCAATGAACGCGGACACTTTTTTATCCCGACGGACGTTGCTTTAGCGTCGTCTGCATTTAAAACGTGGCTTGAAGATGAGCAATGCAAAAAAAGTGTATTTGATGCAAAACGAGCGATCGTTGCGCTAAAGTGGCACGGTATTGACCTCAAAGGTGTCGATTTCGATTTATTATTAGCCGCATATTTACTCAATCCGACAGATGCTAATGGCGATGTGGCAGCTATTGCAAAAACGAAACAATATACAGATGTACAAAGTGACGAAGAAGTATACGGAAAAGGGGCAAAACAAGCCGTTCCGTCGACAAGTGTATTAGCTGAACATCTTGTCCGAAAAGCAAGAGCGGTTGCTTCGTTGAAAGAAACATATATTCATGAACTAAAACAAAATGAACAATTTGAATTGCTTATTCACTTAGAGTTACCACTTACGTTCATTTTGGCACAGATGGAGTTCTACGGTGTAAAAGTGGATGTAAATCGTTTGCAAGATATGGGGAAAGAATTCGCTGCTCAACTTCAACAAATTGAGCAACGCATTTATGAATTAGCAGGAACGACATTTAACATCAATTCCCCAAAACAACTAGGGACGATTTTGTTTGAGAAATTACAGTTGCCGGTTGTAAAAAAGACGAAAACAGGTTATTCAACCTCGGCGGATGTTTTAGAAAAATTAGCGCCGTACCATGAAATCATCGAGCAAATTTTACATTATCGTCAGCTCGGAAAATTACAATCGACATATGTAGAAGGATTAATGAAAGTTGTTCGAAAAGATACAGGAAAAGTGCATACCATTTTCCAACAAGCGCTCACTCAAACAGGACGTTTAAGTTCAACGGAGCCCAATTTACAAAACATTCCGATTCGTATTGAAGAGGGAAGAAAAATTCGCCAAGCGTTCGTCCCATCTTTTGATGACTGGGTGATTTTTTCTGCTGACTATTCGCAAATTGAGTTGCGGGTGTTAGCTCATATCGCTAACGATGAAAATTTAATTGCAGCATTTCATCATGATCTCGACATTCATACGAAAACAGCGATGGGTATTTTTCATGTGAAAGAAGAAGAAGTGACTGCTCAAATGCGCCGGCAAGCAAAAGCTGTCAACTTCGGCATCGTTTATGGGATTAGCGACTACGGATTGTCGCAAAACTTAGGCATTACACGCAAAGAAGCAGCGGAATTTATCGAGCGCTATTTCCAGAGTTATCCGGGCGTAAAACGGTATATGCAAGAAATTATACAAGATGCAAAACAAAAAGGATATGTCACGACGTTGCTTCACCGTCGTCGTTATTTACCGGATATTACGAGCAGTAATTTTAATGTTCGTAGCTTTGCGGAGCGGACAGCGATGAACACGCCAATTCAAGGAAGTGCAGCGGACATTATTAAAAAGGCGATGATTGATTTAGCTAGCCGTTTACGTGAAGAAGGACTACAAGCTCGTTTGTTGCTACAAGTACATGACGAACTCATTTTAGAAGCGCCAAAAGAGGAAGTTAATTTGTTGAAAAACATTGTTCCCGATGTAATGGAAAATGCTGTTTCATTACGTGTTCCGCTAAAAGTCGATTATCATTTTGGACCGACGTGGTATGACGCAAAGTAAGGAAGGGTGAACATGCATGCCAGAATTACCGGAAGTCGAAACGGTGCGACGTACATTACTTCCTCTTGTTGTTGGTAAAACGATCGAACGTGTGAACGTGCTTTGGGAGAAAATCGTTCAACACCCTGAAGTAGAGACATTTTGCGAACGATTGAAAGGGCAAACAATTTACGACATCCAGCGGCGAGGGAAATTTTTAATTTTTCAATTGGATAATGTCGCTCTTGTTTCCCATTTGCGTATGGAAGGACGTTATATATATGAAAAAGAGGATACACCATTTGATCGGCATACGCATGTCTTTTTTACATTTACCGATCGCACGGAACTTCGTTATCGCGATGTGCGGAAATTTGGTACGATGCATCTGTTCGATAAAGGAAAAGAATTACACGTTCCTCCTTTGTCAAATATCGGACTTGAGCCACTTGACGAGCAGTTTACTGTTTCATGGCTTAGCGACCAGCTTCAACGCACGAAGCGAACGATTAAAGCGACATTGCTTGATCAAACAATTGTCGCAGGATTAGGTAATATTTATGTCGATGAAGTGTTGTTTCGTTCTTCCATCTCTCCAGAGCGTGTAGCAACTACGCTAACTGTCCAAGAAATCGAAGCGTTACATAAAGCGATTATTCAAACGATACAAGAAGCGATTGAAAAAGGCGGAAGTACCGTTCGAACGTACGTTAATACGCAAGGGAAGACAGGGACGTTTCAAACGCAATTATATGTATACGGCCGAGCAAACATGCCGTGCCGTCGTTGTGGGACACCTATTATAAAGACAACTGTGGCTAATCGCGGTACACATTATTGTCAGCATTGTCAAACATAGCATAAGAACATTGCCTAGGCCTCTTCCATATACTATGGTAGCTTTTCAAAGGAAGGGGCGGGCGTATATGATTACGTGGTCTTTAGTTTTGCTTGCTTTAGCTGTGAGCATCGACGGTTTGACTGTCGGTGTTACGTATGGTATGCGGAATGTACATATTCCGCTTCGTTCGTTGCTTATTATTTCGCTTTTTTCATGCATGACATTTTTAGTAGCGATGGGCATTGGTCGCATGCTTTATATGTTTTTTTCACCAACCGTTGCTAATGCAATGGGTGGGAGTATATTAATCATATTAGGATTATGGATGATCATTCAATTTATGCTTAAAAGAGATGACAATGAAGAAAAATTTTTAATGAACGTAGAAATTCGTTCGCTCGGTATTGTCATTCAAATTTTACGCAAACCGACGATGGCTGATTTTGACCGCTCGGGAACGATTACAGGGATGGAGGCGGTATTTTTAGGCATCGCCCTGTCGCTCGATGCGTTTGGAGCAGGCGTGAGCGCTGCGCTTTTAAATTATTCTGTGTTGTTTACTACATTTCTCGTTTGTTTGCTTAGCTTTAGTTTTTTATTTAGTGGGTTAAAAATTGGAAAATCGTTTAGGAAGTATGACTGGCTACAAAAATACTCGTTTTTACCTGGGATTATGCTTATTGTTATTGGGATTTTTAAAATGAGGTAGGGGTGAGGATGGTGTTAACGATCGGATTAACTGGGGGCATCGCTAGTGGGAAAAGTACGGTCGCGGCAATGTTCCGTGACTTACATATTCCTGTCATCGATGCAGATGAAATCGCTCATCGTGTCACATCAGTTGATGGCGAGGCATATCAACCGATTATAGAAACGTTTGGGCGCGACATTTTAGATTCAAATGGTGCGATTGATCGACGTAAGCTTGGTGCGATCGTATTTTATGATGAACAAAAGCGAAAACAGTTAAATGCCATTGTTCATCCACTTGTTCGCAAACATATGTTGCAACAGAAAGAGAAATATGCAAAAGAAGGGGAAAAAGCAGTTGTTCTTGACATTCCGCTTTTATTTGAAAGTAAATTACAGCATCTCGTTGACCGTATTCTCGTTGTGTATGTGGATGAACAAACTCAACTTCATCGCCTTTGTGAGCGCAATGGATTTTCCGTTGAAGAAGCATGGGCGCGGATAAAAGCACAAATGCCACTTGAAGAAAAAAGAAAAAAAGCAGATGAGATCATCGATAATAATGGAACGATCGAAGAAACGAAACAACAATTGCACACCTGTTTAATGCGCTGGGGTGTCCTTGGAAAATAGGATGCCCTTTTTTTATTTTTTTATAGCATAAACACCTTAAAAATGTTATACTATTTTTGTATATAACAGATAAATAGTATAACACATATATTGAAAGGGGCTATATAATGAAAGCGAGAGTAGCGATTAACGGGTTCGGACGCATCGGACGTATGGTGTTCCGAAAAGCTATTATGGAGCATGATCTTGACATTGTAGCGATTAATGCGAGCTATCCGCCTGAAACGTTAGCTCATTTAATAAAATATGATTCAAACCACGGTAAATTTGACGGAGATGTCATTGCGGTTGAAGACGGCTTAATTGTAAACGGAAAAAAAGTGCAATTGCTAAATTCACGTGATCCACGGCTATTACCATGGGGAGAACTTCAAATCGATATTGTTATTGAAGCAACAGGAAAGTTTAACGCAAAAGAAAAAGCAATGATGCACGTCGAAGCAGGAGCAAAGCGCGTCATTTTAACTGCACCTGGAAAAGATGAAGATGTAACGATTGTTATGGGAGTCAATGAACATATGCTTTCCCCAGAGCACGTCATCATTTCAAATGCTTCGTGTACAACAAACTGTTTGGCGCCTGTTGTGAAAGTGCTTGATGAAGCATTTGGGATTGAAAATGGACTCATGACAACTGTCCATGCATATACGAACGACCAAAAAAATATTGACAATCCGCATAAAGATTTACGTCGTGCACGTTCATGCGCACAATCGATCATTCCGACAACAACAGGTGCGGCGAAAGCGTTAGCGCTTGTATTACCACATCTAAAGGGGAAAATGCATGGTATGGCGTTGCGCGTTCCAACACCAAACGTTTCACTTGTTGACGTCGTTGTCGATGTGAAAAAAGACGTCACCGTCGATGAAGTGAATGAAACGTTTATGCAGGCTGCGCGTGGATCGTTAAAAGGAATTTTAGACGTGACGATGGAACCGCTTGTGTCCATTGATTTTAACACAAATCCACATTCTGCCATTGTCGATGGCTTATCAACGATGGTGATCGAAAATCGCAAAGTGAAAGTATTAGCATGGTATGATAACGAATGGGGCTATTCATGTCGCGTTGTCGACTTAACAAAGCTTGTTGCGAAACAATTGTTAAAAAATGAAACGGTTACGATGTCATAACGCTGGGGGTTCCCAGCGTTATTTTTCTACCCATTTTACAAAAAAATAAAAAACAATATTGAAAAAAATATATAAACGAAGTATACTATTTTTCGTGAACTTCTTGAACGCGTGGTAATGTGACTACTTAAAGGGTTAGGACCTCTTTGGACTAACTTTCCCCCGTGGTAGTTGTACATTCCAGAAAGCAAAAGAAATTCATCGTTTATTTTTTTAAAATTCATAAAAGGGGGATACGATCATGGATACAATGGGTCGTCACGTTATCTCAGAACTTTGGGGATGCGATTTTGATAAGTTGAATGACATGGAGTTTATTGAAAAAACATTTGTTGATGCAGCATTGAAGTCTGGTGCTGAAATTCGTGAAGTTGCGTTTCATAAATTTGCACCACAAGGCGTTAGCGGTGTTGTTATCATTTCTGAATCACATTTAACTATTCACAGTTTTCCAGAACATGGTTATGCGAGCATCGATGTTTACACATGTGGACATCTAGATCCAACGATTGCAGCTGACTATATTGCAGAAGCATTAGGTGCGCAAACGCGTGAAACAATTGAATTGCCTCGTGGTATGGGCCCAATTGAAATTAAACGAGCAAAAGCTTTATAATAAAATGTAAGAGAAAAAGAGGTGTAGATTCTGCACCTCTTTTTATCATTCATTGAAAAGCGAGGAGACGAACGGTGAAATGGAAATACGTATTAACAAATCATAATGAAACATCTGAACGTCACCCGGATGAACAACTAAAAAGTCGCTATTATAAAATAACACAGTCTGCTGCATTACAAGCGGTAAAAGAAATATTTGAACAAATGGATGGATGTCGCATTGTGGCGATTTCAGCAGAACACGGAGAAATAAGCGTATCCCTCACGAAAGGAAAAAAAGCATTTATTGTTGCGACAATCGTTTCTGTTCGCCCATTTGAAACAGCCGTTGATTTTTCAGTAACGACAGAAACAACATGGTTGCCGATTGATTTTGGATTTAGTCGCCAACTTATTATTCGTTTATACGATCAATTAGCTAAACGATTCACATATATCGGATCAGGAATATATGGCGATAAATAGTTGTATATACGCCTTTTTTTGTCTACTATAAGGGTAAGATTACTGCTAGGGAGCTGATACATATGAAATGCCCGTCGTGTCACCACAATGGAACGCGCGTGCTCGACTCGCGTCCGGTTGATGAAGGGCGTTCCATTCGCCGTCGGCGTGAATGTGAACGTTGTCATTTTCGGTTCACAACGTTTGAACGGATTGAAGAAACGCCGTTAATTGTTGTGAAGAAAGAAGGAACGAGAGAAGAATTTAGTCGTGAAAAAATATTACGCGGGCTCATTAAAGCGTGCGAAAAACGGCCGGTTGCGCTTGAACAGCTAGAGGAAGTGACGCAACAAATTGAGCGAGAGTTGCGCAACAGCGGTATAAATGAAGTGAAAAGCGAAACAATTGGAGAAATGGTCATGGAACGGTTATCGAAAATTGATGAAGTCGCTTATGTTCGTTTTGCTTCTGTATACCGTCAATTTAAAGATTTAAATGTCTTTATTGAGGAATTAAAAGAACTTATTAAAAAAGAACAAGGAGAAAGGGCATAATGTGCTCTTTTTCATATGAAGAAGGTCGATAATATGGAATATAGTTGGAAAGAATTAATTGCCGTCGACCGATATATTGTGCATGCGAATGGGGTTTTAAGCGAACTAGACCGAAAAGTATTGACGCTTTTATATCAACCTTTAATCGGGGCTCAAGCATATAGTCTATATATGACGTTATGGAGCGAACTAGAGCAAGCACGTTTATGGAGCGAAGAGACGACGCATCATAGTTTAATGGCAATTATGCAATGCAGTTTGCCGACGATATATGCTGAACGTTTAAAGCTCGAGGGCATTGGGCTGTTGAATACGTATATGAAGCGCACGAATGAAAATGATGAACGCGTATTTATTTATGAACTTTGCCTTCCTCTTACACCAGAACAATTTTTTACTGATGGTGTTTTAAACGTATTTTTATATGATCGTGTAGGAAAAACAAAATTTCAAAAGTTGAAAAAGTTTTTTTCTGATCGTGCCATCGATCGCACTTCTTTCATACCCGTTACTCGCTCATTTCACGATGTATTTTCATCGATCCAACCTGAAAAAATGATTCATAAGTTAAGCGACGAAGCGAAGCAAGAAGTCATGTTGCAAGACGGACAGCAGTATATAGGAAAAGAGCAAGCGATGTATACGATGCGAGATGATATATTTGATTTTGACACATTTTATGCAGGACTGTCCCATCATCTTGTTCCACGTCGTGCGATTACTGAAAAAGTGAAAGATGCGATCAAAAAGCTAGCTTTTTTATATGGCATTGGCCCGCTTGACATGCAAAAAATTGTGATGAGTGTTATAGATCCGGCTGAACAAATTGATATCGAAGCATTAAGAAAAGCAGCACAAGAATGGTATCAATTTGAACGTGGTGAGGCGCTTCCGCGTCTATATGATCGTGTGCAGCCGTTAGAGGAGCGGACGATGGCGCATGTCGAGCCAAAAAACGAAGAAGAATATTTAATGAAGCAGCTTGAAACCGTTTCGCCGAGACAACTACTTATGGACTTTTCTGGTGGCGTTGAGCCAGCGCTAGCAGATTTGCAGCTCATTGAAGAGATTATGTTTAAACAAAAATTGCCACCAGGTGTTATGAATGTGCTGATTTATTACGTCATGCTGCGTACAGATATGAAGCTTCCGAAAAAATATGTAGAAAAGATCGCTAGTTCATGGGCGCGAAAAAAAGTGCGCACAGTGAAGCAAGCGATGGAATTGGCGAAAAAAGAAGCGCGTGAATACGAAACATTTATAAAAGAAAAAGAGAAAAAAGGTTCGAAAAAGCCGATTCGTACTGAGTTATTGCCAGATTGGTTACAAACAGATTATTCACAATTTGAGCGAAAACAAGTGAAATCGGAAGAAGAGCTAGAACAAAAACGACGCGAGTTGGAAGAACGGTTGAAAAAGCCGAAAAGTTAGGGGATAAATGATGAAACCAATTCGGGAAACGATCCATCATTTAATGAATCGTCATGATTTTAAAGAGCGATATGAGGCGATGAAGCGCGATATTTTAAACGATCGACACGTTCAATCGTTTTTACGTGGTCATGATGTGACGGATGCGATGTTGAATCGACATCTCGGGAAATTGTATGAGTTTGTGCAACAAAGTAAGCATTGTGAACGTTGTCCAAGTTTAGAACAATGTCCGAATTTACTGAAAGGGTACACACCTCATTTAATTTGGCAAGGGAAAAACATTGATGTACAATACGAGCGCTGTGCTCGTAAAGTGCAAGATGATGAACGGAAAAAACAACAGTCGCTCATTCGTAGTTTATTTATTCCGCGTGACATGCTACAAGCATCATTTGATCAGTTAGAGACGGACGATCTTGGAAGAATTGAAGCGATCGAACTTGCGAACACATTTGCTTCAACGTATGAAGTAGGTAAACGAACGAAAGGACTGTATTTATACGGTTCTTTTGGCGTTGGAAAAACGTATTTGTTAGCAGCGATGGCAAATGAGTTAGCCCAAAGACATATTGCTTCATTTCTTGTGTACGTGCCGGAATTTGTTCGTTCATTAAAGTCATCGCTTCAAACGGACGCGTTTCAAGATACGATTGAATATGCAAAGCAAGTGCCTGTTCTTATGCTCGATGATCTAGGGGCAGAACTAATGTCAAGTTGGTGGCGCGACGAGGTGCTCGGTCCGATTTTACAATATCGTATGCTTGAGCATTTGCCGACATGCTTTACATCGAACTTTGATTTGAAACGTCTTACCCATCACTTCGCTCACTCACAACGAGGTGAAGAAGAACAGGTGAAAGCGGCTCGAATTATTGAGCGAATTGTTTATTTAGCTACTCCGATCGAGATGAAAGGAAAAAATCGACGAATCGAAATGTGATAAACAGACGGTGTTCCCCATATATATAAAACAAGCATGTTTTTGGAAAAAGGGAGGGGCACCGTTGATTTATATCGTATTTCAAGATGGACAAGATGCACAACGGCTTTTTGTGGAATTGAATAAAGCACCACAACCATATGGAAAATTGTTTTACGACGACAAGACGATTACCGTCTTCTTTCATGAATCGAATATTGCCCATATGCGCGCATTGTTCATTCCGATTTTTACTTCATGTATCATTCAAGCGTTTGAAGCACGTTGGATTTTATCAATTATTTCCCGTACGTTCTTTTATGAGAATGAAGAAGAGCAACAACAAATTTTACAGCTGACTTACTCGTTTATTGATGGAGAAAGGTACGACTATCGTCTCGGAAAAAAATTGATTATGCCGCGCGAGCAATTAATTGCTCAATCGCTACATGAATGTTTACATGAAGGTGTATTTTCGTTCGAGTCGCTTATGACTTTTCGGTTAAAGCCGTATTATGATCGGTTGATGCATTACGTTGAATTAGCCATTGACGAATACAAACTAGAACAAGAATATCAAGCGTTTGTTCATATGTTGCGCGAAATTGTTGCATCACGTCAGCCGAAAATGAACGTGCTTCATGTAGTATATGAGAATGAAACGTTTCAATTTTTTGATGGTCAATTTTTGTACTTGTCACCGCAACAACTAAAGCAGTTCATCGATCGACGAATCATGGTGAGCCAGCCGATGTACATTGATACATCTGTATTAGCTCCGCTCGTATCGATGGCGCCGGAAAAAATATATATGTATACAGATGTCACAGATGTGGGAATGATTCAAACGATTCAAAATGTATTTCAAGAGCGAATGGAGCTTCGAACACCTCTTGATTTTCCAAAGAAATATGCTTATAATGACATACATAATGAATAAGGTCAAAAGTGATGATGAGGACATGGGTGTATGTTTACGGTTCACAGAGAGGGAAGGCATAGGCTGAAACCTTCCTAACACGAAAGATGCACTTACCACCTCTAAACTTCAGCAGTGAACAATGGGACGATGCCCCGTTTAGTAATTGCTGACGGTTTGCGCCGTTATCGAAATGAAGCCGTTTATACGCTCGTTTGATATTTGTATAAACGGGAAGAAGGGTGGAACCACGAAGCCAACTCGTCCCTCGTTTTTGGGACGAGTTTTTTTATTTTTAAAAAAGGAGTGGATAGCTTTGGTGGATGTAGTAAAAATCACATTTCCAGATGGAGCAGTAAAGGAGTTTCCGAAAGGAGTGACAACAGAAGACATTGCGGCGTCAATTAGTCCAGGCTTGAAGAAAAAAGCAATTGCTGGGAAGCTGAACGATCGCATGATTGATTTGCGTACACCAATTGAAGAAGATGGCGCACTTTCGATTATTACACAAGATATGCCAGAGGCGCTTGATATTTTGCGCCATAGCACAGCGCACTTAATGGCGCAAGCGGTGAAACGACTATATAAAGATGTAAAGCTTGGTGTTGGTCCTGTTATTGAAAACGGTTTTTACTATGATATTGATGTTGATGTGCCAATTACAGCAGAAGACTTACCGAAAATTGAACAAGAAATGAAAAAAATTGTAAAAGAAAACTTAGACATCATTCGTAAAGAAGTGAGTCGTGAAGAAGCGATTCGTCGCTATGAAGAAATTGGAGATCATTTAAAAATTGAACTCATTCACGACATTCCGGAAGGAGAAGTTGTCTCCATTTACGAACAAGGAGAATTTTTCGATCTTTGTCGCGGGGTGCACGTGCCATCAACAGGAAAAATTAAAGAGTTTAAACTGTTAAGTGTGGCGGGTGCGTACTGGCGTGGCGACAGCAAAAACAAAATGTTGCAACGTATTTACGGAACAGCCTTTTTCAAAAAAGAAGATTTAGATGAATATTTACGCCTTTTACAAGAAGCGAAAGAGCGCGATCATCGCAAGCTTGGAAAAGAACTCGACTTATTTATGACATCGCAAAAGGTCGGACAAGGATTACCACTTTGGCTTCCAAAAGGAGCGACGATTCGCCGAACAATTGAACGTTACATCGTTGATAAAGAGTTGTCGCTTGGTTATCAACACGTATATACGCCGGTGCTTGGCAGCGTCGAGTTATATAAAACGTCTGGTCATTGGGATCACTATAAGGATGGTATGTTTCCACCAATGGAAATGGATAATGAGCAGCTTGTATTACGTCCGATGAACTGCCCACATCATATGATGGTGTATAAACATAAAATTCATAGCTATCGCGAACTGCCAATTCGCATCGCTGAACTCGGCACGATGCACCGTTATGAAATGTCTGGAGCGCTTACAGGCTTGCAACGTGTGCGCGGCATGACGTTAAATGATGCACATATTTTCGTGCGCCCAGATCAAATTAAAGACGAGTTTAAGCGCGTCGTCAATTTAATTTTAGAGGTATATAAAGACTTCGGTTTAACTGATTATTCATTCCGTCTGTCGTATCGTGATCCACAAGATAAAGAAAAATATTATGATGACGATGCGATGTGGGAAAAAGCACAAAGCATGTTAAAAGAGGCGATGGACGAACTCGGACTTGACTATTACGAAGCGGAAGGAGAAGCGGCGTTTTACGGTCCGAAATTAGACGTTCAAGTGCGCACAGCGCTAGGAAAAGATGAAACATTATCGACTGTGCAATTAGACTTTTTACTGCCAGAACGTTTTGATTTAACATATATTGGGGAGGATGGAAAACCGCATCGTCCAGTCGTCATCCATCGTGGTGTCGTATCGACGATGGAACGCTTCGTCGCTTTCTTAATTGAAGAGTATAAAGGCGCGTTCCCAACATGGTTAGCACCTGTACAAGTGCAAGTGATTCCAGTCGCTCCATCTGTCCATATGGACTATGCGTATGAAGTAAAACATGCGTTACAAGCGGCAGGCATTCGCGTTGAAGTCGATGAACGTGAAGAAAAAATCGGTTATAAGATTCGCGAAGCACAAATGCAAAAAATTCCGTACATGCTCGTTGTCGGGGATAATGAAGTGAGTGAAAGAGCAGTAAACGTGCGAAAATATGGCGAACAAAAGAGCGAAACGATGCCGCTTCATGCGTTTGTCGATTTCATTCAAAAAGAAGTGCGTAAATAATATAGTTGCATTTTTTCTTCATGTTTGTTATAGTTTTATTTGTTGTGATCAATTGACATCAGTTGACAATGTATTTCCGTTTATGGTATATATGTTAGAGTAAAAATAAATACTTGTTTGAAACAAGCAGAAGCACCCGCTTCTCACCTGATCGACGCCATATGGCTGTTAACAGGTTTATGACAAAACAAATGTTGTCATCGAGACGTGTGGGTGTATTATGCCCACACGTTTTTTGTTATGTGCGTTCTGCTTTTACAAACAAGTTTGAAAAAACCGTGGAGGTGGCTAGTTATTAGCAAAGATTTTATTATTAATGAAAACATTCGGGCACGTGAAGTTCGTTTAGTCGATCCAAACGGCGAACAACTTGGGATTAAGACGAAACAAGAAGCGTTAGAAATTGCGGCGCGTTTAAATTTGGACTTAGTGATGGTTGCACCAAATGCGAAACCGCCAGTATGTCGCATTATGGATTATGGCAAATTCCGTTTTGAGCAACAAAAGAAAGAAAAAGAAGCGCGCAAAAAGCAAAAAGTAATCAACGTGAAAGAAATTCGTTTAAGCCCAACGATCGAAGAACATGACTTCAACACAAAATTGCGCAACGCGCGGAAGTTCCTTGAAAAAGGAGATAAAGTAAAGGCGACGATTCGCTTTAAAGGACGTGCGATTACGCATAAAGAAATTGGTCAGCGCGTGCTTGATCGATTTGCTGAGGCGTGCGCGGATATTGGTACGGTTGAAACGGCTCCAAAAATGGACGGCCGCAGCATGTTTTTAGTGCTAGCACCGAAAAACGACAAATAACAAAAGGGAGGAACACCTTATGCCAAAAATGAAAACTCACAAAGGCTCAGCGAAGCGTTTCAAAAAGACAGGAACAGGCCAATTAAAACGTTCACACGCATTCACTAGCCACTTATTCGCAAACAAAACACAAAAACAAAAACGTAAACTTCGTAAAGCAACGCTTGTATCAAAAGGCGATTTCAAACGCATTCGTCAATTGTTAGATAACGTAAAATAATTTTAGGAGGGAAATATTATGCCACGTGTAAAAGGCGGTACAGTCACACGCAGACGTCGTAAAAAAATTCTTAAACTTGCAAAAGGATATTTCGGTTCGAAACATCGTTTATATAAAGTTGCAAACCAACAAGTCATGAAATCGTTAATGTACGCGTATCGCGACCGTCGCCAACGCAAACGCGACTTCCGTAAACTTTGGATTACGCGCATTAACGCAGCAGCGCGCATGAACGGTCTTTCTTATAGCCGTTTAATGCACGGATTAAAACTTGCAGGTATCGAAGTAAACCGCAAAATGCTTGCTGATTTAGCGGTAAACGATGCTGCGGCATTCACACAACTTGCAAACATCGCAAAAGAAAACTTAAACAAGTAATAAAAGAAATGGCCATTCTCCCTTGAGGGGATGGTCATTTTTTATAAGAGGGGGAGAAAAATGAATTTACAAACATTATTTTCTATGCAACGACAATTAGATGAGCGAATTGAGACAGAACGAGGATTGAGCGGTGAACGTTTAATTGAACGTAAGTTGTTAGCTCTTCTTGTTGAAATTGGAGAACTCGCGAATGAAACGCGCTGTTTTAAATTTTGGAGCTCAAAGCCGAAAGCGGCGGACGAAACGATTTTAGAGGAATATGTCGACGGTCTTCATTTTATTTTATCGCTCGGGCTCGATCTTTCCCTTTATGAACATATCCAATGGCCACATGTGCAAGAAAGTAAACCGCTTGTTGAACAGTTTTTATACGTATTTGAAGCCGTTCAGACGTTTCGCGAAAAGATGGACGAACAAGCATACGGTCGATTAGTATATGCGTATGCACAGCTTGGTCATGCGCTTCAATTCAATGCTGAACAAATTGAACGAGCGTATGTCGCAAAAAACGAAGTGAATCATGAGCGACAAAGTCACAATTATTAACAACTGTCAAAATGTTTAGTATAATGAGTGTTGTACATAGAGAGGAGTGACATACGTGAAAAAATTAGATGAAACGTTAACGATGTTGAAAGCGTTAACGGATGCGAAAGGCGTTCCAGGGAACGAACGAGAAGTGCGCGAAGTAATGAAGTCGTACATCGCTCCGTATGCTGATGAAGTGACAACGGATCGTCTTGGTAGCTTAATTGCGAAAAAAGTAGGAAAAGAAAATGGACCGAAAGTCATGATTGCTGGCCATTTAGATGAAGTAGGTTTTATGGTGACGCAAATCGATGAAAAAGGCTTCATTCGCTTCCAACCGCTCGGAGGCTGGTGGGGGCAAGTCATGCTTGCTCAGCGAGTGACAATTGTAACGAAAAAAGGCGACATTACAGGCGTCATCGGTTCAAAACCGCCACATATTTTACCTGCTGAAGCAAGAAGAAAGCCGGTAGAAATCAAGGATATGTTTATCGACATCGGGGCTTCAAGCCGTGATGAAGCGATCGAATGGGGTGTGCGTCCGGGTGATGCGATCGTTCCGTATTTTGAATTTACCGTGATGAATAATGAAAAAATGTTGCTTGCAAAAGCATGGGATAACCGCATCGGTTGTGCCGTTGCGATCGATGTGTTGAAACAATTAAAAGATGTGGAGCATCCAAACGTCGTGTATGGCGTTGGTACAGTGCAAGAAGAAGTGGGCTTGCGCGGTGCGCGAACATCTGCTTTTGCGATCGAACCAGATATTGCATTTGCGGTTGATGTTGGCATTGCTGGTGATACACCAGGTGTATCAGAAAAAGATGCGATGGGAAAACTCGGAGGTGGACCGCATATCGTTTTATACGATGCAACGCTCGTTTCTCACAAAGGATTGCGAGAATTTGTCGTTAACGTTGCGGAGGAAATGAACATCCCGTACCGCTTTGACGCGATGCCAGGCGGTGGAACAGACGCTGGTGCGATCCATATGACGATGCGCGGCGTTCCAGCGCTCACCATTTCCATCCCAACGCGCTACATTCACTCTCACGCTGCCCTTCTTCATCGCGACGACTATGAACAAACGGTAAAACTATTAGTCGAAGTTATTAAACGACTTGATGAAGATAAAGTGAAAGAAATTACGTTTGATTAAAAAATAGCCTTCAACGCGAAGGCTATTTTTTTACGGCTTCTTCTAATGTGGCAAGCATTGATTGTTTTTGTTCCTCTGTTGCGTGATTCCATAACGCTTCAAATAAAACGCCAAGACCAGGTAAATATTTTTCTTCGCCTTGTTGAATCGCATCGACGATCGTATGTTCAAGCTGGTCTTTTGAGCTGTTTGCGACGTTTGCCATGACGGCACCGCGTAAATTAAAGTCCATTTGATTCACTCCATTCTTTATGTATTGCGTACGTAGTTTTTGCTATAATGATAATTACTATTCATCAAAGAGGAGAGAGGAAAATGGAAAAAGCAACATTTGCGGGCGGATGTTTTTGGTGCATGGTCACTCCGTTTGAAGAACTTGACGGCATTTATGGCATTGTTTCTGGATACACAGGCGGTCATGTCGAACATCCGACGTACGAACAAGTGAAAACAGGAACGACAGGACATTACGAAGCGGTACAAATTACGTTTGATCCAGATGTGTTTCCGTACGAAAAATTGTTGGAGTTGTATTGGTGTCAAATTGATCCGACGGATGATGGCGGGCAATTTCATGACCGTGGTCCACAATATCGAACAGCGATTTTTTATCATAATGAGAGACAAAAAACATTAGCGGAGCAATCGAAAAAGCAATTAGAAGAAAGCGGACGTTTTTCCAAACCGATCGTGACAGAAATTTTACCAGCGACAACGTTTTATCCAGCAGAAGACTATCATCAAAATTACCATAAAAAAAATCCGAAACATTATAAAGAAGACCGCGCTGCCTCAGGCCGCGATGAATTTATTGCGAAACATTGGGGGAACAACGAGTGAAACGAATTGAATCGCCGAAAAATGAGCGAGTAAAGCAATGGAAAAAACTTTTAACGAAAAAAGGACGCGACAAAACCGGTCTGTTTCTCATTGAAGGGTTTCATTTAGTAGAAGAGGCGGTCAAAAGTGGCGTTCATATCGAACAACTGATTGTTGCGGAGCATGCGGTCATCCCAGCAAGCTGGGACATTGCCCATATTCCGATGACGATTGTGACCGACGATGTGATCAAAGCGATTAGCGATACAGAAACACCGCAAGGCATCGCAGCGGTATGTAAACAACTGCATTGGAACATTGATGATATACAAACGGCATTGTTCATTGACACCGTACAAGATCCTGGGAATGTAGGGACAATCATTCGCACGGCAGATGCCGCTGGAATAGACGCTGTTGTTGTCGGAGAAGGAAGCGCAGATATATACAATGCAAAAGTGATTCGTGCTACGCAAGGTTCGTTGTTTCATTTCCCTGTTATAAAAGGAGATATTGGGCAATGGATCGCCCACTTTCAAAACAAGCATATCCCTATTTATGGAACATCGCTTCAAAATGGGGTAGACTACCGTTCTGTATCTCCTTCTTCATCGTTTGCATTAATTGTTGGAAATGAAGGAAGCGGAGTAAACGATAAGTGGCTGCAACAGACGACAACAAACTTATATGTGCCGATTTACGGGAAGGCAGAATCGTTAAACGTAGCCGTTGCAACAGGAATTTTACTTTACCATTTGCAGAAAAAATAAACATATGTTTGTATCATCACCTTGCAGCTTATTGCCTATTTGCTTATAATAAATGAAGAATTTCATCATACAAAAAACGATGATCGAGAAGAGTAGCTTGCCGATCGCCATTCAGGGAGAAAACGCCATAGACTGCGAGCGTTTTTATGGTTGAAGCAAGTGAATTCACCTCGGGAGTTGGCGCTTGGACCATTTTGCGCATGCGAAATGTAAAGGCGTTCCGGTGTAGACCGTTATCTGAATGGAGTGAGCTATGCTTATTGTATAGCTAACAAGGGTGGTACCGCGAGTGCACTCGTCCCTTACTTAAGGGGCGAGTTTTTTATTTAAAGATTAAGAAAGTATAAAATTTCAGATTTACGGAACTGTCTAGCTCCAAGCGCCATCGGCTCGAGTCGCTTCGCCCCTTCTTTCGGCGGCGACAGCCTCCTCGGTGGGGCTTGTGCGCTCTTCGCCGATAGGCGGGCGCTTTGCGCTTTTCTTAATTATACATAACAAGGGAGGGTATTTCATGAAAGAGCGGTTACAACAGCTTCAACAAGAAGCACTTGAAAAAATTGAACAGGCAAACGATTTAAAAGCGCTCAATGACGTGCGCGTCGCATATCTTGGCAAAAAAGGCCCAATTACAGAAGTGCTACGCGGGATGGGGGCGCTGTCGCCTGAAGAACGTCCAATTATGGGAGCGCTTGTCAACGACGTGCGTGAAGCGATTCAACGAGCGTTAGAAGCAAAGCAAGCAACGCTTGAACAAGAAGAAGTCGAGAAAAAGTTGGCGTCTGAAGCGATTGACGTGACACTTCCGGGGCGTCCGATTAGACGCGGCAACCATCATCCGTTAACGCGCGTCATTGAAGAAATTGAAGATTTATTTATCGGAATGGGCTATACGATTGCTGAAGGACCGGAAGTCGAAAAAGACTATTACAACTTTGAAGCGCTCAATTTGCCAAAAGGTCATCCTGCGCGCGATATGCAAGATTCGTTTTATATAACAGAGGAAATTTTATTGCGTACGCATACGTCACCTGTGCAAGCAAGAACGATGGAAAAACATCAAGGGCGCGGTCCTGTAAAAATCATTTGCCCGGGAAAAGTGTATCGCCGCGACAACGATGATGCAACGCATTCCCATCAATTTACACAAATCGAAGGACTTGTTGTAGACGAAAACATTCGCATGAGCGATTTAAAAGGAACGTTACGTGAATTTGCGCGCAAAATGTTTGGCGAAGATCGCGATATTCGCTTCCGCCCAAGCTTTTTCCCATTTACAGAACCGTCTGTTGAAGTCGACGTTTCATGTGCAAATTGTGGCGGAAACGGTTGTAGCGTATGTAAAGGAACAGGTTGGATTGAAATTTTAGGGGCAGGGATGGTTCATCCGAACGTACTTGAAATGGCAGGATTTGATTCGAAAAAATATACAGGCTTTGCGTTCGGTATGGGTCCGGAGCGTATTGCAATGTTAAAATACGGCATTGATGATATTCGTCATTTTTATCAAAACGACATTCGTTTCTTACAACAATTTCATCGGGTGTAAAAGGAGGTTGCATGATGTTTGTTTCATATAAATGGCTACAGGAATACGTTGATTTAGCAGGCATTACCGCAAAAGAATTAGCCGGTCGCATCACGAAAGCAGGCATTGAAGTAGAAAGCGTTGAGGTGCGCAATAAAGGAATACAAGGTGTCGTCATCGGACATGTACTTGAGCGTGAACAACATCCGAACGCCGATAAATTAAGTAAATGTTTCGTCGATATTGGTGAAGGAGAGCCGGTGCAAATTATTTGCGGGGCGCCGAACGTCGCAAAAGGACAAAAGGTCGCTGTTGCTAAAGTTGGTGCCGTATTGCCTGGCAACTTTAAAATTAAACGCGCCAAACTGCGCGGTGAAGAATCGAACGGCATGATTTGTTCGTTACAAGAACTTGGCGTCGAGTCAAAATTAGTACCGAAAGAATACGCCGATGGCATTTTCGTTTTCCCAAGCGATGCACCAGTCGGGGCCGATGCGCTACAATTACTTTACTTAGATGACGAAGTGCTAGAACTTAGTTTAACACCAAACCGTGCCGATTGTTTGAGCATGGTTGGTGTTGCTTATGAAGTGGCAGCGATTTTAGGGCGAAGTGTAAAGCTCCCGACAATCGAACTTCACGAAAACAGCGAAAGCGTTCACGATTATATTTCTGTCCGCGTCGATGCGCCAGAAGACAATTCGCTATACGCAGGACGCATCGTGAAAAACGTGAAAATTGCTCCGTCTCCGCTTTGGATGCAAGCGCGTTTAATGGCAGCCGGCATCCGCCCGCATAATAATGTCGTTGATATTACGAACTACATTTTACTTGAATACGGTCAGCCGCTTCATGCGTTTGACTACGACCGGCTCGGTTCAAAAGAAATCGTCGTTCGCCGCGCAAAAGCCGGTGAAACGATCGTGACGCTTGATGATGTAGAGCGCACGCTGACAGAAGAGCATCTCGTCATTACAAACGGGAAAGAGCCTGTCGCTTTAGCTGGTGTGATGGGCGGTGCGAATTCGGAAGTATGTGATGAAACAGTAAACGTATTTATTGAAGCGGCATATTTTAACGGGGCGACGATTCGCCAAGCGGTCAAAGATCACGGATTGCGCAGCGAGTCGAGCACACGCTTTGAAAAAGGAATTGATCCTGCGCGCACGAAAGAAGCGCTTGACCGCGCAGCTGCGTTAATGGCGGAATATGCTAGCGGCGAAGTCGTTGGCGGCGTTGTCGAAGTCAACACGCTAACAAAAAAAGAAGTCGTCGTTACGATTACGTTAGATCGTATCAATCGCGTGCTTGGCACAACAATTACGAAAGAAGAAGTCGCAGGCATTTTGACGAACTTGCAATTTACATTTACAGAACATGACGGTACGTTTACGATTACTGTTCCGTCACGTCGTGCAGATATTACAATTGAAGAAGACATCATCGAAGAAGTGGCGCGTTTATATGGATACGACCATTTACCAGCAACATTACCGATCGGCGAGGCAAAGCCAGGAAAACTCACACCATATCAAGCAAAGCGCCGCCACGTGCGCCGTTATTTAGAAGATGCGGGCTTGTTCCAAGCGATTACGTACTCGCTCACAAACGAAGCAAAAGCGACGATGTTTGCGCTTGAAACAGCTACACCAATTCGCCTAGCATTGCCGATGAGCGAAGAGCGCAGCGTCTTGCGGCAAAGTTTAGTGCCGCACTTGCTAGAGGCGGCAAGCTACAACCGCGCTCGCCAAGTCGAAAACGTCGCGCTATATGAAATCGGCTCGGTATACTTAGCTAACGGCGAACATGAACTGCCGAACGAAAAAGAACGTCTCGCAGGCGTTCTGACAGGTGTATGGCATGCCCATTTATGGCAAGGAGAGAAAAAAGCAGTTGATTTTTATGTCGCAAAAGGCATTGTAGATGGCTTGTTTGCGTTGCTAGGATTAGAGAGCCGTATCGAATACAAGCAAGCAAAACGCGAGTACCTTCATCCAGGACGTACAGCCGATATGTTGTTGGACGGCAAAACAATCGGCTTTATCGGTCAGCTACATCCGAACGTGCAAAAACAATTTGATTTGAAAGAAACGTACGTCTTTGAGCTAGACCTTGAAGCTTTATTAAAAGCGGAAGTAGGTGACATTCGCTATACAGCGATTCCACGCTTCCCGTCGATTACGCGCGACATTGCCCTTGTCGTTGATGAGCATATCGTAGCAGGTGACCTCGAGCGAGCAATTATTGAAGCAGGCGGAGAGCTATTAAAAGAAGTAACGATTTTCGACGTTTACAAAGGCGACCGCCTCCCAGAAGGAAAAAAATCGATCGCCTTCTCGCTCCGCTACTACGACCCAGAGCGGACATTAACAGATGAAGAAGTCACAAACGTTCACGAACAAGTGATCAAAGCGGTCGAACAACAATTCGGCGCCACATTGCGCGCATAAAACGAATCCCCCATCTAATGCATAAGCATTGGATGGGGGTTTTTATGTCCTTGTCGGATCGGTGAGGGCGTTTTTTGTCCAGTCCGCCAAAATTGGCGGGCGCACCGTCAAAAAAATGGCGGGGTTCGACATCAAGTTGGCGGTGAAAGAGAGAGAAAATGGAGGTATAATGAGGTTGAATAGGAAAAATACATAAGGATGATATTTTTATGAAGAATAAATTCGTAGTTCTAGTTCTCAACTAGCACGACGAATTTATTTATCTATTATGTGAGGTGTTCTTAACATGCATCGGCATCTGCCTTTGGAAGAAGAAGTGATGAACATGTTAATTGGTGGTTTTTCCACAATAATGTTCATTGCAATTATTACATTAATTTTTCTTTGGAGAAGGAATACCACACAAAGAGCAGCATTTCTTTGGATTTTCGTGCATTTTGTATCGTTCTTTATTGCTGTATATTTGGCATTAAAAGCAATTTCTTTTGACATTAATCATCCGATGGCGTCAGAAGAAATTTCCCTTCTTTTAGGTGAATCAGGGGCATTATGGGCAGGAAGTATGATTTGTCTGTTAGTTGGTATTTTTAAACTTTCAAAAGTAACGAAGGATGATAAAAAATAAGGTTCTGTAGTTGAATATCTGAATCCGTGACAAAGCATTTTTACAATAGATGCGAACCATTGATACCATAAGGAAAAACAACGTTGACGCATCAAAAGTAGGTGAATGTCATGAAAGATTTCCCGATTCGTTTTGTATTGACAGATGAAGCGATTACCCCAAGCCCTAGGCTTGCTTTCATTGTCTACTTACTCCATCAAACGAAACTGGATAAACGAGTAAACGCGCTTCGGATTCCAACCGTTCGTCGAGAGGTGCACATTTCCCATAGCGACGTCATTCGATCGATGATGTGCTTGCCACAGGAAAAACGGATTTCGATCATATCGAAGCATATTATCATGACGATATCTTTTCGGCATCAATGAGGATTCAACATGTGCCTTCCTCCCCCGACCCTGCGGTAGCGACTCGATCAGCTCAATTGGCGTGCACACCGCCAAAAGAAGGCGGGGTTCGACACCAAGTTGGCGGTGAAGAATGGAAAAAAGTGAAGTATAATCAAACTATCAAAACGAAAGGAGGAATTTTTTAAATGATTCGTCAATTGATCAGTGTAGCAGTAGCAGTAATGCTTGTTGGAGGAATTTTATTTGGCATAGGAAAAGATTCGTTGGCAACTTCGAATCAACAGGGGATTAATTCCTCAAAAGAATCAGGGACGATTACTCCTCAATCGATTGCCTCAAAGACAAAAACAACAACGATCCAAGTTGGACAAACCGTTCAAACTTTGTATGTGACAGGAACTTTTGAAACTCAGTATAGTGATGTTCATAAAAGACAACTGTTTTCGGGAGTTAAATCGATCTCCTCAAAAGCGTCTGGCAGTGGGACGTGGACACAGACAGGATATAATGCGGAATTAATTGATGGTGGTCGCACATACGTCATTACGGTCTCCGGGAAATATTCCTATCATGGTGCAACATATACGATTTCAACAAGTATAGAATTTTATTGTAATGCTAATCGTTCTATTGGGTAGTAAGTGATACAAAAATTCTAATTATACAAAGAATACATGGTGAAACTTTAGTAATGATGATCGAACAAATATTGCTCTATAAAATCTGTCGAAAAGTACAAAATTTGTCGAAAAAATCTCGTTGCCCCCCTCCCATGAACTTTTTGTATAGTAAACTCATCAAATGTAAGACTATTTCCACTATGTTACGATTGGAGGAACAAAACATATGTCTTTTTGGGGTTCATTAAGCAAATGGGGGCATTCAGTCAGTAAAAAGATTGAACAGACGACAAAACATGTTGCCAAAGACTTCAAAAAGGTAGAAAAGACGATTCAACGAGCAGAGAAGAAAGTGGAATCAGTCACCAAACAAATTGTAAAAGATACGATTCAAATTAGCCAAAAAGCAAAAGAGGCTTTTGAGAAAGTGGAGCAAAAAATAGAAAAAACAAGCAAACACATCGCTAATGATGTAAAAAAAGCAGAGAAAGCGATACATCAAACGGTTAATCATGTGGAAAAGAAAGTGGAGCAAGTAACGAAACAGGCGATCAAAGACACGGTACATATTAGTCAGAAAGCGCAAAAAGCGTTTCATGAGGCGGAAAAGAAAACAGAACGAGTGACAAAACAAATCGTTCATCATGCGAAAAAAACTACATCTGAAACCGTTCATTCTGTTAAACAAACGTTGAAAGATACAGAAAAAACGCTGGAACGCGGTGTTCACCAACTAGAAAAGAAAGCAGGACTTGCCGTTAAACAAGCTGCTCGTAGTATAATGAACACAGGACAACATGCCGAAAAAACCGTTCTGTCCGTAGCGAAACGTACAGAACAATCATGGCATAGTTTTAAGAAACATCCGATGGAAAGGACAAAAGAGTTTGTCACAGGTGCAGGCGATGCAGCGTTATCGGATATGACATTAAACGTTGTACAAAAGCGCTCAGATTACAGTAAACATCCGACGGCATACAAAGCAGGGCAAGCGTTTGGACATGCGGTAGCAACAATCGCAGGCGTGATGGAAACGACAAGTTCTATTGCCACTGGTGCAGGCGGGATGTTGCTTAACGCCACAGGAGCAGGGGCAGTCATTGGAACGCCTGTCACAGCGGTTGCTGCTGTAGGAGTAGCGCATGGGACAGGACTTACCACCGTAGGAGGGGCAGGCTTTGCGAAAAGCGCGAAAGAACTGTATCAGCAGATGAGTCGGAGTGGTGGGGTTTCTGGCAGGAAAAGTACGAGAACGGAGAATGTTAACCAACCTGTCGTCAAAAACTCTGGTAGGTCAGGAAAACAAGCAAGACTTAAAGAGATAGCAAATGATGATAAAGTTTCATCAGCATTGCGTGGCGAAATTAAACGTGATATGAATGAAATAGCAGCAGGAAAGAGGAAAAATATAAGAGTACCCCAGGGGTATGAACTTGCCCATAGAAGGGGCTATGAAGCAAGAAATGGATATGGGTATGAGCACAGCGACTTACAAATGATTAAGAATCATAGAACTCAGCATAAGCATGATGGTTATGGAAAAAAGAAGAAAAATAATGGAGAGTGATAGGATGATTAACAAGGAACTTGAAGCTGTTATAAAACTACCTGCTAATAAAAGATATGAGTACTTTATCAAGAAAGTTGTTGACTTCGAAGAGGTTTGGGGGTTGTATCATGATGGTTGGGCAATATCTCAAGACGATACAGGGAAAATGTTAATGCCGTTTTGGCCAAAAAAAGAATTTGCGGAGCTTTGTTCTATTGAGGAATGGTCCGATTATACACCGAAAAGCATTGATTTAGATGAATTTATTAATGACTGGTTGCCTGGCATAAAAAAGGATGGTTATAAATTATCTATATTTTGGAATAATAATGATTCAGCTGTATTAGAAGTAGATACTCTACTTAGAGACTTGGAGACTGAATTAGAAAAGTACTGATATTTCAACAATATTGACTGACCATATGGCCTTCAAACTCGAAAATTGTAGAGAATTACAACTTGACATGGAGATCTTTTGGATGTGGTTAAAAAGTCCAAAAAACAGCGATATCAAGGAGCGGTTATGTTTAAAAATCCTATCACTCCCCTTACTCCTTGTAAATTTGCCATAAGCCGAACCTCTACAGATCTCTGGTACTGTCAAAAGTTTTAAAATCGTACCCTTAATTTTTATTGATTTTATGCTGTTCTCGACAAAAAAAGCTTGCCACCTGCTGTTTTTGGTACAATTGAGGTAACGATGAGGTAACGACACACCCAAACACCCAAAATAAAGGAGTTGTTACCTCAATTATTAATCAAATTCCGTTGCCATTGGTACAGGTGGGGTAGTGCTTAACGCCACAGGAGCAGGAGCAGTCATTGGAACGCCTGCCACAGCGGTTGCTGCTGTGGAAGTAGCGCATGGGACAGGACTTGCCACCGTAGGAGGGGCAGGCTTTGCGAAAAGCGCGAAAGAACTGTATCAGCAGATGAAGTCGGAGTGATGGGGTTTCGCTGGGGGAGGTAAGGGAGCAGGGGGAGCTTTTGAGATTGCGAAGAACGGAGGAAAGCATTCAGGGTTTTATAAACTTAGGTGAAAAGATTTAAAATATGCATTTACCAGACTTGTCACAATCTTCGACAAGTCTTTTTATTTTTCAGGAAGGAATTTCATTGAACTTGTCGAATGTTCCCTATTTGTAAATATTTGTGCAAGGTGCGGTCGGATGAGTGAAAAGGGAAAAATAGCGAAACAAATGAAAGAAATTGTGGAACTATTCATGTCGGAACCACAACTAAAGGCACACATGTTGATGGCAATTGAGGAACATATGAAAGAGAGCGATTTGGTTTTTGGTCGATTAGCCAATTTGCACCATGACATGTTTTCAAAACAGGAATATCCCTTCATTTATATCGCCACAGCTGTTGAATTAATCGTGCTTGCTGGCGATTTACTTGATGACGTAGTTGATCAAGATCGATTAAAAGATGATGCGATTACCGTACATACTGCGATTGGGTTTTTGTTATTAGGGCAGCAAGTAATTGCTCATTTGCACATTGCTGATGAAAAGAAATTAAAGGCACTATCATATGTTACGTCTTGCTTGCTTCAGAGTGTACATGGACAACAGACTGATGTGGCGTGTAACGTACAGACAGAAGCAGAATATATAAAGATGGTAGAGAAAAATCAGGCTCTCTTGTTGCGATGGTTTGTGTGATCGGAGCATTATTAGCAGGAAAAGAGGACATCGCAGCGATTGAAACATATGCTCGCTACATCGGCATTGCGGCACAAATCGATAATGATCTTGATGCGCTATACAACTGGGATAAAAAAGCTGATATTCAAGCAAAGAAAAAGTCGCTTCCGATTTTGTATATGCTAGAAAGCAAACAAAATAACTTGTGGCAGCAGTATTTCAACAACGATATAGACTACGATCGGATGTATGTCCAAAAAGAAAAAGCGCTTCAGCAAATGGAACAGGAAGGAGCGATTTACTATGCGAAAGTGATGAGCCAAATTTACAAGGAAAAAGCGTGGCAAGAAATCGAAAAACTAGATGTAGATGATAAGCATAAATCCGCACTGAAAACAATGATTTTGTAATGTTGGAGGGGAATTGTGATGCAACAAATCATTCGTTTTTTAGTCGAACATCCGGAAATCGTCGAAAAATTACAAAATGGTACAGTGAGCTTAATTGGTTTAAGTGAGTTAGAGGGAAAAGCGGTGATAAAGGCGTTTAGCGAATCGATTCATCCGCTTAGATATTGGATGTAGATCACAATGAAACGACCAGTCATCGCCATGATTGTTGCTTCGATTTTAGCGCTATATTTAACCGTTTTAAATGTGAAACATCCATTGATCGGCATGGATGTAGTAGAAAACAAGAATGGTGATATGATTGTTAACGACCTTTACGAGTTTGGCTGGGCAAAAAAACATGGGATTCATATTCATGATCAAGTGTTAAAAGTAGATGAAAAGCCCCCGCTCTCCCATTTTACTGTACGGGAATACAAAACAATTGAACAAGCGAAAACAATAACGATTCAGAGAGAAAATCAAATCCAAACATTGACGGTTGACTATCAAGCGCATGGAACGGAACAGTGGTTGTATTATATTCTTTTGCCGACGGGTTTTTTTCTATTCGCTGTTCGTTTAAGCGTTTTTTTGCTTCGTTTGCGGCCAGATGATAACTCGGCGACCGTGCTGATTTACTTGTTGTTATCGGCAGGGCTTTGTTATATCAGTGCCAGTTTATCAGCGAAGCATGCGCCTTTTGGAAGGCAAATATTCAGCGGTGCATTTTTCATGCTGCCTCCGCTATTTTTGCATTTTGTTTACAACTATTTTGAAAACGAAAAGAAAGTATGGTTTGCGAAAAAAATCGTCTTTTTCCTTTATTGGTTTAACGTTGTGATGTTTATTATTTCACTGATGTCTATACCGTTTCGTTCGATAAGTGAAACGGAAGTGTTATTGACGGCATTTTTTATCAATACGGTTATCATTCTTGCTTTGTTAAGAAAAGGGTTCGTTGATTTGAAAAAAGATGAACAGCAACATACCGTAACAGGATTGTTATTGGCGATTAGTTTATCGACGATCCCGTTTCTTTTCTTTTATAGTCTTCCTATGCTAGTAATGAAAAAATGGATATTGCCAGCGGAATTAACGGTTATCTTTCTTTTCGCCTTACCGATCGTTTTTTTTTATTTAATGGCAACAGATCAACTGTTTCAACTGCCATTTTCCATCGAGCGGTTAAAGTATCTTAGTTTGTTCGCATTATTCCCATCTTTTTTTATAATGATTGTGTACAATCAATGGATCCATCGCTCTAGCAAATGGGCTGAACTTGTTGTTTTATTTTCTGTCGTTTATATCATCGTTCTTGTTGCTTTTTACATAAAAGAATGGTTAGACCGCAAATGGCGGGCAAAATTACGGATGCAAAAACATTTTTATGAAGAGAGTTTGTATCGCATAAGTGAACAACTGAAAAAACAGCGTACAGTAGAAGGAGCCATGTATTGTTTGGAAAAGGAATTGCAAGAAATTTTGGACGTGGAAAAAATAAAGGTGATTCAGTCCATAAACGAACCACCTTCTTTCAAGTACAATCAAGCACATTGGGCGAATATCGTCAAAAAAATAAATGGTGCTCCACTTTCGATCGGTCGCGTCATTGAACATCGCTCCTTATTTGTCGTGTTTATCGGCTCATTTCGTCAAACACCTTTATGGCTAGTAGGGAAGAAGAAACGACCTCTTTCCTTTCGCACCGATCAAAAAGACTGGCTATCTACCATTGTTTATTATACGAGCATGACGATCGAAAACATGTTAAAAGTGGAGGATCTATTGAAAGAGTTAGATCGATTAAAAGAGAAAGAACATTCGATTTCGTTTACTCGGTTGATGTTCCAATGGTCAGAAAGGGAAAGAAAAAAACTGGCGATCGATTTGCACGATACATTGCTTCAAGATTTAATTTTGTTAAGAAGAAAAGTGGAAAACTTGCTTGTTCAACCTCTGTACGTGGAAGATATACAAAAACAGCTAAACGATATCGACGAGGAGCTCCTCAATGTTATTGATGTAACAAGAGAAATATGCCATGAATTAAGACCGCCGTTTTTGAGTCAGATGGGACTAAAACAAGCAATCTCGCAGCTTATTGACCGATTTCATTTACGTACGAATATAAAAGTAAAGTGGAATGTTCACATACAAGCTAAATTAGGAGAAGAACAGGAACTGGCGATGTATCGGATCATACAAGAATTGTTAAACAACGCCGTAAAACATTCTCAAGCATCAACGATCCACCTCGTATTGGATGCGCAAGATGAGGCTGTTCAACTTTGTTATGTAGACGATGGAATAGGAATAGAGATGGAAAAATTAAATGATCATCATGGTAATTTAGGATTATTTGGAATAAAAGAGCGTGTGCAAGGATTAGGTGGAGCATGCAAAATCGATTCATCACATGGATCTGGATTGGAGATAACGGTCACCATCCCATTATAGACGTATGGAAAGGAGAGAAGCATGGCTCGTATTTTAATTGTCGACGATCATCTTCTTGTTTGTGAAGGTACGAGAAATGTGCTTGAACGTGAAGGAGATTTTCAAGTAGACATTACGACATCTGCGAGCGAAGCAGAACAAATGATCGAGCAACGTGCGTATGATGTATGTTTACTTGACTGGTGTATGTCGGATATGAGCGGTATCGAATTGAGTAAACGAATTCTCGAAAAACAGCCAACTGCGAAAATTGTCATCTATACCGGATATGATATTGTTCCCTTTTTAAATTATTTCATTGAATCAGGCATTACAGGCTTTGTCAGTAAAACCGCATCAAGTGAGCAATTAGTGACAGCGATTCGCTGTGCGCTACGAGATGAGGCGGTCATTCCTGTGCATGTATTGCGTCAGCTGTGCCGTTGTGGAGCAAAAGAAAATATGGATGAAAACGGACAACTGGCTGTGCTGAGTCCTCTCGAGCAAGAACTATTAATGGAAGTTGCTAACGGCTTATGTAATAAAGACATTGCCAAAAAACATCACACGAGTCAAAGAACGATAGAAAGACATTTATCGCGCATCTTCACAAAGCTGCACGTATCTTCACGAATAGAAGCAGTGGAAAAAGCAAAACAATTAGGGCTCATTCCAGAGCATCATATGTTGTGAATGCCTTCACCGGATCGGTGAGGGCATTTTCTTTTTTGGAAGTCCGCCATTTCGTGTCGGTATCCGACAAAAAAAATGGCGGGGTTCGACACCATGTTGGCGGTGAATGAGTGAAAATGTGAGGCTATAATTAGGTTGAATGAAGAAAAAGCTTGTGGAGGGGATGAAAATGTTTAAAGTAAAGATTGCTGGAATGGGAAAAGCTGTTGGATCATTAAAAGTAAAGAGTCAAGAATTAGAAGAGCAAATGAATGTTACAAGCGGTTGGATTGTTAAGGCAACAGGTATTGATTCTAGACATTATGTGAATTTTGAAGATGGAGAAAATGCGTTAACACTTGGTATAAAAGCTGCTAAGCAGGCAATCAAAAATAGTGGGATTGATCCGAAACAGATTGATTGTATAATTGGTGCCAATGGTTCTCCATTACAGGCTATTCCTTGTGGAGCTAGTTTATTTCAGCGAGAATTAGGTTTGGGTGATTCAGGAATTCCGTGTTTTGATGTTGATTCGACGTGCTATAGTTTCGGATTAGCTTTATTTGTGGCTGCTAATCTTATTCATAATCAAGTCTACAATCGCATCTTAATCATCAGTTCAGATGCTCCAAGTCCAACATTGCTAAAAACTTCTAATGAGGTAAGGGCTTTATTTGGAGATGGGGCTGCTGCTGCGATTGTTACTAAATCAGAAAAGGATGGAAAAAGCGCTCTTCAACATTTCAAAATGCAAACTTACGGATCGGGAGCCGATTTAACTTGCGTGAAGGGCGGGGGTACGCTAAGACACCCAAATGACCCGAAAACAAGAATAGAAGACAATTTGTTTCAGATGGATGGCAGGAAAGTGTTTAGGTATGCAGTTCGTCTACTTCCTGATTTTTTTAAAGATTTTTTTTCAGAAAGTGGTATATGTCAAAGTGATGTGAAATATTTGTTCCCTCATCAAACAAGCAAGCATGGAATAGATATTTTTAGAAAGTTTGGATTTCGTTCAGAACAAATTGCTTCTCATATTTCTACACATGGGAACTGCATTGCAGCTTCTCTTCCAATGTTGTTGTACGATTACATAGAGGATAACAGGATTAAGAGAGGAGATTTGGTGTTATTATTCGGAACTTCTGCCGGTTTATCTATAGGATGTGTAGCTTTGACGTACTAAAACATCAATGGGAAAGGT
This sequence comes from Anoxybacillus eryuanensis, assembly GCF_051200995.1. Taxonomy (NCBI): domain Bacteria; kingdom Bacillati; phylum Bacillota; class Bacilli; order Caryophanales; family Anoxybacillaceae; genus Anoxybacillus; species Anoxybacillus eryuanensis. Next base: position 1,134 of record NZ_JBPODS010000008.1, on the reverse strand, counting down.
TCACTAACCATATATGTTATGAAAATAAACGGTCAAGGATCCGTTATTTTCACGGGAAAACTATAGTGAATATTTTTGAGAGATGGTGATTTCATGTTTAAAAGCTTGGGGAAGATGGCGTATGTTTATCGATGGATTATATTAGCTTTGTGGGTGATGATTTCATTTTTGCTTGTTTCATATGCATTTAAACTTCCGAACGTGCTTAGTGGCGATGGATTCGAGATGAAAAAAGGTTCTTATGCAGAAGTTCAAAAAATAGCGAGTGAAGAGTTTAATCTCCCAAATAACAGTGTTATTGTTTTATTTGAAAAAGAAAAAAAAGTAGAATACGAAGAGTTCATACATTTTATACAAAAAAAACTTGAGAGTGTTCGAAATGTAGAGGGATTAGTTAGTCTTATATCTCCTTATGATCGAGAAGAGCAGCTAAAGAACAATGTAGCATTTGCTGTTTTAGGATTTGACCGAGAATTCAATGATATGGAAGATATACTCCGTGAGTTAAAGAGAAAGTTAAAAAGTGAGGATGGAATTTACATTCGTTTGACAGGTCCTGCATTAATTAATGAGGACATGAATAAAGCAAGTCAAGAGGATTTGAAGAAAGCCGAAATGATTGGAATCCCAATTGCTTTAATTATCTTGTTAATCGCATTTGGTAGTTTTGTGGCGGCGTTTATTCCAATTGTAATTGGTTTACTTGCGGTTAGTTGTTCAATGGGAACGTTGTATTTCATCGGTCAGTATAAAGAGTTGTCCATTTTTACTTTGAATATTGTTCCAATGATTGGCTTGGCTTTAGGAATTGATTTTGCTTTATTGTTTATTAGTAGGTTTCGAGAAGAGTTAAAATCTGCGGATATAAAGGGAGCTACCGCTGTTGCAGTACAAACAGCAGGGAGAGCTATTTTATTTTCGGCTTTATGCGTGATTTTAGGGTTGGCTGGCATGTTAGTTATTGATGTTGAGATTTTTAAGACGGTCGCTATTAGCGGAGTAGTGATTGTTATCTTCTCATCGGTCATAGCTTTAACATTTTTGGGTCTTCACCATTTTCTGTGATTTCCACTCAATCCCAGAAACATGTTAGCTGGATGAAATGGGTTCATCAGTCAAGATCCTTCTTCCGCA
>NZ_JBPODS010000007.1:0-116063 GCF_051200995.1 Anoxybacillus eryuanensis | reverse complement strand
CGAAGAGAAGCATCTTTGATTTTCCGTTCTTGTTTTCGAAGGGTTCGAGGCGTCCAACCGTGATCATTTGTGATTTTCAAACGTTTCATGCCAATCCCGCTCCTTTTACACATGAGTATGTAGGAGCAGTATAGCCATGAAAAAAGGGGTTCATACAGAAGTCATGGTTTTAAGGTGCATGTATATAGTAGGGTTTAGATTGAAAAGATTATGTGGTACAAGATGAAAGATTTATGCGTCTAGCAGGAGTGGAGTTTCTTTTAGGGGATTGTACAAAGGCGAAAGAGAAGTTGGGCTGGAAGCAGGAATTTAGCTTTGAAAGATGATAGTGGGTGCGGATTTAGAAAGATTGAAAAGTAATTTGAGGTAAGGTATATATAAATAGAATAGGTATTCCTGTTTCTAGGAATACCTATTTTAAATTATATATATCGAAAGGGAATCAAAAATGAAAAGAACTTTTAAAATATTTTTACTAGATATTGAAAGATTGATAGGTACTAGACCAAACTTCTTTAGAGTATTGAAATTATTAATAATGGAAGTATCTATTCAAAGTATTTTTCTATATAGATTACAAGATTTTTTTACAGATAAAAAAATATATTTCTTAGCAAAATTAATACGAAATATTAATATTTACTTTACGGGTGCTGAATTTTGTATAGGGGCTAAGATTGGTCCGGGGTTAATAATTCGACATCCAAATGGGATTGTTATTGGCAGTGGAACTGTTATCGGTAATAATTGTACTATCTTGCAACAAGTAACGTTAGGCGAAAAATACGGTGATGGGAGAGATTTACACCACAGATATCCAAAGATAGGCGATAATGTTGTCATTAGTGCAGGAGCGAAAATTATAGGTGGAGTTCATGTTGGAAATAATGTAACAATTGGTGCTAATGCTGTTGTTACCAAGGATGTTCCTAGTAATTCAGTTGCTGTTGGTATACCAGCAAGAATAATTAATCAAGAAGGATAGAAACGAAGGTGGCGTTTTGCAAAGCTATATAGGAAAATACTTAGGGAAATTAAGAAATAATAGTGATGTAAAAAATATTTTTTATAATTTGTTATCATATTTAATCTCTCCATTAGTTATATTAGTTAGCACTCCTATTTTGCTACAAAATCTTGGACCAAGTAATTATGGATTATGGGTTCTAATAAATTCTATAATAGGTATCTTAAGTATATCGAACTTTGGATTAGGAAATTCTTTAATTAAATTAGGAGCAGAGCAAGTTGTTAATAATAATATTGAATACTTAAAAAGAATAGTAAATGTTACGTTTTCTTTTTCCATAATTTCATTTCTATTTGTTAACGTATTTGTTTTACTCTTTGGTAGAGAGATAGTAAAGCTATTTGTAGATAGCCCTATTTATGTTGAAGATATTGCAAATAATATTTATATACTTGGCTTGATTGTAGGACTAAGAATTATTAATAGTGTATTTAGCGCTACTTTTATGGCTAAACAACGTTATGACATCAATGGAAAAATTAATATTATTTCCAATTTATTAACAGTTATAGTTAATACTACTCTGGTTATGTTTTTCGCCAATATAAAAGTTTTAATATTAAACCTATTAATCATGACAGCAATTACTATGTTTATAACCTATTTAATATCAAAAAAAATTACTCCAGAGCTAAATTACCAATTTTATTATGATAAAGAGATTGGAAAAAATATATTGAGTTATAGCTTATATTCTTGGTTTCAAGTAATAATAAATGCTCTTTACACTCAAGGGGATAAGCTTTTAATTAGCACATTATTGGGGACAAAATTCTTAGGGTATTATACTGTATGCATGCAGTTAGCAATTAAAATTCACGAAATTCCTGCTGCAGCTGGGGCTTATTTATTTGCAAAGTTTAGTGCAATGCAAAGAAATAAAAGTAATAGTGATGTTTTATTAGAATATATAAAAGCTTCTAACATCGTTTTAATATGTATAGCTTCCATAGGTATTCCTATGTTTATATTTTCAGAGGATATTTTAAGACTTTGGATATCTCCTGAATTTGCTAGTAAATATTCATTTTTGCTTAGGATGTTGGTAATAGCTATTTCGGTTAGTGCTTTAGGGGTAGTTCCGCATTATTTCTTAAACTCAATTGGTTTTGTCAGATTTAATACAATTAATTCTTTGTTATTATCTTTAACAAACTTATTAGGAATTTTAGTTTTCGCTCCTATACTAGGTCAAATCGGAGTTGGCCTTAGTCGGATAACTGGTATTCCTTTTATAATTTATTCAAGGTATTTAATTGAAAAACGAATTTATAACTTTGGACTAAAGCATCTATTATATCATTTTATTTTATTGTCAATAATGTATTCAATTAGCTTTTTATTTGTTTGTAGATTTGAATTTTTGGGAAATATTGAATTTATAAATTTAATAGTTTTAGGATTGATTATATCTATCTTTTTGATAGGTATATTGTATTATTTTCTAATAAAGAGAATAGGGTTGGAAATAAAATAGGTTATAAAAATTGATTTTTCTTTCACATTTTGTTTAAGCTTGAGTTATGTATCGCTATCGTCAGTCTTTTATTGAATAGTCGATTTTTGAAAGGCTTCTTCATGATAGCCAATCTATTATTACCTTAAGAATCATATACACATGTTGGCATTGGTAACAGTATGCGGTTGATACAGAATGATTGATATAGAAGAAACTTTCAATGTTGAGGGAAGTTAGATGAATCTAATGAAAAATGTAATAGTTTTATTACTGATAATTACAATTTTACTAATAAGACCAGCTATTCTAGGAGAAGTATATACGCCTATAGGGGTCATTTTATCTTCTCTTGGTCTTATTTTTTACGTCATATATAGAAAGAGAGAGATAAATATCTATAAATACGGTTTAAGCATATATATTATTAATTTATTTTATTGGGGGTACCTTTTAGTCCAAACTGTTATTCTGTCTTCTACTGCTTATGATATTGTAATTAATGGACTTATAATTAATGGTATAGTCATCTTTGCATTTGTTACAATTTTGTCCGATGTAGCTATTAGATATAAGTTTTTTAGATCTTTGATAATGTTAATGTATTTGATATCAGTTTCTTATATTGTAACTATTATACTAGGGCTTTTTGTTAAAATAGATAATCTTTATTACTTTCAGTTAAATATAGGAAATTACCATGCTGGTGGCTCGATTTATTTTCCATTTACTCCTTTGTATGGAATTATGCATACGGGAGATTTTGCATTTCCTCGATATCAATTAATATTCCGTGAATCGGGGATAGCTCAAGCTTTTATAACATGGGCTATTTTTAATCTTAAAAAGTATAATTTAGGAAAAAAGAGACATTATATAGTTATGCACTTAGGGTTATTAGGCACTTTATCAACTATAGGTATTTTTATATACTTTAGTACTTTGGCAATTTATTTATTACTAAAAAAGAAAAATAAAATAAATTTATTAAGAATTTTAAAAGGAGGGGTTGTTACTGCTATAGCATTGTTTTTATTATACAATACCCCTTTTATCGGAATAAAAGATAAATATGTTACTCATCAAGATTCTTTTACTGATAGATTTGAAAATAGTTATAATGGAATAAAAAACATGATAAATAACCCTATCGGAATAGGATTTCAGAAAAATAGTGCCCCAAATTCTGGTATCAGTATTATAGCTATATCTCAAAAAATTGGATTTATAGGTTTTATTATTTTAATACTAACATTCTGGTTACCTATTAAATATACTAATGACAAAGAAAGCTATATTATAAATATATTTCCTATATTTTTAACAGCGTTATTAGCACAACCTATATCAAGTGATCCTATAATAGCAATTGTTTTAATGAATAGCATTAGAAATAATTAATGATGTTGTAAAGTTAAGATAAATATGCAATGTTATGCATAATAGATGGTGTTGCAAAACTAGAGTAAAAACTCAAAATTATGGATAAGTATGCATAATTGTACATGTAGTAAATAGCGATTAAAACCATACCAACGTGGTTGTTCTAAACCATCATTCTTTAAGCGGTTAAATGTCTGCTCAATTGAGTTGCGGAAACGAAATAGCCACTTTCCCAATTCTGTTTTCAGAAACTGAGGAATCACCCGACCGTAGGCATCTTTTCGTTCCTCACTATTTCGAGGATTAATGGGTGAAACGAAAAAGATTCCTGTTTGTTCCGCCATTTGACGGACTTTTTCACTGTCATAGGCGGCATCTCCCAGGGCAAACTCAATCTCCCATTCCTTTAAAGATGGAAATAATTCGAGCGCAACGGCTGCATCATTTCGATTCGCAGTCGTGAAGACATGGGATAAAATGACTCCCTCTGCCGTTGTACAAAGATGTAATTTATAACCTTTAAACCAACTATACCGAGTGGAGACTCCCCATCTAGCTTGAGAATCATAAAGACTGCTTCGGAGTGCCGTACTGTCGATGATCACTACTTTTGGATACCGAACGCCTAAATCGTTTAAAAGTTGGGCGTTAAAAGCAGAAAATCCTTGTTCTTGAAACCATGTACTGGCGCGTGAAAACGTAGAAAGATGCGGAACCTCTTTGAGTCCACAAATACGCCGGAAGTAGCCAAATCGATCGAGGGTTTCCACTAACTGACGTAAAGAATCAATGGAAAAATAGGTTTTTAAAAAGAAACATTTTAACAATGATTTTTTTGGAATCGGTGGTCGTCCTGTCACATAAGGTGCTTCTGGTAAAGAAAGTTGGTCAATGTACTGAAATAAAGCCTGTAAAAGAGGATCGATTTCGCTAGACAGTGCATGTTTGATGACAATATTGGAAATCATGATAGTGTCCACCCCTTGGAATAAAGGATTTTTGGTCACTGTATATGATTTCCAAGACGGGTGGATTTTTTGCGTGCTTTTATGCATCCATTATGCGTTTTGCAACACGTTCCATAATAGTGTGTAGTTTTACACGTATCAGAAATCATGTAATCTCGAATGTTTCTGTATATCATTTTTCAATTCATATTTTCGCAGATTAATGGGTGATAGTAACGAATATTGATTGTAGAGTTGGTAATGTAAAAAATACCAAAATTAATATTGAGTGATACAAGAGGGATATAGTTAATTATGGAAAAAATAATATTGTTTGATACTACAACAAGTGGTCATCATTTTGTTTACAATACTGCAATAGTAAATGGATTACAAAAAAGAAAAATTCCCGTTTTATTTATTTCTAAATTTACTGAAAAAGACAAAAAGAGGTTAAAAGCCAGTGGAACAGCTTATTATAACGTCTCATCAAATATACAAAATAGATTCTTTTTGGATTTAATTTTATTGTTAAAATTGATTATTATTTCAGTAAAGAAAGGGTATAAAAGAATTCATTTATTATATCTTGATAGTATATTATTTCAACTTCTAATTTTATTTCCTATATTTGTTGTATTTAAAATCCATGTAACAGGAACATTACATTGGTTACCGAGAAGAAGAATAAAGAGAGAGGTTTTTAATAGCTTATTAAAGCTTAACTTTATAAAAAAAGTTGTTGTCCATGGAGAGTATACGAAACAAGAAATTTTAAGAAATTACCAAATAATTGAAAGCAGAGTATTATCCATACCTTACCCCAATCTTCATATGAACTATGATGTGAATATGGATCTAATGCCGAATATTTTTCCGAATCATAAATATGATAGACCTTATCTTCTTTTGTTTGGTGGATTGAGATATGATAAAGGGCTTGATATTCTCCTAGAGGCTCTACATTTAATAAGAGATGAGAAATTTACAGTTATAATCGCTGGAAAGGAAGACTATTTTACTAAGGATTCAATTCTAAAATTGGTTAAAGATTATAACCTTTCTGATAAAGTTTATTTACAATTAGGTTATATACCTGATGAACATGTGGGATTTTATTTTTTGCTTTCTGATATTGTGGTTTTACCTTATAGAAAAATTTTTGGTGGGCAGAGTGGTCCCTTAACTGAAGGTGTTGTCAAGTCAAAAGTCATCATAGGGCCTAATATTGGAGAAATTGGTTACACTATAAATAAATATAATCTAGGGTATACGTTTATACCAGAAGACGTTAAGAATCTGGCTGATACAATTAAAAAATGTTTGAAAGAGTTTCATATAAAAAAGAAGGAGTTCAATAAAAGCTTAGTTGAGTATCAGAAAATTATAACGGTAGAAAACTTTGTCGGAAATTATATATCCTTTTTGAAAAATAAATTATAAATAAGAGAAATTTTGTATGTTGATAAGTTAAAATAGTCAGAAATAATAATTGTAAAGGTGATAATGTGAACAAACTTGCTCCAATTATTTTATTTGTATACAATCGGCCAAATGAGACGTTAAAAACGATAGAGGCTTTAAAAAATAATGAACTAGCTGCAGAGAGTGACCTATTTATTTTTTCAGATGCCCCAAAGAACCGTAATCAAGAGGAAAAGGTTAATGAGGTAAGGAAAATAATAGATAACATAGAAGGTTTTAAAAGTGTTACAGTTTTTAAATCCGATTACAATAGGGGCTTAAGTAGTTCAATAATTAATGGTGTAACAAGCATAATTAAAGAATTTGGAAAAGTTATTGTTTTAGAGGACGATTTGATTACATCTCAATATTTTATTAGATTTATGAATGAAGCCCTTGACTATTACTATGTTAATAAGGAAATATGGTCGATTTCTGGTTATACTCCTAAACTAACATTTCCTGCAGACTATAAAGCTAGTATATATATAGTACCTAGAGCGTGTTCATGGGGATGGGGTACTTGGAGGGATAGATGGGAGCATATTGACTGGAACATAACCGATTATGAGAATTTTAAGAAAGATAAAGAAAAAAGGCAGAAATTTAACTTAGCAGGCAATGATATGTCTAGAATGTTAGATGAACAAATTAAAGGTTATATTGATTCTTGGGCAATCAGATGGTGCTACAATCAATTTAAATATGGGACTTATACTGTCTATCCTAGAACCTCTTTTATTAACAACATAGGATTAAAAGGTGATGCTACACATGGTTCTTTTAATTCTAAATTTGAAACTGATTTGGCAATGAGTTACGATATTGAGTTTGAAAATGTTGGTTTGAATTATGAAATATTAGAACAGTATTCGAGCTACTATAATTTAAGCTTCGTAAATTATATTGGAGTTGTTTTAAAGAAGTTGGGTTTATATAAACATACGAAACAGTTAATAAAAAAAATACGAAGGTGAATATATATATGAATATTTTTGTAAATGCTACAGCTGCGGATGTAGGTGGACTGCATACAATAGTAAATTTGTTTTTGCAATCGATCAAAAGATATGATAGCAAAAATAAATATTATATTTTCGTAAGTAATAATCTATTTGATCACCATGAAACGCATAATATAAAGATTATAAAAGTGTACAAGAAAAGATGGATAAAAAGATTTTTTTGGGATGCATATGGTGTAAAACAGTGGTCAAAACGAACAGGTATTATTGCAGATAAGATTATTTCTCTGCAAAATACTCCGATTAGATATAATGAACAAACACCTCAGATTATATATTTGCATACTCCTCTTCCTTTTGTTAGATATAATTGGAATTTATTAAAAAGTCATGAACGGAAATTATGGTTCTACAAAAATATTTATCCATTCTTTATTAAAATGTTCTTAAATGAGAATTGTAAAATAATAGTGCAAGGAAACTGGTTAAAAAGAGAAATTACTAGTAGATACAAAATTGCCAAAGAAAAAATCTATGTGATACCACCAAATGTAAATATTTCAAATAATATCTCCCAAAAAGAAACTATTTTATCGTCAGATCACTATATAACGTTTTTTTATCCAGCTAAAGATTATATTTATAAAAATCATTTAACCCTCTTAAAAGCGTTAAAATATATAAAATTGAACAGAGAAGATATTTATAGAAAAATTAAACTAATTTTTACTTTAGATCAGAATAGCTGGGTATTCCAAGAAGCACAAAAACTTTTAGTAAGTGATAGTATAGATTTTGTAGGTAATTTGAAGTATGAGGAAGTTTTAAGCATTTACAAAGAATGTAATAATGTTTTATTTCCAAGTTATGTTGAAACATTTGGATTACCTCTTATTGAGGCTGCGTATTTTAGAAAAAGGATATTATGTGCAAATGAGGAATATGCTCGTGAAGTTATAGGTAAGTATAAAGGTGCGATTTTCATTGAGTCAAAAAATGCCGTTGAATGGGCTAAAGCTATATTGAACTCATTTAACAATACAGCAAATATTAGCTACAATTTTTCTGCGTTTACAAATGAAGATAGTTGGAAAAAATTATTTGATATTTTATTAATGGAAGAAAGGATAGACAAATGAAGTGAAAGTAGATCTATCAAAATATAACCAGACTGAGTATTCAAGAGGTAGGAGTAAAGTATATATATTATTGTGGTGGTTTGTTCAAGGAACTATATTTCGCTTTTCTCTCCATAATATGTATAGATGGCGAAATTTTTTACTGCGTTTATTTGGTGCTAAAGTTGGAAAAGGAGTGAAAGTTCGTGCTTCTGCGAAATTTACATATCCCTGGAAGGTTTCAATTGGCGATTATTCTTGGATAGGAGACAATGTAAAGCTTTATAGCCTTGATGAGATTATTATTGGTAGTCATTGCATCATTTCACAGGAGTCTTATCTATGCACTGGTAGCCATGATATTAAAGATCCGCATTTTGGCTTAATTACTAAGCCGATCGTTATTAAAGACGGGGCTTGGGTCGCGAGTGATGTGTTTGTTTATCCAGGTGTAACCATTCATGAAATGGCTGTTGTAGCGGCTAGAAGTACTGTTACTAAGGATGTCCCAGCAAATGAGGTTCATGCTGGATCACCAGCTAAATTTGTAAAGAAACGATTTGAGGAAGATGAACTATTATGATAAAAAAGAAAAAAATCACTTTTGTAATTAACTACTTTTATCCTGATTTAGCTTCAACTGGTCAATTAATGACCGAACTTTGTTTAGATTTACAGAATGATTTTGATATTACCGTTATTGCTGCTCAGCCGGGATATGCAGGAGAAGAAGTAAAATCAAATCAAGTATTTGAAACAGATTATTTGGAGAATATAAAAGTCATCCGAATCCGTTTACCTAAAGTTGATAAAACTTCTAAATTGAGTCGGATGAAGTATATATTCTCCTATTTTATTTTAGCTAATATCGCTTTATTAAAAGAGAAGGCAGATATTATCTATACCATCTCCCAACCACCGATTTTGGGAGGCTTGATTGGGACAATTGGAAAGTTTATTAAACGATCAAAGCATGTCTACAATATTCAAGACTTTAACCCGGAACAGGCGGAAGCAATTAGTTATACAAATAAACAATTTATCTTTAAAGTCGCAAGAGCGATTGATAAGTTAAATTGCCAATATGCCGACCAAATTGTGGTGGTTGGTCACGATATGGCAGAGACGCTGAAAAAACGTTTTAACAATAAAAAGGTTCCTAATCATGTTGTCATTAATAACTGGACAAATGAAAAGGAAATAGTTCCTTTAGATAAAAATGAGCTACATGTAGCGGGGTTTTTAGAAAGACATAACTTAACTGATAAATTTATTGTCATGTATTCAGGTAATTTAGGTTTGTATTATGACCTTGAAAATATTATTAAAGTGACAAATGAGTTTCGAAACTATAAAGATTTGGTGTTTGTTTTTATCGGTGAAGGCGCTGTTAAAAAACAGATGCAACAATATGTAAAAGAAAACCGTATAGAAAACGTATTATTTTTGCCTTATCAACCAAAAGAGTTTATTAAGTATTCATTAAATGCAGCGGATGTTCACTTTGTTGTGAACCAAAAAGGAATCAAAGGAGTTTCTGTGCCAAGTAAGATTTACGGGGTTATGGCAGCTGGGAAGCCAATTCTTGGGGTTTTAGAACAAGGTAGTGAAGCTCAGTTATTGATTGATAAGAGCAACTGTGGAGTAGTAGTCGAGCCAAAAGATTATAAAGGAATTGTTGAAGCTATTAAATATTTTTATAGCTTAGATCGAGAGCAACGAAAACAAATGGGGCTTAATGGAAGAGCATATTTAGAGAAGTATCTAAAAAGGGAAACTTCTATTAACAAATATCGTAACTTATTAAAATCTATTTAATTTAAAAAGAGGGGAATAAAAGTGAAAATCTCTGTTGTAGGGACAGGTTATGTAGGTCTAGTTACGGGCGTTGCTTTATCTCATATTGGTCATCATGTGACATGTATTGATATAGATGAAACAAAGGTAGAAAAAATGCGCCAAGGAATTTCACCTATTTATGAGCCCGGACTTGAAGAGTTAATGAAGGAAAATATTCAAGCTGGGCGCTTATTTTTTACAACAAGCCATCAAGAAGGCTTTAAAGATGTTGACGTGATTTATATCGCTGTTGGTACGCCTGAAAAAGAAGATGGCTCTGCTAATTTAGAGTATATTGAACAAGCGGTTCGAGATATTGCGGCGAATATCACGAAGGACGTCATTGTTGTTACGAAAAGTACAGTACCGGTTGGAACGAACCATTATATAAAAGAGTTGTTAATTTCTTTAGTTCCTAAGCATATCAATGTCGAAGTAGTGTCAAATCCAGAGTTTTTGCGTGAAGGTTCCTCGGTTTATGATACGTTTCATGGCGATCGTATCGTCATTGGAGCGGATAATGAAGAAGCGGCAAAGGTCATTGAAGAAATTAACAAACCTTTTGGTATTCCGATTTTTAAAACGGATATTAAAAGTGCGGAAATGATTAAATATGCTTCGAATGCCTTTTTAGCGACAAAGATTAGTTTTATTAACGAAATTTCCAATATATGTGAAAAAGTGGGAGCTGATGTGGAAAGTGTTGCGTTAGGCATGGGAATGGATAAACGCATCGGTTCTATGTTTTTAAGAGCAGGAATTGGCTATGGAGGGTCTTGTTTCCCAAAAGACACAAAAGCTTTGGCAAAAATTGCAGCGAACATTGATCATGATTTTGAATTGTTAAAAGCAGTGATAAAAGTAAACAATCAGCAGCAACGCATTTTAATTGATAAAGCAAGAGAACGTTTTGGAAGTCTAACTGGTAAAAAAGTCGCTTTATTAGGCTTATCCTTTAAGCCGAATACGGATGATATGCGTGAAGCAGCTTCGATCGTTATTTCCAAAGAGCTAATTGCTGAAGGAGCAGAGATTGTTGCTTACGATCCGGTTGCGATTGAAAATGCGAAGAAGGTCTTGCCTCAAGAAGTGATATATAAGAAATCCATTGAGGATGCACTGGAAAATGCCGATATGGCGTTTATTCTTACGGAATGGGCACAAATTAAGGGATTGGATTTAAATATATACGTTGAGAAAATGAAACAACCGATTGTTTTTGACGGACGGAATTGTTATAGCATAAATGAAGTACAGCAATATCCTATTGAATACCATTCGATTGGTCGCAAACCAATTTATAATTATCAGTTCCAAACAGTTTAATAATGAATGCAAAGATCAGATCGTTTAAGATCTGATTTTTTTATTATGGAGCATTCCTGTTAGAAAGGTTTTCGGGGACTTGAAAGAAAAAAGCCCTCTTGGTATGATGCAGGGGTGTCAATGGAAAGTTGACCCTATCATCAAACCAAGGAGGACTTACTATGAATTGTACACAAAATCTCAAAATTGAACAAGTCACCGATCAAACATTAGTGATAGGAATGGATATTGCCAAACAAAAACATTACGCAGCGATCGTAGATGCACGAGGTCGGGTACTAAAAAAGTCATTTTCGGTGTCCCAGTCAAGAATCGGATTCGAGCAGTTCTATGCGTTGATCCAAGAAACGATGAGGGAGTTTGGCAAAACGGAAGTCATCGTCGGAATCGAACCGACCGGACATTACTGGTTGAACCTCGCCTATTTCCTTGAGGAAAAAGGGATCCCATTGGTGATGGTCAATCCGATGCATGTCAAACGGTCGAAAGAACTGGACGACAACTTGCCAACGAAGCACGATGCCAAAGACGCTCTCGTCATCGCGAAGTTGGTCAAAGATGGGCGCTTTAGCTATCCGCGTATTTTTCACGAGGTGGAAGCGGAATTGCGGACAGGAAGCACGTTTCGAGAGTCATTAATCAAGGAACGAAATGCCATTCACAATCAAATCATTCGATGGACGGATCGCTATTTTCCTGAGTTTCCACAAGTGTTTCCATCGTTCGGAAAAATGGCATTAGCTGCATTAGAAAAAACGCCGTTTCCGATGGATATCGTCGATCAGACCGTAGAGGAATTAATCGAGCTCTATCGAGAGAGCGAGGCGTTGAAATATCCACAAAAACCAAAAATTCAGAAGCTGTTAGAGGTTTCCCGTCACTCGATTGGGATCACAGAAGGACAACAGATGGCCCGTATCGAAATCACCACGTTGGTCCGCCGATATCGCCAATTGGAACAGGAAATCGCTACGCTAACGGAACAGTTAATCGTACTTGCCCAAACGACTGTGGAATATGAATGGCTTCAAACGATTCCTGGGCTTGGTGATGCGACGATTGTGGAACTATTATCGGAAATCGGGAGTTTCGCTCAGTATCAAGATCCACGACAGCTCATCAAATTAGCGGGCTTGACACTGAAAGAAAACTCGTCAGGACAACACAAGGGGCAAAAACGCATCTCGAAGCGAGGACGAAAACGGCTACGAGCTCTCCTCTTTCGGGTGATGATGCCACTTATTCGCCATAATGAGGCGTTCCGAAAGTTGCACGAGTACTACACGACACGCCCCGTTAACCCTTTGCGTAAGAAACAATCGATCGTTGTATTATGTGGCAAGCTATTGAAGATTCTATACGCGGTTTGTGCGAAACGGCAAGCATTTGATGGGGAACGGATGATGCAAGATATCTTTACCCAATCCCAAGCGCAGGCAGCCTAGAGCCTCCTCCTTTCGCAAAACAAACTGTCTGAACAACCAGATGACACGGAGAAGCTGGCACGATGTTCTCCATTCGACCTAGAGTCCCTTGAGGAGCTTAGCCGGCCTCTGCCTGGTGAAGAGACCGAACGAAGGAATGTTGGCGCGTGGATGCCCAGAGATATGGGAGGGTTCGTCCTCATCAGTTATGCAGAGATCCAAGGTGCATCGCATATGTATTCTCCATTGGTTTTAACATACAAAAATAACCAGTGGTCGCGAAGCGTACCTATGGATTGTTAGATATCAACAAAAATGAAAAAGTATGTGATTTATTTTGTCGAAAAAATTTTTTTTGGCACCCCTATGATGCCAAGAAACCTTGATATATCAACATTTCTAGAGGGAGGGAGGGTTATAAATGAAACTAGTCCTTTTATCCGGCGGTTCCGGAAAACGCCTTTGGCCTTTGTCGAATGATACGCGTTCGAAGCAGTTTTTAAAAGTGTTGGAAGGAAAAAATGGCGAGAAACAGTCGATGGTGCAGCGCGTGTGGGGGCAGTTGGAAGCGGTTGGTCTTGCCGAGTCTGCGGTCATTGCGACATCGAAAATGCAGCGTGATATGATTCATCGCCAATTAGGGACAGATGTGCCGCTGATTATTGAGCCGGAGCGTCGCGATACGTTTCCAGCGATTGCGCTTGCGGCTTCTTATTTATATACCATCGAGAATGTATCAGAAGATGAAACGGTCGTTGTGTTGCCGGTGGATCCATATGTAGAAGATTCTTTTTTCCAAAGAGTGAAAGAATTAGAAAGTATTCTTGAGCATTCGAAGGCCGAGCTTGCGTTAATCGGCGTGAAACCAACGTATCCTTCTTCTAAATACGGATACATCGTTCCTAAGGAGAAGGCGGAAGGTGCAGAATATTTTGTTGTAAATCACTTTACAGAGAAGCCAAGTGAAGAAAAGGCACAAGCGTTAATTGCGATGAACGCTTTTTGGAACTGCGGTGTATTTGCTTTTAAATTGAAATATTTAGTAAATCTTTTAATGGAGAAGGGCATTTCCCTTCATTTTGATCAACTTTCCAACCAATATAGCACGTTGCCGAAAATTAGCTTTGACTATGAGGTAGTTGAAAAAGCGAATCATATTGTTGTCCTTCCATATGATGGTTATTGGAAAGACCTCGGTACATGGAATACACTCACAGAGGAAATGGCAACGAAGCAAATTGGTAAAGGTGTATTAGCGGAAGATGTGGTGAATACCCATTTAGTCAATGAGCTTGATATTCCTGTGACAGTGATTGGCACAAAAGATCTTGTTGTGGCAGCAAGCCCAGACGGAATCTTAGTTGCCGATAAAGCTTCCAGTCCGAAAATTAAAGATTTAATTAACGGCTTTCATCAGCCGCCAATGTACGAAGAGCGGATTTGGGGCTGGTCGCGCGTTCTTGACTATGCCAAATATGAAGATGGACAAGAAATGGTAACAAAGCGAATTTGTATTCATGAAGGGAAAAACTCAAGCTACCACTACCATAATTTACGAGACGAAGTATGGACGATTGTTCGCGGTGAAGGAGAACTAGCGTTAGATGAACATATCACCCGCGTGAAAGCGGGAGATATTATCCATCTTCCAGCAGGACGAAAACATGGAATTCGGGCGATTACGGAATTAGAGTTTATTGAAGTGCAAACAGGTTCTGGTATTAGTGATGAAGATTTTGTACGGCTTTATTTTGATTGGGACGATGTGATTCGTCACTTCCAAAAATCAAAGGCAAAAGTAATTTCTTAATAGTTAACGGGGATTTTTTCCCCGTTCTTTTTTTGTGCAAAGAAATAGAGAGGCTTGGATAAACCAATGAAGACGATTGCTTACTACATTTCTGATTATGGTTTCGGTCATGCCGCAAGAAGTGTCGCGGTTATTCGTCATTTGCTGGCGATGGAGGAAGATGTAAGGATTATTATTTGTCATTCTTTTGCCCTTCGCTTTTTACAGGAGTCTTTTAAGGGTGAGAATCGCGTAACATTCCGCACGATTGCAACGGATATTGGTTATGTGTTGCAAAAAGATTCGATTGAGCCGGATATCAAAAAGTTAAACGTTGAATATAAAAAATATCTGCAAAAGTGGAATTTTCTAATCGAACAAGAACGGGATTTTTTACAGACAAATAGAGTAGATTTAGTCATTTCCGATATTTCCGCTTTTCCGTTTGAAGCAGCGTATACACTAGGAATCCCTTCCCTTGGTATATCCAACTTTACTTGGCACACGGCATATCAAGGATTAATTGCTGATTCGTTGCTTGAACCTTTAAAAGAGGCCTATGAAAAAATGACTTACTTCTTCTCTTTAGCTGGAAGCAAAGAGCCGAATTGGGGGATGAAAGGAATAGAGCAGTTTGGCTTTTTCGCAAGAAACGTAGACAGCAATGAAGTTAATAGGATAAGGAAACTTGTGAATCCAATTGGCGATAAATTGGTCGTTTTTTTCGGACTTGGGATGAAAATTGATATCGAGCAATTAGAACGTCTGCCGATTTGGGGTAGTCCTAATTGTATGTTTATCGTCTCATCGAATGTTCAAGTGAAACGGCCAAACGTTCTCCCAATTCCCAAAGACTATCTCGAATCGCAACATTATATTGCTGCAGCGGATTTAGTCATTTCAAAACCAGGTTGGGGAATCGTCAGCGAAGCAGTATGTAATCGTAAACCATTATTGATTTTAGAGCGACAAACGATGAAAGAAGATCAAAATACGATTTCATTTTTAAAGACCAATCATTTGTGTAAGACGATTACATGGGATGAATTATGTCAGTTTGTCATTAACGAAGAATTTATCGATGAGCTGCAGAGTCAGCATACACATGATGGTGGTTTTTTTGGAAATCAAACAGATATCATCTCAAAAGAAATTTTGCGCGTGTTAAGAACGAAAAACGAAAGGATTTAACTAGATATGACATTCCTTCCAAGCGAACAGGGGAGTGTTGGTCAATTTCTGCACATTCAAACGATCAAAGTGTAAGTCGCTTTGGAGAATTTACAGGAACGATTGTTACGGAAGAAGGGGAACCTGCTTGCCTCTTCCTTATCAACTTGGAACGTTTCAAGTGAAAGGAAATGTGCAAGTGATCGTGTCGCATCCATAGACAAGGAGGGAAAGCAACATGAGTTGGAAAGAAAAAAATGAAAAATGGCTTTCATATCCACATTTAGATGAACAGTTAAAACAGCAATTACTTTCGATGCAAGCAGATGAAAAACTGCTTGAAGATAGCTTCTACAAAAACTTAGAATTTGGCACAGGTGGGATGCGTGGAGAGATTGGACCTGGGACGAATCGGATGAATATATACACGATTCGAAAAGCGTCGGAAGGATTGGCACGTTATATTGTCGAGAAAGGCGAAGAGGCAAAAGCGCGTGGGATAGTCATTGCTTATGATTCCCGGCATAAATCGCCTGAGTTTGCGTTAGAAGTAGCCAAGACGGTAGGAAAACATGGTATTCGAGCGTATTTGTTTAAAGAGCTTCGTCCGACGCCAGAGTTGTCGTTTGCGGTTCGTTATTTAGGCGCGTTTGCGGGAGTCGTTATTACGGCGAGCCATAATCCACCAGAATATAATGGATTTAAAGTGTATGGTGAAGACGGAGGACAAATTCCTCCAGCGATTGCAGATGTATTAATTGAATATGTGAATGCGGTAGAGGATGAATTAGCAGTCGATGTGGCGAGCGAGCAAGAGCTAATTGAGACAGGGTTACTAGTGTATATCGGGGAAGAAATTGATGCAGCGTATATTGCGCAGTTAAAAACAATTCAATTAAATCCAGAGCTTGTGGCGAGTGTCGCGAAAGATGTAAACATTGTTTTTTCCCCGCTTCATGGAACAGCGAACATGCTTGTCCGAAAAGGGTTAGAAGCATTTGGATTTCAAAACGTTACCGTTGTTAAAGAGCAAGAACAACCAGATCCGAATTTTTCGACGGTCGCCTCACCGAATCCAGAAGAACATGCGGCGTTTGCTTTGGCGATGGAATACGGTGAAAAAATAAATGCCGATCTTTTAATGGCGACGGATCCGGATGCCGATCGACTTGGAGTAGCGGTGAAAAATCAAGATGGCGAGTATGTCGTTTTAACTGGTAATCAGATGGGCGCGTTAATGTTAGAGTATTTATTATCACAAAAACAAGCAAAAGGCATCTTGCCAGCGAATGGTGTCGTTTTGAAGACGATCGTGACATCGGAAATCGGTCGGGAGATTGCGGCGCATTATGGATTGGAAACGATCGATACGTTAACAGGATTTAAATTTATCGGTGAAAAGATCGGTGAGTTTGAGCGCACGAAAGAATACACGTTCCAATTTGGATACGAAGAAAGTTACGGTTATTTAATCGGTGATTTTGTTCGTGATAAAGATGCCGTGCAGTCGGCGATTTTTGCGGCAGAAGTAGCCGCGTATTATAAAGCGCAAGGAAAAACGTTATATGAAGGACTAATAGACATTTTTGAAAAGTATGGCTACTATAAAGAGTCATTGCGTTCGTTAACGTTAAAAGGAAAAGAAGGGGCAGAGCGAATCGCTCACATCATGTCTTCGTTCCGCAATCAACCGTTACGTGAAATCGCAGGTGTGGGGGTTGTTGCGGTGGAAGATTACGCTGTGGGCAAACGATGGGAGAACGGAACAGAGCAATCGCTTTGTTTGCCACGATCGAATGTGTTGAAATATGAACTAGCCAATGGTTCATGGTTTTGTGTTCGCCCGTCAGGCACAGAGCCGAAAGCGAAATTTTATTTTGGCGTAAAAGGCAAGTCACAACAAGAAAGTGATGCGCTGTTAGCCGAACTTGAACAAGCCGTTATGTCGCTTGTGGAAGATGCTCTATATCAAATGAAGTGATGGGGAGTTTTTCCCCATCTATCCCCTTTCATACAACTCAATTGGTAATTGATCTGGATCTTGAAAGAATGTGAACTTTTTCCCCGTTATCGGATCGATGCGAATCGGTTCGACTTCAATGTGATGCGCTTGTAAATAAGCGATCGTTTCCTCAATACAATCTACTGCAAATGCTAGATGACGTAAGCCGCATGCTTCAGGATAGCTTTGTCTTTTTGGTGGATGTTCGAAAGAAAAAAGTTCTAGTTGTAAATCCCCGATTTGCAAATCTAACTTATATGATCGTTTATCAGCGCGATAATGTTCGTGAATGATTGGTAGTTGTAAAACACGTGTGTAAAAATGTTTGGATCGTTCATAATTTGAACAGATAATTGCTATGTGATGTAGTTGTGTGAACATTTGTCTTCTCCCCCTTGCACGGTAATGATTTGTATTTTACCACAATTTACGGTAAAAATTTGTGACAATGTTGGTCGGATTGTCCGTTATGATAACAGTGTAACGAATAAAGCGCTTACATAAGGGGGAGAGATGGATGAAATTTGTAGCGATTACGTCTTGTCCAAATGGAATTGCCCATACGTATATGGCAGCAGAGAAGCTAGCGAAAGCAGCTGAACGGATGGGGCATGAGATGAAGGTGGAAACTCAAGGATCTATTGGTGTGGAAAATGAGTTGACACGAGAAGATATTGAACAGGCCGATGGGGTGATTATTGCGGCGGATAAGCAAGTGGATAAAAGTCGTTTTCGAGGGAAACGGGTGCTGGAAGTGTCGGTTACGGATGGTATTCGTCGTCCGGAGGAGTTGATTGCGCGCTTTGAGCAAAATGAAGTGCCAGTATATGAAGGAGTAGAGAAGCTGAAGAGTGTAGCGGAAGCGAAAAAAGAGCGAAATGAGAAGCAAAACCCTATATATCGAAATTTGATGAATGGTGTTTCATATATGATTCCGTTTGTTGTGATCGGCGGATTGCTTATTGCACTCTCGCTTGCGATTGGCGGGGAGCCAACGGCAAAAGGGTTAGTCATTCCCGAAGGTTCGATTTGGAATCGTATTTTAGACGTCGGTGTAGCGAGTTTCACATTTATGGTACCAATTTTGTCAGGTTTTATTGCGGTTAGTATTGCTGACCGACCAGGTCTTGCGCCAGGGATGGTTGGCGGTTACATTGCGGCGAACGGTAGTTTTTATGGTAGTGATGCAGGAGCTGGATTTATTGGCGGTATTATTGCAGGATTTTTAGCAGGGTATATCGTAAAAGCTATTAAGCAAATTCGTGTTCCACAAATGATTCAGCCAATTATGCCAATTTTAGTGATTCCGATTATATCGTCTTTGTTGGTGGCGGCTTCATTCATTTTTGTTATTGGTCAACCGATTGCGGGAGTCATGGAAGGATTAACGTCGTGGTTAAACAGTATGCAAGGGGCAAGTAAAGTTGTTTTGGCGATGGTTTTAGGTGCGATGATTGCTTTTGATATGGGAGGACCAGTAAATAAAGTGGCGTTTTTATTCGGTTCAGCGATGATCGCAGAAGGACATGCGAACATTATGGGACCGATCGCGGTAGCTATCTGCATTCCACCTCTTGGCTTAGGTTTGGCAACGTTATTAGGGAAGGCGAAATATACAGACGAAGAACGTGAGGCAGGCAAAGCAGCGCTTGCGATGGGACTTGTGGGAATTACAGAAGGAGCAATTCCGTTTGCGGCTCGAGATCCGTTGCGGGTTATTCCGAGCATTATGATTGGTTCTATGGTCGGAGCGGTCATTGCGATGTTAAGTAATGTCGCTGATCATGTGCCGCACGGAGGGCCAATTGTTGCTGTGTTTCGTGCGGTAGATAATGTGCCGATGTTTTTCGTTTCAATTGTTATTGGGGTGATCGTGACAGCATTGCTTGTCAATGCGGTGAAAAAGCCAGTGGATGTAGAAAAGTGACAGAGGAAAGGGTGGAATCTTTTTCATGAGGATTCCTCCTTTTATTTATGAATTTTAAGTAACGGTGGTGACAGAGATGATTGCTCGGCATAAAAAAATGATAAAAGCGTTATTAGATGCGAATCATTATGTATCTGTCACTTCACTTGCGGACGATTTGCATTGTTCAGAGAAAACGGTTCGTAACGATTTAAAGGTGTTAGATCAATGGCTTGAGCGGTATCCGACATTAAAAATTGAGCGAAAGCCGAGTGTAGGGGTGCGGTTGAAGGGGGATGACGCAGCGAAAGAGGCGTTGCGTCGTGACCTTGTGCATGCCAGGGATGATGAAGAACGTCAACTTCAGTTGTTGAAAAGGTTGTTGATGGCGGACAAGCCCATTACGATGCAACAGTTGGCGGATCAGTTGTATACGAGCAAGTCTACCATTCAATATGATTTAGAGGACATTGATCATTGGCTACGTCCGTTTCATTTAAAGCTCGTTCGTAAGCCGAATTTAGGATTGAAAATCGAAGGGGAAGAGAAAAATTGGCGAGTGGCTTTATCGAAGCTAATAGAGTCATTAGTCGATCATGCTCACTATATGTTAAATGAACAACAGTTGAAGATGGTCGCTGATGTATTACAACCATATGAAGTGGCTTTCATTGAAAAGGAAGTTCAGGAGATTGAAACGGCGTTGCCGTTTCCGTTAACTGATGAAGCGATAATAAGTTTGACGATTCATATCGCCATTGCGGTAAAGCGCATGAAACAAGGTTACCGCATTCAAATGAATACGACTCAATTGAATGAATTGAAGCAAAAGAAAGAGTACAAGTTAGCAGAACAGCTAGCACGAAAAATTGAAATGTGGCTAGCCATTAAAATTCCTCCTACAGAAGTAGGGTACATTGCTTTGCATTTGTTAGGTGCACGAGTTCGTTATGATCGCGTACATTTAAACGAAGGGGTAGAGAAGTTTTTTAGTAAAGTCGATGAGGAAGCATTACGAGTAACGCGCTTGCTTGTAGAGCACGTTTCTAATCATATAGATAATCGATTAATTCATGACCAAGAACTATTATTAGGATTGACTATTCATCTCCATTCCACAATGAATCGTTTGCGCAACGGTTTGTCGATTACAAATCCGATGTTGCGCGAAATTAAACGAATGTATCCATATTTATTTGAAATGGTGCTTTCTTTTATAAAGCAAATGGAAATAGAGTTGCAGCTAACTATTCCAGAAGATGAGATTGCGTATATTGTTTTGCACATTCAGGCAGCGTTTGAACGCATACAACATAAGCAACATGGACGCAAGAAAGTGCTTATTGTTTGTACGACTGGCTCTGGAACATCGCGCTTTGTTGAAGCGAAATTTGCGACAGCTTTTCCTGAAGTTGATGTGGTTGGCATTGCTTCTATTTCTAAGTTGCATGAAGTGATTGAAGAAAAAAAGCCAGATCTTTTGATTAGTACAGTACCATTGTCGACTCATGCGATTGTACCAACCATTACAGTAAGTCCATTACTTCGTGAACATGAATTAGAAATGATTAAAGATCGGTTGTTTCATTGGCGAAAACAACAAGCGGAAAGAAAATTGTACAAAGCGATTAAATCATTATTGGATGAACAACTTATTTTTCTTGATCTTCCATTTACAAATCGCGAGCATGTCATTGGTTATTTAGCAGAACAACTGCATGCACATGGATACGTATATGAAGGTTATAAACAAAGTGCCAATGATCGAGAAAGCATATCTTCTACGTATATTGGTAACGAAATGGCCATTCCGCATGGAGAAGTACAGTTTATTCGTAAATCGGTCATTGCGGTTGGGAGATTGCATGCACCGGTTGATTGGGACGGAGATCGAGTGCGGCTCGTTTTTATGATTGCTAATGGAATGCAAGAAAAAGAGCGGATTCAAAAATTATTCCAAGAGTTAGTCGATTTATCAGAAGACGAAGAAACGATAAAACAATTGAAACAAGCGAGGACAGTAAATCAATTTTATCAATGTTTATAAAGGAGTCGAAAACGATGACAATTACACAATTGATGACAAAACAATTAGTAAAGTTACATTTAGAAGGAACAACAAAAGATGAAATTATGGAAGAAATGATTAGGCTAATTGATGAAGCAGGGGGATTAAATGATCGAGAAAAATATAAACAAGCGTTATATGATCGTGAAAGAGGAGGAAGTACCGGAATTGGTTTTGGGATTGCGATTCCTCATGGAAAAAGCGGTGCAGTTAAGCATCCTTGTTTAGCATTTGGCGTGAAGCAAGAGGGAGTAGATTGGGATAGCTTAGATGGCGAAAAAGTGAAGCTTATTTTTATGATTGCTGTGCCTGAACAATATGCAGGAAATGAGCACTTAAAAATTTTGCAGTTGTTAGCGAGGAAACTAATGGATGATTCGTTTAGAGAACAGCTATTAACTATACGAAAAGAGGAAGATGTTTTACAATTATTTGATACGTTTCAAGCTTAATGTGTGAGGAGGAATCGATGATGAACAACACGCCACTTTTTTTCGCACCAGTATTTCAAGAGCGTATTTGGGGTGGGAATCGCCTCAGAGAGCAGTTTGGTTATGACATCCCTTCGGAACGGACCGGAGAATGTTGGGCGATCTCTGCACACCCAAACGGACAGACGACAGTCATTAACGGACCGTTTCAAGGAAAGATGTTAGGTGAGTTATGGAACGATCATCCAGAACTATTTGGTCATTTTCCAGCGGACCGTTTTCCACTGTTAACGAAAATTTTAGATGCAAATGCCGATTTATCGGTGCAAGTGCATCCAAGTGATGAATATGCTCGTACATATGAACATGGGGAATTAGGAAAAACAGAGTGCTGGTACATTATTGATTGTAAAGAAGGAGCAGAGTTGATATATGGACATCACGCAAAAACAAAAGAAGAATTACGACAAATGATGGAAGAAGGTCAGTGGCACGAGCTGCTTCGAAAAATACCGATTCGTCCTGGAGATTTTTTTTATGTCCCGAGTGGCACGGTACATGCGCTTTGTGAAGGAACGCTTGTTCTTGAAACTCAACAAAGCTCAGACACAACGTATCGCATGTATGACTACGATCGTGTCGATGAGGAAGGGAATAAACGGGAATTACATTTGGATAAAGCGCTCGATGTTGTTACTGTTCCACATGTCGATGTATACTATGAACCACGTGTGATACAAACAACAGGAGCGAAAATTACAACATTTGTTCAAAACGAGTATTTTACTGTACAAAAATGGGATATTGAACACGAATGGGTTGTAGAACAAACGGATCGTTTTTTATTAGTCAGCGTCCTTGAAGGAAAGGGGGATCTTTGTACGGCACAAGAGACATATCCGTTAAAAAAAGGAGACCATTTTCTTATCCCTTACTCGTTTGATTGTTTTACTATACAAGGACAATTGCAATGTATCGTTTCTTCACCACCACGGGGAAAATAATGTTTTTTCAATTCATATGACAACGAAAGTCAGGTGAAAAGGAAAATGTATTTAGGAGCAATTGAAGCAGGGGGTACGAAATTTGTTTGTGCGGTTGGTGACGAAGAAGGGAACATTTATGAACGTGTTCAGTTTCCAACTACTGTACCAGAAGAAACAATGCAACGAGTCGTTGACTTTTTTCAAAGTTATCATTTAGAGGCGATTGGAATTGGAACGTTTGGTCCGGTCGATTTGAATAAAAAAAGCCCAACCTATGGCTACATTACAAATACACCAAAACCACATTGGTCTAATTTTAACTTTGTTGGCACGATTCAAAAATATTTTCACGTCCCTATCGGATTTGATACGGATGTAAATGTAGCAGCGTTAGGAGAATTATTTTGGGGAAGAGCAAAAGGAAAACATAGTTGTATTTATATGACGGTGGGTACAGGCATTGGTGTCGGGTCTATCGTCGAGGGACGTCCCGTTCATGGATTACTGCATCCGGAGATGGGGCATATTCTTGTTAGGCGCCATCCAGACGACACGTTTGCTGGTAGCTGTCCGTTTCACGGTGACTGTTTAGAGGGGCTAGCTTCTGGTCCTTCGATCGAAAAAAGATGGGGGAAACGAGGCGCTGACCTTTCTGAACAAAATGAAGTGTGGGAGCTAGAAGCTTTTTATTTAGGGCAAGCGATCGCGCAGTACATTTTAATTTTATCTCCTGAACAAGTGATTATTGGAGGCGGGGTAGCCAAACAATCAACATTGTTACCTCTTATTCACCACCATGTCTTAAATCATTTAAACGGATATGTACAACACGAGGTGATTTTAAAACATATTGATGATTACATCACACGACCTGGCTTAGGGGACAACGCAGGCATATGTGGAGCTTTAGCACTTGCGAAACAGGCGTTGAGGGGATAAATAACAATGCTATTCAAGAGATGTCCTATACAAAGGGCATCCTTTGTATTGGCGGTTAAGATGATGAAGTGTGCCCCATACCAATCATGAAAAGAAATTTGGTAGCTGCTATATAGCTATGACTACGAAGTTTAACTTCATTTTTCGATTGACGGAAGAGAGATTTTGTCTTGCTTCCGTCACACTTTTGTGTAACACGGTTGCCCCAAAAATAAGGATTGCCCATGTTGGAGATGCAACATATTTATGATCGATGCCTATCATCATCCTGTTCAAAAGGTGATTGAAACATGTGAAAAAGTATGGCTATCATCCCCCTCTTAAATACACCGATGCTAATCTGTTTTATCGCATTCTTACAAAAAATATTTGACGAGTTGATTTGGAGAGTGAAATGTTTGCTTGAAGAGATAGCGAAACATTCCTTGTTTTTTTTCAAGCCGTATGTTACGCTTCACATGAAAATATCCATGACCAAAGGAAGAGGCAAATGACATCGGAACGAAAAAGGACAAGACGTATATGGATCGGAGTCATTGTTGTATTTCTTGCGTTGGTAGGGGCGTATGCATTTTCTCTTTACTATAAACTACAACAAACGATCAGCGAAATACACGAACCTATTCAACGTGAACATTCAGATAAACGACCAGATGCGCTATCGCTTACAAAACAACAACCGATCTCGATTTTACTGATTGGGGTAGATGAGCGAAAAAATGATCGCGGTCGGGCAGATTCGTTAATTGTGATGACGGTCAATCCGAAAAAACAATCGATAGAAATGGTAAGCATTCCACGAGATACACGTACGATGATTGTCGGTAAAGGGAAAGAGGATAAAATTAACCACTCGTATGCTTTTGGAGGAGTGGAAATGACGCTTGCGACAGTTGAACAATTTTTAGACATTCCAATTGATTATTACATTAAAGTGAACATGGAAAGTTTTAAAGATATCGTAGATGCCGTTGGCGGTGTAACGGTAAATAATTCTTTTGCATTTGAATATGAAGGAGAGTCGTTTCCGAAAGGAGAAATTACGTTAGATGGGGAAAAGGCATTAAAATACGCCCGTATGCGCTATGAAGACCCGCGCGGTGATTTCGGTAGGCAAGATCGCCAAAAACAAGTCATTGAAGCTATTATTAAAAAGGGAGCTAGTTTCTCTTCGCTTACAAACTATGGTGACATACTTGAAGCGATAGGAAAAAATATAAAAACAAATTTGACATTTGACGACATGAAACAAATTCAAGCGAACTATAAAGAAGCACGACGTCATATTGAGCAGCTACACATACAAGGAAAAGATGAAAAAATAAATGGAATTTACTATTTGATTGTACCAGAGGAAGAACGTATAGCCATTTCGCAACGGTTGAAGGAGCATTTGGATATCGGTTTGTAGTATTTTCTGTCTCGACTTGATAAATAGCCTCATCTTTAGGAATTGGTGAAGTAGAGACAATAGTTATCAGAGGACTGCCATTCTTCAGCAGGCAGTCCTTCCCTCCAATCGAATCATCGCCACTCGCTTATTTTCCTCTCTGCGACATTTTTGCTTCTCGTTATTTAAGATTTTTATGGCTGATTGCCTGTACTGAGGGATTTTTCTGAATGGATGTAAAAGTAAAAAATTATTTCGATACATGCAGGAATCTAGACGATAGTAGTGAAAAGAATATATGTGTGAAAAAACAAATGGTTGAGCAGTTTTTTTATAATAAACATGCATCGTTTATGTTATCTAATTGTTGTGAGGAGTTTCGCCATCTTTTCAGTAGATAGGATATACGAAAATTAATCGATTGGGCATTATTTGTAAATAAAACATGTAGCATAGTAGGTGAATACATATGATTCGTTCAGTCGAAATTGAAAACTTCAAAAGTTTAAAGTATATCGCTTTAAAC
The DNA here is from genome assembly GCF_051200995.1 of Anoxybacillus eryuanensis. Taxonomy (NCBI): domain Bacteria; kingdom Bacillati; phylum Bacillota; class Bacilli; order Caryophanales; family Anoxybacillaceae; genus Anoxybacillus; species Anoxybacillus eryuanensis. The sequence continues at coordinate 89,904 of NZ_JBPODS010000007.1, read as the reverse complement.
GATTTAGGAAGATTAAACTTATTTGGCGGTAAGAATAATGTAGGGAAAACGACTTTATTAGAGGCGCTATTTTTATTTTTTGATCGTATGAATCCAAATATGTTAATTCGACAGTACAATTGGCGCGGGGTGACAGGCATACCTGTTCGATCTGATACGATGTTCGCACCAATTTTTTATAATTTTGATTTAAAGGAAACGATTAAAATAAAGATTTTAAGAGAACATGGTGTGGAAGAGGTGATGTCCCTTTGTTTTCAAGATGCAAACCAACAAGTGTTTTCTATCCCGGTAAACAGAGAAGAGAGTTCTGGGAGTTCTAATGAAGCGATTCAAAGTATGGTGAAAATTGAATATAGGGATGGAAAGCGAGGAGAAAGAGATCTTTTTCATTTTTTCATTAACACGAGCGGCGGATTCGGCATGCAGATTGTACAGGCAAAATTTAAAGAAATACAAAACGCTTATTTTCTTGGTTCTAAAATTCCGTTCAATCCTGTGGAAACAGCTGTTCGATATGGTGAGCTAGATATCCGTGGTGAAGCAGAACAATTATTACCTTATTTACAAACGATAGAACCCCGTTTGAAAAAGCTTGTTTCTGTGGCATTGCCAAATGGTGAATCCATGTTATATGGAGATATCGGGTTGTCGAAAAAAGTGCCATTTGCCTATATGGGAGACGGCTTGTCTAGACTATTAACAATACTATTAGCCATCGCCTATACGAGAGAAGGGATCATTCTTATTGATGAAATTGAAAATGGGTTCCATTATTCGAAGATGCCGAAAATTTGGGAGATTTTAATGAAGGCAGCCACAGATTATGGGTGTCAAATTTTCGCAACTACTCATAGCTATGAATGCCTAAGTAGCGCGGTATCGGGAATATCGGAAGGAAACAGAGATTTCCGTTATATACGACTCGAGCGTGTTGGTGAGAAGATCACTCCGAAAACATTTACTTTTTCTGAACTTGAAATGGCTATTGAGCAAGGGTGGGAAGTGCGGTGACCTTGAAGCCGAAGGAGATTACAAGTGAGAAGCTCCTTTTAGTGGAAGGAAAGGATGAAGTCAATTTCTTTGAGGCCTTGCTAGACAAAGCAGGGATTGAAGGATTCGAAATGATTAACGTTGAAGGGAAAGGAAACTTTACCCAGCATTTGAAGATGCTTTGTTTGTTAACTGGATTTGAGAGAGTCAAAACGTTAATTATCATTCGCGATGCGGATAACAATCCCGATGCAGCGTTTGCGAGTGTAAAAAACGCACTGCATGCGATCCACTTGCATGCACCTAATCGACAAAACGAGCTGAAGGAACAGCTGGGGAGAAAAGTAGGTATTTTCATTATGCCTGGTAACTTTGAAAAAGGGATGTTGGAAGACTTGTGTATGTCTTCTGTTTCTGATGATCCTGTCATAGAGTGCATTGAGAAGTTTTTTGAATGCGTAAAAGGAAAGGGATGTATCCCTAAAAATTTAGCTAAGGCTAAAGCTCATGTATTTTTGGCCTCCCGACCGGAATTAGTAACAAGTATAGGAGTGGCGGCGAAGAAAGGATATTGGAATTTTACGCATCCTTCGTTACAGTCATTAATTCATTTTTTGCGAGAAGCTTAATTTTTGAAAAAAGAACGTAAAAGACCTGTCTATCATAGGAGCAGAACCAACGATCATCAAGGCTCCAGAACGCTATATTGATTTCAACATGTTTATATTTCATTATTGTGTTAAAAGAGTACAGCTTACCGTTTCTATTGGCAAGCTGTACTTTAAACATATTACGGCACATTCCAACTAGCGGTGTATGATCCGGTCGATGCGAACGGAACGGTGTACGTTCGATTTGAAATGCTTTCCCATATCACGTTCCCAGATTGATCCTTTTTAATAAACTTAAATTCAATTGCTTTTCCTTGTGGAAGTGCTATCGTTGCTTTCCACGTCGGATAGGAAGATGCGGTCATTTTAATCGCATTGGCAGTATTCCAATTGCCTAGCTCTGGAATGTTGCCGACAACATATACGTTTTGTCCACTAGTTGTTGTGGCATTATTAACTGTAAATGTGACGTTTGACGTTTTAGCCACCCAAATTGAGACGGAGCCTCCGTTTACTTTAAATTCTCCCCAACCATCTGCATTAATCGTTACTGTGTCACTTCGATTTCCGGTTAAATCATAAAACACTTTTCCGGCATGTTTTTTACCGACATACATCCATTTACTTCCGCCAGGGCCGTCGGTAATTAAAGCCGCCAGTCCAGAGTTTGGTTTTGTATCAATGCCTTCACGTGTCCATCCGATAATATCTTGATGATCAATATAATCACGTTGCGTTCCATATGCGTAGTCTCGACGAGCAATTAAAAGCGGGTCGATTTTACTTTTTAATCCTGGAATATTGTATTTTGGGATTCCGTAATAGTCACCGTAAAATACGCAAGGGTATCCCTCTTGTCTCGTTAAAATAAAGGCATAAGCAAGTGGTTTAAACCAAGGTTCGACCCATGATTGTAAAGATTGACCAGGTTGCGTATCATGGTTATCGACAAGTGTAACAGCGAGTGAAGGTTGATCTTTCATTAATGTGTTGTTTAATACATAACGCATGTCAAAATATCCACTTGATTTGGAAGCGGTATAAAAGTTGTTATGCAAAGGTGCATCAAATAATGACATCGATCCATTTGTTTTTGTAATGTAATTATGCAGCTTATTGACGTCATAGCTCCAAAATTCCCCAACGGCAAATAAATTTTTTCCTGTTTGATTACGTACATATGTTAGCCAGTCAGGGAAAAAGCTGTATTTAATATGTTTTACGGCATCTAAGCGGAATCCATCGATATTTGTAGTATTGACGTACCACGTTCCCCAGTTTTTTAATTCTGTCACAACCTCAGGGTGATCCATATCTAAATCAGCAAACATTAAATAATCGTAGTTTCCGTTCTCTGTATCGACTTCCCAATCCCATGCTTTTCCTGTGCCGCGGAATTTGTAAATACGATTTAATTTCCGGCTTTCATCCCAATCTGTACCGTCAAAATGATACCAGCGCCATTTAAAGCTGGAGTATGTGTTCCCTCGACCAGGAAAGTCAAATTTCGTCCACGCTTGAATTTGATATGTGCCTGACACTTCTTGATTTCGATTAGAGGCGTTTACTTCAACCGCATCGACAAACTCTGTACCGTCAGCTCCCGCCTTATGATTAAATACAACATCTGCATATACTTGCATCCCTGCAGCTTTAGCAGCTTGGATGGCTTGAATATATTGTGTTTTTGTTCCGTATTTTGTTCGGATCGTTCCTTTTTGATTAAATTCCCCAAGATCATATAAGTCGTACACGCCATATCCAACATCGCTTTGGCTCGTTCCTTTATAGGCCGGAGGAAGCCATAGTGCTGTAATACCTAGTGAAGATAGATTGGTAGCTTCATTTTTTACTTTTGTCCAAAGCGTTCCGTCATTCGGTAAATCCCATTCGAAATATTGCATCATTGTTCCGTTAACAGGTGCAGTATTGGCTTGTGCTGTTGAAAAAGGCGTAAGTAAAGAAATAATTAGTGTTGCAATGAGAAGGTAATACGCCCAAACTTTTTTCCGATTCGCCACCGTCAAACACCCTTTCTTTTATAAAAAATGACAACACTCATGCAAACGTTTGCATTCTTGTGTAAACGCGTTTGAGGTTATTATAATGACGAATGTTAACGCTTACAACTACATTTTTTATTTTCATATGTTTAAACAACGAAGAATGCTTCATGATCATTTTATATGGAGAAATGTATAAAGGGCTGCTTTCTTGCCAAGCAGCCCTTTATGCATTTATTTTAATTTGATCGTCGCCAATCGACTATTTACTTCCTCTATGTCAAAGTGTTCTGGATTAAAATCATCTCCGTACCATTCATCATACCACTCGAGAAACTCTTCCTGTTCTTGTTTTCGTGTATCGTTTTGCATGATGTCGATGACATCTTGGTATCCCCAAACGCCGCCAACATCTTCTGGGGGGCACGCTCGTTTTCCTTTGATGCAAATAGGATGTGTCAACGGTTCCATTCTTTTTTCAATCTTTTCTAATGTAATGACGTGATCCCAATTGTCTCCAAAGTCATACGTATATAACACTTTGTCCTTTTCTTCGCTTAAATATGCTTTAATCCGTATTTTTCGAGAATCGAGCATATCTTTCCAAGGGTGTGAAAAATCGTCTAGTGGATGTGGTACATCGATGATCGCATCGCCTGTTTCGAATTGATATAAGTGATAGTTTTTCCAACCCATTGCCTCTTGAATGACGAGATGAAGCTCATCAAATGTAATGTTGCTTGGAACAAGTACACGTCGCCAAATGGGTGGTCGAATGCCTCGTAACGTAATTTTTAATTGATAAACAGTTTCATTTTTTCGCAAGGTGTTTCCTCCTTTCTTTACTATAATGATAGACAAATTTCTATGTTTTTATAAGAGGGATATTTCCTTTTCTTTCAATAGCTGTATCGTGCAAAAATGCTCACATTTGTGTAAACTGAAAGAAAAAAGCACGGAGGTTGTTATGAACATTGTCGTCGTCGGAACAGGATATGTCGGTTTAGTGACAGGTGTGGCGCTTGCACATATCGGTCATCGGGTCGTATGTGTGGATGTCGATGAAGAGAAAGTAGAGCGGATGAGACGAGGCATCTCGCCGATTTATGAGCCGGGCATTGAGCCGTTAATGAAAGAAAATATGGAAGCGAATCGTTTGTTTTTTACGACAGATGGTGCGCGTGCGTATCGAGAGGCGGATGTCATTTATATTGCGGTCGGCACGCCTGAAAATGAAGATGGTTCTGCGAATTTGACGTATTTGAAACAAGCAGTCCAAGACATTGCTTCATCGGTGACGAAAGATGTGATTGTCGTGACGAAAAGTACGGTGCCGGTCGGAACGAATCACGAAATAAAGCGTATGTTTGAACAGCTGGCTCCACATGTGCGCATCGACGTCGTATCCAATCCTGAATTTTTGCGTGAAGGATCGGCGATTTATGATACGTTCCACGGTGACCGCATTGTCATCGGTGCGGATGATGAGCGAGCGGCGGCTGTTGTGGCGGATATTCATCGACCGTTTGGCATTCCGATTTTTCAAACCGACATTCGCAGCGCAGAAATGATTAAATATGCGTCAAACGCCTTTTTAGCGACGAAAATTAGTTTTATTAATGAAATTGCGAACATATGTGAAAAAGTAGGCGCAGACATTGAACAAGTAGCAGCGGGGATGGGGATGGATGAACGCATCGGTGCCTCGTTTTTACGTGCAGGCATCGGTTACGGGGGCTCTTGTTTTCCGAAAGATACGAAAGCGTTAGCGAAAATTGCGGCCAATATTGATCACGATTTCGAATTGTTGAAGGCGGTTATTGAAGTAAACAATAAACAACAACGCAAATTAATTGAAAAAGCGAAAAAAAGATTTGGACATTTAAGAGGAAAAAAAATCGCCCTTCTCGGTTTATCGTTTAAGCCAAATACGGATGATATGCGCGAAGCCGCATCGCTTGTTGTTGCACGTGAGCTTGTGGCGGAACAGGCAATCGTTGTTGCTTACGATCCGATTGCGATGAACAAAGCAAAATCAGTTTTACCGAAGGAAGTCGTCTATGCAAGCAGTGTGGAGGAGGCGCTAAAAGATGCCGATGCGGCGATGATTTTAACCGAATGGGATGAGTTTCGCCAGCTTGACTTATCTGTATATGTCAAGCAAATGAAAACGCCCATCGTTTTTGATGGGCGCAATTGTTACGCCCTTGACGATATGAAAAAATATGACATCGAATATGATTCGATCGGGCGAAAGCCGATAAAATGAGGAAAAGTGATGCTCGATTTTTCCATATATGTTAATATGGTAGTATATTCGACTGAAAGGAGTTTCTGTATGATTTTAGTCGTTGGTGGAGCGGGATATATCGGTAGCCATGTCGTAAAACAATTAGTTGAAACGAAACCGGTCGTTGTGCTCGATAATTTATCGACAGGGCATCGGTATGCAGTCGATAAACGAGCGGTGTTTGTGCATGGCGATTTAGGCGATCGGGCGACGCTTGTGCGCATGTTTGAAAAATATCCGATCGATGCGGTGATGCATTTTGCGGCGAATAGTTTAGTTGGCGAGTCGGTTGTTGAGCCGATGAAATATTATAAAAATAACGTCGCTGCGACGTTAACGTTGTTAGAAACGATGATGGAATACGGCGTAAAGCGATTTATTTTTTCATCGACAGCGGCTGTATACGGCATTCCAAACGTTGATCTTATTACGGAAGATTGCCCGACAAACCCAATTAATCCGTACGGTCGCTCGAAATTAATGATCGAGCATATGCTTTCAGACTTTGCCTCGGCGTACGATTTACGTTACGTCGTGTTGCGCTATTTTAATGCGGCCGGTGCGCATGAAAGCGGGGACATTGGGGAAGATCATCATCCGGAAACGCATTTAATTCCGCTTATTTTGCAACATTTGCTCGGATTGCGTGATAAAATTTCGGTGTTTGGCACGGATTACGATACGCCAGATGGCACATGTATTCGCGATTACATTCATGTGACCGATTTAGCGGAGGCGCACATTCTCGCGCTGCACGCCCTTCTTTCGGACGAGAAAAAGACAGCGACATACAATCTTGGCAATGGGCTCGGCTATTCGGTTAAAGAAGTGATCGATATGTGCGAGCGCGTCACAGGGAAAAAAGCAACGATTGAATATACGGCGCGCCGTCCGGGAGACCCTGCGCGACTTGTTGCGTCATCGGAAAAAATTGCGCATGAGCTCGGTTGGCAAGCGACCCGTTCGTTAGAAGACATTATCGCAAGCGCATGGCGTTGGCATGCATCGAAAAGAGGTTGAATACAGCCTCTTTTTTCGTTTGTTTCCAAATTTGACAACGAATTTAACCCTTCGTTACTCTATTATTAGAACAAACATGGGGGGACAAAGTGATGAACATTAGTCATTTTTCGATTCGGCGACCGGTATTGACGTTTGTTTCGATGATCATCGTCATTCTTTTAGGAGCGGTATCGTTATTCAATATTCCGATGAAACTCATCCCCGATATTCAGCCTCCTGTTGGCGTTGTTGTGGCGACATATCCAGGAGCGGGGCCAACAGAAGTGCTTGAAAAAGTGACGAAACCGTTAGAAAGCAGCTTAGCGACGCTACCGGGATTAAAATCGATGACATCGACATCGCAAGAAGGATCGACGCTTATTTTACTCCAATTCTCATGGGCGACCGTCATTGATGACATGCAAAATGACGTCATGCAGCGAATCGACCAAACCCCGTTGCCAGATGATGTACAAAAACCGAGATTTTTAAAGTTTGACCCGTCGCAGTTTCCTGTTATTCAACTGACATTAACGAGTAAAAAAGGAACAGACGAGTTACAAACGTTAGCGGAACAGTTAAAAGCGGAGCTGGCCAAAGCGGAAGGTGTAGCGAGCGTGAACGTATCGGGAACGTTGACAAAACGAGTGCGCGTGCTCGTGGATCAAAATAAACTGCGCACGTATCGGCTTTCCCAACAAGACATCGCGAATTTCATTTCAGCGAATAACGTATCGTTGCCGGGGGAAACCGTTGTCATTGATGAGCGACAACTATCGACGCGCATTTTAAGTACTGTGCAATCAGTCGATGAATTAAAAAAACTCGTGATTACGATTAATCCATTGACAAATGAACGCATTCGCCTCCAAGATGTAGCGAAAGTTGAACTCGTTTCAGACGAACAACAAACGATTACACGAACGAATGAACAGCCGTCTGTCTTAATGAGTGTACTGCAAAAAGCAGATGCCAATACAGCAGAAGTGTCAAAAGCGTTTCAAAAACAGTTAGACAAGTTATTGAAAAAAGAGCAGTTTCAAAACGTCCGTGCGAATATATTATTTGACCAAGGGGAGTTTATTGAACGAACGATTCGCAATATCGCACAGTCGCTCGTGTTAGGTGGAGCGTTTGCGATGGCGGTGCTGTTTATCTTTTTACGGAACATCAAAAGTCCAATCATTATTGGTATCGCCATTCCGTATTCTGTTATTGTGACGTTTGTGTTAATGTATTTTTCTGATTTTACGTTAAACATTATGACGCTCGGTGGACTAGCGCTCGGGATTGGGATGCTTGTCGACAACTCCATTGTCGTTATTGAAAATATTTCCCGCCATTTAGCGATGGGGAAAGAGCCGAAAGAAGCGGCAAAAGATGGGGTAAGCGAAGTTGGAAGTGCTATTGTTGCTTCCACGTTAACAAGCGTTGCCGTGTTCATTCCTGTGTTATTTATTACTGGATTAATCGGTGATTTATTTACCGAATTTGCGATGACGATCGCATTTAGTTTACTTGCTTCATTATTTGTGGCGTTAACGGTCGTACCGATGCTTGCGAGCCGTTGGTTGCGTCCGCGCAGACGTTATCGTGAAGAGACGCGGTTATCCTCTGCCCCGATGCGCGCGCTTGAACGAAGTTTACGTTGGTCATTGCGCCATCGTTTTGTTGTGTTGTTGGTGGCCGTTAGTTTGTTCGGCGTTGGCGTTGTCGGGCTGACACATGTCGGGATGCAGTTTTTGCCGAATACAGACGAAGGATTTTTCTCCATTCGTGTGCAAACAGATGACGGTTATTCTCTCGAAGCGACAGAGCGTGTCGTCAAGGCGATTGAACATGAATTAAAACGAGTCGATGATATTGAAACATACGTGAGCCTCATCGGTTCGACGCAAGAACAGTCGTTTCGCGGAACGACGCAAAGCAACGTAGCTGAAATATATGTGAAAATGAAGCCGAAAGATAAGCGCAATCGCTCGGTGTTTGTCGTCGTTGATGAATTAAAATCCCCTGTGCAACAAGCGGCGAAAAAAGTGAACAAAACGGCGGAAGTGTCGTTTAACTTGCAAGCATCGACCGGAAGTGCGCCAAATACGTTAACCTTTAGTGTAAAAGATACGGATGAACAACGGCTCAAACAAGTCGTTCCTCAAATTGAAAAACGATTAAAGTCGTTAAAAGAAGTGAAAGAAGTGACAACAGATTTGTCGGAAACAGTTGATGAAATTCAAGTCAAAATCGATCGGGAAAAAGCGTTGCAACATGGGCTTACGCCTGCACAAGTAGCAATGGTAGCACAACAAATGACGCGCGGAATGACAGCGACACGCATCATTGACACAAACGCCAACGTATATGATGTCACGGTAGAATACGATCGAAACGTGAAAAATTCCGTTAACGATTTAAAACAATTGCTCGTGAAAAAACCGGACGGATCGTTCGTGAAACTTGGCGACATCGCATCTGTTTCAATTGGAAAAAGTCGCGTCCAAATTCAACGGGTGAATGAACAAAGCGCCGTTCAGTTTACGGTGAAATATAAAAATTCCGTTACGCTTGGCGATATATCGGTGCTTGTTGATCGCGAAATCGAAAAGCTCGATCTCCCGTCAGAAACGGATATCGTCTTTAGTGGCGATCGGGAGTTGCTTGAGTCGTCCATTGATGATTTAGCATTAGCCTTTGCGTTAGCGGTGACGTTCGTCTATCTTGTCATGGCAGCGCAATTTGAATCGTTTAAACATCCGTTTATTATTATGTTTACAATTCCACTTATGATCATCGGTATTGCAGGTGGATTATGGCTAACACAAACGCCGATGAGCGTCATGGTCATTATCGGTGGCATCGTTCTTGCGGGGATTGTCGTCAACAATGCGATCGTTCTTGTCGATTATATGAATCAATTGCGTGTCCGCGGAGAGCGAGATATGATTGTCACTGCGGTTAAACTTCGTCTTCGTCCGATTTTAATGACGGCGTTGACGACGATTTTAGGTTTATTGCCGCTCGCCTTTGGCGTTGGGGATGGGGCAGAGCTCAATCAACCGATGGCAATTACTGTGATCGGTGGATTAATTAGTAGCACCTTTTTAACGTTGTTCGTTATTCCGATTGTGTATAGCTTTACGTTATCGAGAAAGTTTTATATCCAAAAATAAACAGCCGACATTAGCGGCTGTTTATTTTTCGTTGTTCTAGCTTTTTCATCATTTGCTCAAGTAGTTTTTCCCATAATGTTTGTTGTTTCGTTCCTTTTTTCTTCGCCATGTGTCACCTCATGAAAGGGTAAATAGTTCGCGCAATTGTTCGTTCGACAGTTCGGTAATCCACGTTTCGCTTTGAATGAGCTGCTCATTGAGCGCTTGTTTTTTCTCAAGCATATCATCAATTTTTTCTTCAATTGTGCCAGTTGTAATGAGTTTATGCACGTGGACGAATTTTGTTTGCCCGATACGATACGCTCGGTCTGTCGCTTGGTTTTCAACGGCCGGGTTCCACCAACGGTCGAAATGAATGACATGGTTGGCGGCTGTTAAATTGAGCCCTGTTCCCCCTGCTTTGAGCGATAAAATGAATATATGAAACTGACCATTTTGAAATTGTTCAATCATGTCATCACGCGTTTGTTTCGGTGTGCTTCCGTTTAAAAAGACGACGTTTTCTTTCAAATGTGTAGAAAGAAGATGTTGCATCATTTCACCCATTTGGATGTATTGTGTAAAAATTAAACAGCTTTCTCCATTTTCACGAATTTGTTCGACAAGTTCAAGCAACTTTTCGACTTTATGCGATCGTTCAACCATTTGTTTTGGCTGTTTTTCTTTTAAATAAAGGGCAGGATGGTTGCATAGTTGTTTTAAACTATTTAACATTTGTAAAATGATGCCACGACGCGCAAATCCGTCCACTTGTTCAAGCTTTTCAAGTGACTGTTGTACAATTTGTTCATATAATGATGCTTGCTCGACGGTAAGCGGGCAATATTCTTTTTGTTCGAGTTTATCCGGTAAATCCAGCGCAATGCGTTCATCTGTTTTCGTTCGGCGCAGTAAAAATGGGCGAATCAATTTTTGTAGTTTTTCGGTTGCTTGTGCGTCTCCGTTTTTCTCAATTGGCGTTCCAAAACGGCGTTGAAACTCTGTTTGCGAACCTAAATAGCCTGGGTTTAAAAAGTGAAAAATGCTCCAAAGTTCATTTAGTCGGTTTTCAATTGGTGTGCCGGTGAGCGCGATTTTATGACGTCCTTTTAGTTTACGAATGGCGCGCGCTTGTTTCGTTTGGGCATTTTTAATGTTTTGCGCTTCATCTAAACAAATGACATCCCAAGCGATGTTTGAAAGGTCGTCGAAATCTAAATGCGCTAAGCTGTATGATGTAATGACGACATCGGCTTCGTTTACAGCGGCAAAAAACGCTTCTCCTTTTGCTCGCGCTTGTCCGTGATGAACGTAAACACGTAGCGACGGAACGAACTGTTGACATTCTTTTTGCCAGTTGCCGATGACGCTCGTTGGACAAATGAGCAGGGCAGGTCCGTTTCGTTTCTCATTTTCTTTCACATATGCGAAATACGCAAGCATTTGTACCGTTTTTCCAAGCCCCATATCGTCTGCTAGACAGCCGCCAAAGCCGAGTTGGCGTAAAAAGATGAGCCAATCGACGCCTCGTTGCTGATATGGGCGCAACGTGCCTTGAAACGTTGTTGGAACAGTGACCGTTTGGATACGGTCGATGTTTTTCATTTTTTTCACAAGCGACGTAAATGAACGGTTTAGTTCAATGTCAATTTGTTCGTCGTCTTCATGTGGTTCGTTTGTTTTCTCGGTAAGTGTTTGCATGAGTACGTCGCGAATCGATAAACCTTCTTGTTTGGCTTGTTTCATTAGTTTTTGTACGTGTTGAATCACAGCTGGATCGAGTTGCACCCATTGATCGCGAATGCGGACAAGACGACGTTTTTGTTCAACAAGCTCCGCAAATTGCTGTTCTGTTAGTTCGACTCCGTTTGTAGCGATGCGCCAATCGAAATCGACGAGCGCATCTAGTCCAAATACAGATGTTGCGGATGATTTCACACGTGCTTTCACCCGAAGGCGTGTTTGTTTCACAACTTCCCACCATTCTGGAACAATAACGCGCACACCCGCTTCAGTTAGTTCTATTGTCGCTTCCACTAAAAAGCGCCATGCGTCGTCCTCGTTTAATTGTGTGCGCAACGCGCCGTTTTCGCTCAGCCATGGGACGATCGTTTGCCATCGTTGTTGTGCTCGTTCGATATGGCTAACGTATGCCTCCCAAGCTTTTGGCATATGCGGATAAACGGTGATGTCGTTTGTTGTTGTGTCGATGAGAACCGTTTCAAGCGACCATGCTCCACCATCCTCCTCTGGTTCATTTAAGCGAATGGCGACGATAAACGGTGGACGGTTTTTATCCCAACCGATTTCCGTTAACCAATCGTGCTCGTCCATAACTGAAGTAACGTCGCTTGCAACAATGGGATACGTTTCAGCGATTTGCTGCCACGTTTGTTTAAGTTCTACGTCTGATTGAATCCAGTCGTTGATCGCCTCAGAACGCCAGACGGAAATAAACGGATGCTTATCTTCTGTCGTTCCTTTCCATCCGAACCGTCCTTGCTTCCATGCGTCAAAATCAGGCATGAATTGTTTTTGTTCAATGTCCGCTATGATTTGTTTTGCCCATGCTTGAAATTGTTTACTTTGTTCGTCCCATATCGTGTCGATGAATGCGTTTGTCGATGGATAAGCAAAAAACGTAAGCGCCTCCCAAGGCGAAAGAAGAACGCCAATATGGTTTCCGATCGTATCGACTGTCGCAAATGTCCCGTAAAACGTTTCTTCATGCCAACAAAAGACGAGCTCTTTCCACTCATCTGGGTCCGCATCATCACTATAAATAAAAAACTGTTTTTGTTCATCGAGCCAACGGCTTTTTAGTTCGAGTTGCATCATATGAATTTCCCTTTCCGTAATAAATCTTGAAAGGCACGTAATCGTTTCGTTTGTTCAGCTAGTTTTGCAATATATGCTTCCCAGTGAGGCATTTGTTTTAATGCGCGGTAATGGGCGCGCAGTTTTCGTAAATGTTTCATTGCTTGTTCGTATGCGCTGCGATTTTTTTGTTCGATGTAGTGCATAATTGTTTGGTGATACAAAGGAAGAACGAGCGAACGATCTGCTTGTTCGACTGCTTTTAAATGGAACGGATGAATCATATCGACGTTTGCTTTTTCGAGCATATATAATTCAATGAGCTCTTTCCATTTTTGTTCATCAAATAAGTAATCGATGTACGTATAAAAACTGTACGGAAGCAGCCTTTGAAGAAGCTGTTCGTACCGTTCAGTTTGTTCGTTTTTTGTAGCGATACGATATTGGACATAGGCAGATAATACATGTTGAACAAACCACTCACGGTCGGTGATATGAAGCGAATATAAGTATGTTTCCACATTTTGTTCGAGCCGATGAAACCAATCAGCTCCACGTTGAATTTGTTTTTTGGCAAATGACATATGCATAAAACGGACGATATGTTCCGTTGCTAAGTATGGAAACGGTTCAATGAGCTGATACGCACGATGATCGTTTTCAAGCAAAAACGATACATAAGAAGCTGCGCCGATAAACGGTATTTTTTCTTCTACGGTTTGTTTCTTATTTAACTGTTCAATCGCCCATGTACATTCCTCTTGGCGATATGTTTTGTCGGTCAATACGGTTGTCCACATCATTTCATATACATCTAATATGTGGCTAAAGTACGTTAATTTGCCTGATAATACGTTTCTTACGTATGGAATGGTAGCGTATAAAAGTTGTTCATGCATTGTTGTACGCGGCTTTTTTGCTAAATTTGTGAGCGCTTGTTGTACGGTTGAAGAAAATTGTTCCACATGCCGCTCTTGCATCATTGCGGAGTAGCCCCATGGTTGTTGCGGAATATGAACAAGTTTAATAAATGTAAATAAAGCGGCATGGACATAATATAAATGATCTAAAAACGGCGCTTTTGACTTCGGTCGCTCGAAAGTTGGGAAGAATGATTGAATAAGCCTACGCATATGTTCTTCTTCTGTTACATTGTATAGCGGGATGCGACGATATTTTTCTTCAAACGATTGCCACCATGTGTCAATGATATTTTCGTTGTTTGACGTGTTGCTCCTATCTTTCTCGTTTGGCTTCTGTTGATGAACGGTTTGTTGTTTCACTTGTATGTCTTTTTGTTTTTCATTTTGTTTTTTCACTGGCTCTTTCCATGTTCTAATCAAATTCCCGACTGCATCAATTTGATTGTACGCATATAAAAATAACGCAACATTGTGCGGACATAGACCGACGGCTGTGCAAGTGCATGATGATCCTGCCGCCTGCTTTAACCGAAAAGATGGCTCATATGTATGTCCCTTATCTGTTACTTTCCCTTTTAGCACATTGTCCTCAATTGTCACGTTATACACATGCCCAGTACGGTACAATTGCCATGCTCGTTTAATGATGTCGCTATGTTTTTTGTACGGTAGCAGCTTCATCAAGCGTTCAGCCGCTTTTGTCATCACTTCGGACGATAGCATCGTCTGCAACATATGTAAATTACTCCTTTTCGTTCATTTGTTCTCATTTTAGCATGCTACCCTTTTGTTTACAAATAGAACAAATCACTCGTATAAAAGGGACGAAAGTAGTAAAATGGTGTGTAGATTTCCATATATAGAAAGGATTTAAATGATGAAAACAAATCGTGTTATATGGTGGGGGCTTGTCGTTGCATGGTGTGCACTTATTTACTATTTCACCGAGTCTCCGCTATTTACCGGGGAACAAACGGCACAATGGATTCGCTATTGGCTTGAATATGTTGGCATTCATACGAACCGTCCGGTGAGCGACGGATTATTTTCATGGAATTTTATTGTTCGAAAAAGTGCGCATATGACGGTATTTGGAACGTTTGCGTTTTTTGCATGGAAAGCGACAGCTTCCTACCGCTTCGCTTGGTTATTGACGCTTGGTTGTGCGATGTTTGATGAATGGCATCAATCGTTTCAACCGAATCGAACAGCATTGTTTTCTGATGTCATCATCGATATGATCGGGGCGACCATTGTGTTATGGATGGTTTGGAAGACGAATAAGCGAGCATAAACACTCGCTTATTCGTTAGTTTTTTTCCACTTTGCGCTTCTTCCTTTACCAATTGGGATGATTTTTTTTGCTTCTTTTAATTCGTTTAATACGCGATTGATCGTTGCTTCACTAATGTCAGGACAGGCATGGCGAATATCTTCTTTTGTAAAGTATCCCATGCTCCCTTCAATAAAATCTTTAATGCGCTTTCGCTTATTTCCACGACTTGTTTCTATATAGCCGACGCGTTCTTCAAGTTTTTTATAGGCGGCAACAATAACTGATAAAAAGTAATGTAACCAGGGGAAAATGTCGTTTTTCCCTTCATGCCAGTGGATCGATGAGCGTTTGAGAACGTCGTAATATGTTTCTTTACTTTCTTCGATAAGCGTTTCTATACTAATATAACGGCCGACTTCGTATCCAAATTTGTATAATAAAAGAAGCGTTAATAAACGTGACATCCGTCCATTGCCGTCGTGGAATGGATGAATGCAAAGGAAATCTAAAATGAAGATTGCAATTGCAATCAATGGATGTACGTCACCTTTTTGAACTGTATCTTGAAAAGTCATACAGAGAAGACGCATGTGCTCATCTGTTTGAAAAGCAGGTACGGGAATGAAACGAATAAACTTTTCCCCACTCGGCAACGTTTCGCTAATATAGTTATCTTGACTTTTCCATTCTCCTCCTTGTGAAGGGACATACTCGTATAAATCACGGTGTAGTTGTTTGATAATAGAAGGGGATATCGGAATGGCATCAGATGAGGCGTGGATCAGTTTTAACACGTTCCGATACCCAGCAATCTCCCCTTCTGATCGATCCATCGGTAACGTCTGTTCTGCCATAATGCTTTTCAGCCGTTTATTTGTAATGATAATTCCTTCAATCGCGTTTGATGATTTTGTTGATTGAATGATGGCTACATTTTTAAGTGTTTCGAGTATTTGGGGGGATTGTTTCTTATACAAATCTTGCTTCCCTTTGTATTCATCAATTTTCGAAAGTAATTGAAGAGTTTCCATCGAATAAGAGAGATGTTTCAGCAACTCGTAATTATAGATGCGCATCATATCACCTCATGTGCAAATGATTATATTAAATTATAGCACACCCAATTATTTTTTATAAAAATATATTCATGAAATAAAAAAAGAGAACATTCCGCTTTAGGCGAAATGTTCATCGGCAGGAAATACAATTCCCGTTTGTTTTCGTGCTTCGTCCATAATTTTCATTGTTGCAAGTGAACGAGCGTGTGAATTGATCGTTGATTGTTTCTCTCCACGTTCAATGAGCGTTATAAACTCGAGCGCTTCGTAATACATTGGCTCATATGGTTGCGGAACAGTAATATCTTCCATACGTCCGTCACGGTAATGAATATGTACGCGCGTTGGAGTATGAATCGCATCAATGACAATCGTTCCTTCTTCTCCTTGAATTTCCGAAGGGGCATACGAGTTGGTGATTTTTGAATACATGACAACGGCATCCATATCGCCATAATCGAGCATGATGCTTCCTTCGCCGTCAACTCCTGACGATAAACGGACGCTATGCGCTTGAATGGCTTTTGGCTCACCAAATAGGACGACGAGCGGATATAAGCAATATACGCCAAGGTCCATCAATGCACCACTTGAAAAGGCAAGGTTAAAGGCGTTTGCGATTGTTCCTTGTTTAAACGCATCGTAGCGTGAAGAATATTGGCAATAGCTTGCGACGTAGCGACGAACGCGTCCGATTTTTGCGAGATGACGTTGAATCGCTTGAAAATTTGGTAAACATGTTGTTTTCATCGCCTCCATCAACACGACACCATTTTTTTGTGCCGCCTCAATCATTGCTTCCACTTCTTTGACATTAGAAGCGAGCGGTTTTTCACATATGACGTGTTTACCGTGATTCATGAGCATGATCGCTTGTTCGGCATGAAAACAGTTTGGACTTGCGATATATACGGCATCGATATGTTCGCTCGCTGCAAGCTCATGTAAGTTTGTAAACGTTTCGGTTGCGCCTGTTTTCTCCGCAAAGGCGTTTGCGGTTTCTTCTTGACGAGAATATACAGCTTGTAAATGAAACGAAGACACTTGTTTTGCGGCGCGAATAAACGCCTCCGTAATCCAATTCGTTCCGATTGTCGCAAAGCGAATCATTCGTTTTCTCTCCCTTTGATATATGTCCAACCGTCTTGTTGGTACACTTTCTTTTCTTTCATTAATCGTCCAAGCGCTCGTTTAAATGCGGCTTTGCTCATATGAAACCGAGCTTGAATGTCCTCGGGATCGCTTTTGTCGCTATACGGCATCGCGCCACCACGGCTTTCAAGATAACGGAAAATGGTTTCTGCATCTGTTTGTAAACTTTCTTGCTTTCGCGGAAGTAGTGATACGTTGATCGTTCCGTCTTCTTTCACAGCGATGACGCGCCCTTCGACAAGTTCGCCAAGGCGTGGCTCACGTCTTCGTTGCGATTCGTGAATAAATCCGACATAGCCAACGTCTGTAATGAGAAAAGATCCTGCTTTAATTAAACGATAAATGCGACCGCGTACGTTTGTGTTAAACGCAGAAGCGGGGGCAGGAACGCTTATTTGTTTGATCGTTTCCTCATCCGCAAGTTTCGCAAGCAGTCGCCCGCGTTTATCTACTTGAAGCGAACAGTACAATTGATCGCCTTTTTCTGGCCAAAGTGTTGGAAGCGGCGGTAAGTCATCGAGAGATAATAGCACATCTTTTTCAATGCCAATATGAACGAAAACACCTAATTGTGAAACGACATCAACCACTTCGACCCAACCGTATGACGATGTCGTAATCAGTGGTCGTTTCATCGTTGCTCGCATGCGCCCTTCATGATCGTGATATAAAAATACGCTTACTTCTTCACCGATTTGTAACTCACTTTCGCATTGACTTTCATGAAGCAAGGCGCTTTCTTTTCCATTTGTGACGATGTAACCGAACGGTTTTTGTTCTTTCACTTGCCATGTAACGATTTGTCCAATCATGTATCTCTTCCTTTTTTATCGGTAGTTTATTTTTCATTGTACACGATAAAAATGAAAGAAACAAAGGATGTATCTTCTTTCATTTTGGCGTGTTACAATGGAAGAAAAAGCATGGAGGTGAAAAGGATGAGCAAAGTAGCACGAAATGCGTTATGTCCTTGCGGAAGTGGGAAAAAGTATAAACAATGTTGCGGCAATAATGTCGTGTCCATTCATGAACTTGTCGATCAAGATGTCGTCCAACATATGCATGATTTCATTCGTTACGCAGCATTTGAACATGAGTCGTTTTTATATCGAACGGTTCAAGAACATATGATTGTTGAACAAACGGATGACGATGAAATATCTGTTTTCCGCTTTTTCATTAGCATGTGGGCCATGTTTTTTAAAAAAGATACAAACGGAATGACCATTTTCGATTATTATTTGCGCACAATTCGTAAACAGGCTGTTCGTCCAACCGTCTATAGCATCATTCAGTCGTGGCGTCAAGCGTTCCCAACGTTCGTTTGCATTGATGAATTACGGGATTCGTATGTCGTTGTAACAGATTTATTAACTGGGGAAACGAAACATATGAAACTACTCGATATGCCGGACGAGTTCGATTTGGAAGAAGGACAAGCGTTGGCAGGAATTTTTGTACCACATGGTCAATATATCGCTTGCTTCGGGACATTTTTCCCTCTCCCTGTCGTTTTAACTCATCCGTTGTACGTATACATACAAGATGTTTGGAAAGCATGCGACGAACAGTATGAACAATGGATTGAGGCGTATCCAGAAACGTTTCAAAAATCATTACGTTTAACGATGTTTGACGTCGAAAGTTTATCGCCAACACAAGAACAAGTGTTTACATTATTCGAACAAAACTTTCCACAAAAAGATTTGTCTATTTTAGATACCGCTCGTCTCATTTGGGTGGAATATTGTCGGCTCAACAATCCGACGATTCGAAAACCTGAAGTGTATGCGGCGGCACTTCATTACATTATGGCTGATGCGATTTTACATGAATGGATTCCACAAAAACAACTCGCTGAGCAATACGGCATATCAGTCAGTGCACTATCGAAACGAATCGATATGTTTTACGATATATTTGAAGACATTGCTGGGCGAATTGATGAGCAATTAAGCGAACTGTTTGACGACTGGGATGATGACGACGATTGGGACGATACGGATACGATATTTGAAGTATGCGAAGACTGTGATGAAGAGGAGTAAAGGGAGCTGCTGGCTCCCTTTACAGTTTACTCAATGCTTTTTTTAGCAACGTATTTCTTTGTGCAGATTTTTGTTGTTCATATGTTTCGCGAAATTCTTTTGCATGACTTGGACTAAAGCCGTTTTTTTTCAGTTCGTTTTCTAGGGCGCTATAAATGATGTTAAATGCTGCATCTGTTTTCGCTTCAAGCTCTTGCGCTGCAGTGTTGTACTTGGCGAAGAAATAATTAAACGATACAGATTGTCCACTCTCTTTTCTTTCACGATATTCTGCAATGGCATGATCGACGAGAGCATCAATTTTTGCATTAGCTTGCTGTTGCAGATGCTCAAACGACGGACGATATTTTTCTTTAATGCTTGCAACGGTGATCTGTTCGACCGGCTTGTTTGATGTGTTTGTTCCATTTTGTTCATTTGTATTATTTTGTTTATTTGATTCACTTTGATGATTTGTTGCTTTTTCATTTGGTGAAGACGACGGTTCGTTTGTTTTGTTATGGTGTGTCTGATTGCTACTTGTTTGATTTGTATCGTTTTGTTTTGTTGAAGGTGTTTGTTGGGCTTTCTCTGATTGAGTAGATCCATTGTCATCAGGCAATAGAATCTCGTACTCTTCTTCCACAATTTCAGCTACTTTTTCATCTTCTTTTTTCAAGTCTACTTTTTTATTTGTAAGAAAATAATAATAGCTCCCTGCACCTCCAAGAAGCAAAACAACGATGCTAAGCGAAATGATAAGCCACTTCTTCACTCGAATGATCTCCTTTCTATTGGTTCCCTATGTTTTATCATACACGATTCCATAGGAGAATGAACATAGGAAAATGAGATGAAGTGAAAAATGGAAATGCATCTTGATATCGTCATAGAATTGAAGTATTATAAACTTATGGAAATAAAAGAGAGATTACATGAGTGTAAATTTTTTATATTTACATATATTCAAATGAGGTGATGGAATGAAAAAGTATCCATGGAGTCAAAAGGCGTTACGTGCGATGATTGCCACAGCGGTTGCTTTCACACCAGCCGTTGCAATTGGTGGAAAAGCTACACATGTTGAAGCAGCACAAACAGTTGATCAAAAAATTGATCAGCTAGCTAATCGATTTTATATTTTTTACAAAAATGCTGATGCGACGACTTTGCAAAATGCATGGAATAAGATTAATACTATTCAATACTCTCATATTTCAGATGCTGTTAGTGGGCTATCATTAAGTGACCCCGATAAACAAAATGCACTTGTTGAACTTATTAAAGGTGTAGCCAATCTCATCTATACAAAGCACGAAAACGCAACTGATCTTGCGCAGGCGGTAAAAAACTTCCGTACAAATTATGCAGATAAGTTTAATACGTTATTTGATGAAACAAACAACGTCACAGCAGATCAACTCATTGATTTCGTATTAGCTATGGAGTCTAATTTAGAAACTGCTATTATACAAAATGCAGCGAGATCAAATGTATCGTATTCGTCAATCATTCAAACTGCTGTGCAGAACACATTAAACACAGGGAGTTTTTCTACTTTACAAGGTAAGCTCAATTCTGTTGGTTTGTCTGTTGGAAAGTTATTCCAATTGCAATCGAATTTGAATGATCAAGTTATTGATACAAATAAACAAGCGCGTTCCACGATGCTTCAAAGTGCATTTACAGAGAAGGGCGCGACAATTGCTAATATAGGAAATGAATATGAACTGCGTGTTCCAATTGTTCAAGGAAGTACCACAACAGTTAGCTTAACAACATCTATTCAATGGGAAACATCCAACCCAACGATTGCAACATTTAGTGGTAATGTCTTGACTGTTCGTCAAACAGGGACGATTGATGTTTTTGCTAAAATTGACGGGATAACAATCGCCAAAAGGACAGTTTCAGTTACAGCTGGTAGCACAGGCGGTGGTGGCAGCACAGGTGGCGGTAATACAGGTGGTGGTTCTGTTGTAACCCCTCTACCAACTACAGGAGCAGAAAATGGTAAAGTGATCGTTGGCCAAGATGCGGTAACGACAAAAGAACAAACAAATGCCAAAGGTCAAAAAGAAAAAGTAACAGAAGTAAAAGTAGGGAAAATTGCGGATATTGTCAATCTTGTTTCAGCGCAAAATAAAGAAATCGCGTTAGGTGTTGGTACGCTTGTAGCGAATGAAGTTGCGAAAGCAGTAATTCCGGCAAAGTTATTTGCGGATGTATTTGCGAAAGAGGCAAAGGCGGTAGTGAATGTTCAAACGGATCGGGCATCATATAAGTTGCCAGTGGCAGAAATTCAAGCGAAACTTGCGCAAGTTGCACAAAAATTAGGTTCAAGCATAGACAATGTTAAAATTGCAATTGAAATCACAAAAGTAAATCCACCTCAAGGAATATCTGCGGTATCGGATGCGGTGGAGTTTCACATCGTTGCTACAGCGAACGGAAAAACCGAAACGATTACACGGTTTACACAATATGTGGAACGTGAATTAAAAGGTTCGAAAGTGTTTATTCCACATCGTTCGGTCGCGGTACGGGTTGATGCAAACGGCAAGCTTGTATCTGTACCAACCGTATTTAACGGCGATCAAGCAACGGTAAAATCATTAACAAACTCCACGTATGTCGTTGTTGAAAATAATAAAACATTCGCGGATGTAGATGGCGGAAAAACATGGGCGGAAGCGTATATTGAGGCACTTGCATCGAAATACATTATTAAAGGGAAAACGGAACAAACCTTTGCACCGAAAGAAAATATGACACGTGCGCAATTTGCTGTTTTACTTGTTCGTGCTCTCGGCTTACCAAGTGAAACGTATGATAAACGGTTCAAAGATGTGAAAGGAACAGAATGGTTTAACGAAAACGGTGAGCTTGCTGCTGCAGTGAAGTACGGTATTGTTCAAGGGAAAGGAAACGGTCTATTTGCACCAAACGCACCAGTTACTCGTGCAGAAGCGGCAGTCATGTTCAAGAGAGCACTAGAGCTTTCATTCTTGAATTATGATCAAACACAGTTAAATACAGCGAAAAAAGTGACAGACTTTAAAGATGCTGCCCAAATTCAAGCATGGGCGAAAGATGGCGTTGAAAAAATGTACCAAGCTGGTATTTTCACAGGACGGGAGAATCATCGTTTTGTGCCAGGTGGCTACATGACGCGTGCAGAAATTGCAAAGGCGTTGGCTGAATTTTTAACATCTGCCAAATTAATGAATAAATTACAATAAAAAGGGAGCTGCTGGCTCCCTTTTTATATGAGTTCAATCCCTTCTAAAATCATGCTAGAGAAAAAGCCGCTAATATGATGAAGCGCTTCTAGCACCGCTTTTGGATCGGCGTCAAAAAAGTCTTTCATCATCGGTTGGTTTTGTTCGTGAATGAAGGCGAAAATGAAATCTGTTTTAATTCGATTGCTTAACAATACCGGGCAATAGCTTAGTTCAAGCTTTCGTTTTATATTTTCCTCGTCACCGAAATGTTTGCGATACACTTCACGCAACGTTGGCAATTGTTCTTGAATTTTTTCATGCGCATCTGTTAACCATGCTTGCACGGCTTCAGCAGGTGGAAATTGTTTATGAAGTAAAATGAGTTCAAAAATTTTGTTTAATGCAAAGCTTGACTCTGTCGCAAAAGCAACGTTCGTTAGTAGTAACGAAACATACTCTTCCTCCGTTTTTGTTTCTAAACGCATGTTCATAAAAATTTCCAATATTTCTGAATGTACTTTTGTTTTCGTCCAATCTTTTGTTAATTGTTGAACGAGCGCCATGACAGCTCGATTGACCGTATCGTTTGTCCATTCCATCGCGAATACAATCCTTTCTTTTGCGTATATGATACCATTAGTTTACCAATGTTATGACGAAGAAGAAATAGTCAATGTCATATTCATTGTGATATGATTAATGGTGTTGTCGAACAATCGAATTAAAGGAGCGTTTTGTATGTCGTTTCAAACGGTTCACATACTTGGAGTTCCGTTTGTACGTGCGACGATGGATGAAGTGGTTTCCGTCATTCACGCGCACGTCAAACAACAAAAGCCGTGCTTTATCGTGACGGCTAATCCTGAAATTGTCATGAAAGCAAATGAAGAACCTACATATATGGAAACGATCCAACAAGCCGATTATGTCGTTGCCGACGGCATCGGGGTTGTGAAGGCGGCTGAATGGCTCGGAACACCGCTGCCAGAGCGTGTCGCTGGTTACGACGTGTTATGTCGTTGTTTACAACTTGCTGATGAGCATCAATATCGCGTATATATGATTGGCGCGAAAGAAGAAGTCGTACAAGCGGCAGCACAACATATTCGCCATCGTTATCCAAATGTTCGTTTAGTCGGAGTACGTAACGGTTACTTTGACTGGAACGACAAGACGATTGTAGAAGAAGTGAAGCAAGCCGCGCCGGATTTTGTATTTGTTGCGCTCGGTATGGGAAAACAAGAACAATGGATCGCTGAACATATGCATACAGTCGGACGCGGCGTCTGGATGGGGGTTGGCGGAAGCTTTGATGTGCTTGCTGGAGTGGTTAAGCGAGCACCAGAACTATGGATTCGCCTAAATCTCGAATGGTTGTATCGCTTAGTAAAGCAACCGACGCGAGCAAAACGAATGTTAGCATTGCCACGCTTTGCGTGGACCATTTTAAAGCAAAAGGTTGTCGGAAAATGAACCAGTCATTCGTAAAAGGAACGATGATTTTAACGATTGGCACGATCATTTCGAAAGTGCTCGGCAGCATTTTTCGCATTCCGCTACAAAATATTGCAGGAGATAAAGTGCTCGGCATTTTTAGTCTCGTTTATCCGCTTTATATGGTCGCGTTAATTTTATCTGTTGCAGGCATTCCGATTGCCGTTTCGAAATTGATTTCTGAAGCGCGTGCGCAACAAAAAGAAGATGAAGTGGCGCGCTTCGTGCAAACAGCAAGCATATTGGCGTTTAGTTTCGGAGTGCTCAGTTTTTCACTTCTTGCAGGTGGTTCGTCGTGGATTGCGAAAGCACTTGGCGGTACGGAAGCGCAATTTGCGATTATCGTCGTAGCGACAACGTTGCTCATCTCGCCATATATGGCGGTATATCGCGGTTTTTTTCAAGGGCTTGAAGATATGAAGCCGACTGCCGCATCACAAGTGCTCGAGCAATTTGTTCGCGTCGCTTTTATTTTACTTGTCGCTTTTTATATGGTACAAGCTGCATATGCCGATGATGTCATCGCCGGAGGGATTATGATCGGCTCGCCGCTTGGGGCACTTGCTAGTCTCATATACTTACGTGCGTTGTATGCGCGTTCTCCTTACCGTCCGAAACGCGTAAGGCTTTCGCGTGTGCAATGGGTGCAGACAAGCAAAGCGATTTTATCTTTGTCAATTCCGATTGCGTTTGGTGCGCTTGCGATGCCATTTTTAAATTTAGTCGATTCGCTTTCCGTACCACTTGCTCTTCATTGGCATGGGACAGAAGCAGGTGAAACGAGCTATTTATTCGGACTATATAGTCGTGGAACAGCACTTGTACAAATAGCGACGGTGTTTTCATCGTCCCTTGTTCTTCCGCTTATTCCTTTGTTAAGTAAACAAATGGCAAAAGGGGAAGCGAGTTTAGCGCAGCAAACAGTTCAAAAATCGTTTGACCTATCACATTTTTTATCGTGGCCTATTGCAGCCGGCTTAGCTGGGTTGACCGTCCCGTTAAACATCGCTTTATTTACAAATAATGAAGGAAGTGCGACGATGGCAGTCGTGTTGGCAAGCTCGGCATTTACGTCCCTTGCGTTGCTTGGAACCGGCATTTTACAAGGCATTGGCGATTCGAAACGCGCTGCGGTCATCATTTTAATCGGCTGTTTCGTAAAATGGGGGACAAACGTCTTGTTTATTTCATGGTACGGTTTGATTGGGGCTGGTATTTCGACGCTTGTGACATACGCGTTCATTACATGGATGAATCATGTTGCCATTCGCCGTCGTATGTCGCTCGTCTTTTGGAATCGAAAAATTGTCGTGTACTTTTTCTCCTCTTTACTGATGGGCGCGAGCTTATTTTTCATTTCTCCGACGTGGGGAAGAGTGGCTTCTCTTGTTTATGCAGCTATCGCAACGATCGGTGGCGGTTTGTTTTATTTTGGAATTGTACTCGCGCTCGGTGGGGTAACGGTTCAAGAGCTTCGCCAATGGTTGAATCAAAAGAAGAAAGGATGAAACGTGTGAAAAAATGGTTGCTGATTATCATCGCCGTGTCGCTTATGCTAATCGCCCCTGCACTGAGTAAACGGCATGAAGCAGAGTGGAACAATCGAACGTATGAAATGATCATGCCATACGATGAAATCGAAGTATGGTTGCAAGAAGAAAATGAAACAGATGTATGGAAGCAACTGAAAGAAGCAGGTTTGACAACAGTTAGCGTGGAAGCAGAAACGCTCGATTCACTTGAAAAATCAGGTCATGTCCTGTTGTTAAAGATGGATGAATTTAAACATGCACTCGTCCTATTGAATGAAACAGTCGATCATATTCCATCGCGCGGGCTTGTCGTTTATCCACTTGATGATATACCGATCGTTTCATCGCTACAAGCAACGTTTGGTGACGATGTCAAAGCCGTACAAGTAAATGGAAAAACGTATTATATAATTGAAGGAAATGCGAAAAAAATTGAACGCGTTCCACTCGGATACGATGAAATGAAAATGGCCCGTCTCATTGAACAAGGCTTGATGGTTGTGCTCCGTATTCCAGATGCGCGTGATATGAACGAGGCGAGTGTGCGTGTACTCCAACAAATTGAAACGCTCAAAAATGAACATACATTTAAACTGCTGCCGACGGGAGAAGAAGTGGCTGGGTATCCAGCGGATGTCGAAAAATGGGGGAAAAGATGGAAAGAAGTAGGATATGCTTTGTTGTCCACCGAGTTTTATGAAGCAAAAGGATTGACGACATTAGCAAAAGCGATGAATGTAAATGTCGTTCGTTTACATAGTTTGAATTTAGAACAACGAAAACAAGACGAAGCGGTGGATGTCGCTATTCGTGCGATCAAAGAACGAAACATTCGCGCGTTATTTATTCGTCCGTATACATCCGCAGAGACAGTACAAAATATTGAAAAAACAGTCGCTGTGATGAAACAAATCGTTCAACATATGCCAAGTCATTATACGCTTGGAAAAAGTGAACCGTTTGCGCCAATTGAACGCTCATCTATTGCAACCATTGGCTTTATTGTTGGAGCGACCGCTTTTATTTTTCTTGCTATTCGCTCGCTCGTTTCACCGCTATTGGCATTTGTTGCTGCAGGAGGCGCATTCGTTCTTGGAATCGCTGGCACGGTGTTATCCATCGATTTGGCATTGAAAGCACTAGCTTTACTTGTAGCGATTGTCACGCCGATTTATGCCGCCAAACCTTCTTCCGTTCGGGAAGGCTGGCGCGGAACGTTTATGGCATACGGTCGCGCCATCGCTATTTCATTCGTTGGAATCAGTTGGATTGTTGCGATGTTGTATGGCAATGAGTATATAGCTTATGTCGGTGAAGGGTTTCGAGGAGTGAAACTCGTTTATGTCGTTCCGCTTGTAGCGATGGTTATGCTCGTTTTACCTTCGATCATTCAAGAGTCGCTTCTTCCGTTTATAAAGCGGCTATGGAAACATCCGATTACGATCGGACATGTCGTTGTTAGTTTCTTTATTTTTGCTTTGTTAGCGTATTACGTGTTACGTTCTGGCAATACAGGAACAGCGAGTGCGCTTGAACTAGCAGCGAGACAAAAATTAGAAGAATGGTTATATGTACGTCCACGTACGAAAGAGTTTTTACTCGGTTTTCCAGCGTACATGCTTGCTTTATTTGTGATAAATAAGCAAAAAAAATTAGGCGCTGTCCTTCTTGTCGTTGGAACAATCGGGTGGTTATCAATCATGAATACATTTACACATTTGCACATCCCACTTTTTATCTCATTCATTCGCACGATGTATAGTCTTGGGCTTGGGTTATTGATCGGTATCGTGCTTATTTATGTATATGAGTGGGTATGGAAAAAGGTGATACGATGAACATTGTCATTTCTGGATATTACGGCTTTCATAACGTTGGCGATGAAGCGATTTTATATGCCATGATTCAAGCGCTTCGGGCACATGATCCGAACGTGCAAGTTACTGTGCTCTCAAACGATCCGACATTTACAAAACAAACGTATGGGGTTCATGCGGTCAATCGTTGGCGAATCAGTGACGTCATTCAAGCCCTTCGTGAAAGCGATGGTTTAATTAGCGGTGGGGGAAGTTTGCTTCAAGACCAAACGGGATGGCGCAGCATTCCGTACTATACAGGCATTATGCAAATGGCCAAATGGCTCGGCAAACCAGTCATGGTTTACGCGCAAGGCATGGGTCCTGTGTCTAAAAAACAAAATCAATGGCTCATGAAATGGACGCTCAATCAAGTTGATCGCCTAACGGTGCGCGATGAGCCATCTGCCGAGTTATTAAAAACGCTAGGTGTAAAAAAGCCGATTACGGTTGTGCCTGATCCAGTCATGGGACTGAAGCCACCGACATCCCCAACAACATGGTGGAAAGAACAATCGTTTACACGTCCTGTCATTGCTGTTTCGGTGCGCGAGTGGGCGCGCGGTCGTGATTTTGAAAGAAAAATAGCCGTTGCACTTGATCGCTCGGTTCAAGCAGGCTTTGATGTCGTATTTATTCCGATGCATGGGCATCACGATGATGAAACGTCTCGTCGCGTATTAGCCATGATGAAAGAGCATGCCGTCGTTGCACCTTATGATGCAAGCATACAAGAAAAAATGGCGATGATTGCGAGTTCCCGATTGCTTGTCGGCATGCGCTTGCATGCGTTAATTTTCGCAGCGGTCGGCCATACACCGTTTATTGCGTTATCATACGATCCGAAAATTGATGCATTTGCCAATCAAGCCAATCAGCCCGTATTTGCGCATGTCGAAGATGATCGTTGGGATGGAGACGCGCTATTTTCATATATCCAGCAATGTATGGCTCAACATGAACAACAAAAAGAAATCATGATTCGTGCTGTTGCACCGCTCCAACAAACCGCCCAACAAACTGCCAAAGAAGCGCTTGCATTGTTTCGAAATAAAAATTAGGTCTAATGGCCTAATTTTTATTTTTTTTATATAATTTTCATGAATCGTCTGATAAAATAGAAAACAATATGTACATATTGTTTTCGTAAGGAGCGTGGATGCGCGATGTTTACGTTCGGAAAAAAGCTGCTCAATCGGTTGCCTTTTAGTAAAAAATTCGTGTTGTTAGCAACGATTTTTATGTTTACGTTGTTTGCAGTCAGCGTGTTATACCTTCGACTGTTAATACATAAAGAAACGTTTATTGAAAAAGAACAACAAGGCATCGCCTACATCGCTCCGATGATGGATGCGATGTACGGTATACAAAAACATCGGGAATATACAACGACCGTCCTTCTTGGTCATGGGAATGAAGCGAACGTTGCTGAAGCGCAAAAAATGATCAAAAAATCCATGACCATGATGCAAACCGTTCATAAACAACAACAAGCTTCATTTATTGAAGAGGAACAATGGAAGCAACTTTTGCAACAAATGAACGACATACAAGAAAATTGGAAAACATTCACTGTGTCAGAAGCGACAAAACGTCATAATGCGCTCGTTTACGACTTGCAAAAAATGTTGCTTCACATTGCTGACCGCTCAAACGTCTCGCTTGATAACGATATGAACAATCATTATTTAGCTCGTCTTGTGGTTGAACAAGTTCCGTTACTTACTGAAACGATCGGGGGAGCGCAATCGTTTGCGGCAGAGCTGACGTTAAAGAGCGAATTGTATGAAATCGAGCGGTCGAAAATGACGTATTGGACAAACGTGTTAGAAACAGCGATGCAAACCGTCAGCCGCTCAACAGCACCGCTTTTTGTCGATGATGAACCGTTGCGTAAAAAAGTGCAACAATATAATGATGTCATTTCGACAGATTTATTAAGCATGGTAAGCTTGTTTCAACGTGAATTTTTACAAGCGAATCAAATTTCGTTAACGTCGGTTGAGTTATATGAGAAAACGAACGATGCGTTCGAAAAATTACATGAGCTTTCCCGTTTTTCGTTAGATGCGTTTCACAACCATTTACGACATGAATATGAAGCAGTCATGTTTGAAAAATGGGTGACAATTGGTGCAGGTGCACTTGCGGTGACGGTCGTTATTTACTTATTTATTGCGTTTTACATGGCGGTACGGGAACAAATTGCAACGATTGAACAAGCGAGCATGCAAGCAGCAAGCGGTGATTTGACGGTGCAATTGTCCGTCACATCAAGCGATGAATTTGCTCGCATTGCTCAGTCATTTCAATCGCTTATTGCTTCATTCCGTTCCATGATCGGCGCGAACCAACAATTGACGCACGACGTATCTGCATCCGCGCACGAATTAACCGCCATTACAGAAGAAGCAGCGCACGCGATGGAACAAGTGGGAGCGACAATGGAAGAAGTGGCGGCGGGTTCGAGCAAGCAACGCATGTGGACGCAACAAAACGTCGAAGCTGTTCATACGCTTGTCGATGATACGAACTACATTTTATCTCGCTCACAGCAGGCGGCAGAAGCGGCGCGGGCAATGACGAGCGAAGCGGAAAAAGGAACGGCAGCGATGGATAAAATGATCGAACAAATAAAAACGATGAACGATTTCATTACGCAATCGAGTGAATGGATTCAAGCGTTGCATCAACGTTCCGCCCATATTGCTCAAATGGCGACAATGATTACAAACATTGCCGATCAAACGAATTTACTTGCGTTAAATGCGGCGATTGAGGCAGCGCGCGCAGGCGAACACGGACGTGGATTTGCGGTCGTGGCAGATGAAGTGCGGAAGCTAGCGGAACAATCGTCTTTATCAGCAAAACAAATACGTGAACTATTGCAAGAAGTACAAACAGATACGTCGCAATCCGTTGAAGCGATGCAACAAGTGCGTCATGAATCGGAAAAAAGTATGACGTTAGCACGTGAAGCAGATCAGACGTTCGACCGCATTCAGCAAACGACAAACGAAGTGATGGTTCAAATGGACGATGTCGCTCAAAAAATTGCAGTCATGACGAGCGCATTTGACGAGCTTGCCTTGACGATGAAAGAGACAGAAACGATCGCGCAAGAAGCGGAAAGACAAACACAAACGGCCGCAGCAGCGCACGAACAGTTGCTTTCTTCCGTTCAAGAAATTGCTGCAAATGTGCAAACGTTAAGCGACAAAGCGCAACATTTAGCGGAAAAAGGGAAGCAATTTACCGTTTAATCTCGGAGTGATCCGAGATTTTTTGTTGTTAAAATTATGAACATTCATTATAATGAAGGCGAACATATATTTGTGAGGGGGAGTTTGGATGGAACGAATGGAAGAGTATATTATTATGGAGGAAACGGCTGCCCTTGTGCCAAAATACGATGAATACGGTCGGCTTGGCACGATTGTTTACGAATTGTACAATACGTACAATGTCGAGCGATCGCCAAAAGAAATTATGCAACAAAGTTGCCGTTACTACGGAAGTACATATGAGGGGAAAGTGCATGCAGCAAAACATATTCTCGGCATTCGGCAAATGGTTCCCGTCTCCGTGTGTGAAGCACTTCAGCTCTATTTCTTTCCAACATGTTCTCCTGACAGCGATCGATGCATATGGATTGCACAATCCCACATCAAGACGATACAACCGTATGAAAAAAAGAAAACGAAAGTCATTTTAAAAAATAAACAAGAACTCATTGTTGATATACAAAAAGGAACGTTGGAAGGAAAAATGTATAAAACGGCGATGCTTATTTTCACATTGCAACAAAGAATGATGAATAACTATGAAAAATAGTGTATAATATTTCGAGAGTAAGAAAGAAAAGAGGACGATTATGCGGACGTTGCGAGGACATCATTTATTATGTGTGCACGGATTTCAAGGGATGGGGTATAGCGAATCGTTCGTGAAAAAGATGACGGAAATCGTTGCGTTTATGCGCGATGATCGTACAGATGGTCCGATTCGCGTTATTGCAGCTCTCGATGAAGCATGTTATGCATGCCCACATCATGGAGTAGACCGCTGCGAAGCGGACGAGGAATCAAATGATCATGTATTAGCGATGGATCACCGTGTACTAAAACATTTACAGCTCGAAGAAAACCGAGTATATATGAAATCCGAGTTAATTGAACGAACGAAGCAAGCGGTTGAACCGGATGACTTAGATGTACTTTGCGCAGGATGTTCGTGGTTATCGTACGGAGTTTGTAAAGAAGGGATACGAAAATTGAAAAATTTTTCTGACAAAAATAACTGAAGATGTGCTATGATAATGAAATAAAAATAGAAAGAAAGGGTTATGGCATATGAAAGTAGCAAAATTCGGGGGAAGTTCTGTCGCCAATGCACAGCAATTTCAAAAAGTAGCCAACATCATCACATCGGATGAAGCGCGCAAATTTGTTGTCGTCTCTGCGCCGGGGAAACGATGTAAAGATGATACGAAGATGACAGATTTGTTAATTACACTTGCCAAAAAAGTAATAGAACATGACATATACGAAGGGGTGCTTGCTCAAGTGGTCGCACGCTATGATGAAATCGTCACGGATTTACATTTGTCGCGCGACATTTTAGACGTCATTTCGGCAAGCTTGCAACAAATCATTGATACGTATCACGATCAGCCTGAACGTTTACTTGATGCGTTAAAAGCAAGTGGCGAAGATAACAACGCTAAACTGATGGCTCACTATCTTCGTCAGCTCGGTTATGAAGCGCATTATGTCAATCCAAAAGATGCTGGTATTGTCGTGACAGACGAGCCAGGAAATGCACAAATTTTGCCAGAATCATATGAACGACTTGCAAAATTAAAAGAAAGAAGTGGTATTTTAGTCATTCCAGGCTTTTTCGGCTATTCTCGTTCAGGGCATATCGTTACCTTCCCACGTGGCGGTTCGGATATTACGGGTTCGATCGTTGCCGCAGGTGTTGGTGCTGAGCTATATGAAAACTTTACCGATGTCGACTCTATTTACTGCGTCAATCCATCAATCGTTGAGCATCCGTGCCAATTAAAAGAATTGACGTATCGCGAAATGCGCGAATTGTCGTATGCAGGGTTTTCCGTCTTTCACGATGAAGCGCTTGAACCTGTGTACCGCCGTGGCATTCCGGTATGCGTCAAAAATACGAACAACCCTGAAGCGAAAGGGACGATGATTGTCGCAACGAGAGACCATCGCGAGCGTCCTGTCGCGGGCATTGCCAGCGATACAGGCTTTTGTAGCATTAACGTCAGCAAATATTTAATGAACCGCGAAATCGGATTTGGACGTCGCCTACTACAAATTTTAGAAGATGAAGGCATTTCATACGAACATACGCCATCAGGCATTGATAACATGTCTGTTATTTTACGTGAAGAACAATTGGCTGGTGATGTAGAGCGCCGCGTATTAGACCGCATTGTGAAAGAGTTGCGCGTCGATGAAGTATCGATTGAACGCGATTTAGCGCTTATTATGGTCGTTGGAGAAGGGATGGAGCGGAGCGTCGGTATTGCTGCAAAGGCAACCGCTGCGTTCGCTCGCGCAAACGTCAACATCGAAATGATTAACCAAGGTTCATCGGAAGTGAGCATGATGTTTGGTGTCAAAGCGGATGCGGTTGAAAAAGCGGTGCGCGCCTTATACGAAGTGTATTTCTAATCGTATAAAAATGGAATAATCGAACAAAATAACCATAGCACACATAAGGGAGGAAAATACATGCGCGTGCTATGGTTATTGATTTGTTTATTATGTGCGACACCTGTGCAAGCAGCCATTCCTGAAGAAGCATTGCGACAATACGTACAAGACATCGGTTGGACGATGGACGATTTAACGCGTTATTTAGCGAAATGGAATATGACGATCAACGATTTTTCTTCGTTGGAAGCATTGAAAAAACAATTAGGAACACCGATCACTCCAGAGCGTCTTGATGAACTATTGCTCCGCTATGAAATGACGAAAGAAGAAGCCGAAGCGCTTCTCGGACAATTCGGTGAACAACTACAACAATATACGTTCATCGAAGATTTAGCATATGCCTTATCGTTTTATCGTGATCGTTACGATGCGATCCAAGCGATGACCGACGTTTTAGCAACGATCGGGCTAACTGAAGATGAAATTCATCGGTTAGTCGAACGGACGCCTCCGTCTGCGAAACAAACGCTTGAACGCCTCGATAAACACATTCAAACGCTCGTATTGCGCGACTCATCTATACCACTAACAAAAACAGAACAAGAAACCGTCCGTCATCTTTGGAGCGAATGGCTTTCGCTTTACCGTCTCCAAGCGAAAGTGTATGAAGTAAACGAACAAGGGCGAAAACCCATTTCGTTTGAGCAATTCCAAACCGCCACGGCGCCTGTTGTGATGGAATGGTACGATGACGACGGCACATTGGTAGCTGATTTATATATTCCGTATGAGCGAATCGGATCAAGTGCGCTCATTGATGCAAGCGAGCAGCTCGCGCATATCGGTATGATGGCGCTTGATTTAGAAAGCGGATTACTTGTTGCGCGCATGCCAAAAACTGCTTCTTCGTACGGGATGAACATATTGATTGGTATCGCTTTACTTTTTGCAAGCTTCGTGTTATGGAAGAAGGGAAAACGATGCGCGTCGTGGCGATAGCGTTATTTTTATTTAGCGCTTCTTTCATTTGGGCAAACGCTATCGGTTGGCATGAAGCGTATGAAGCGGTCCAACAAAGTAACTACCCTATTGTCCATCAAGGCGACGCCATCGGAACACTATTTATTCCGAAACTAAATGTAGCGATGCCCATTTATGAAGGCATGCAACAGTTAAATAAAGGAGTGGCACACGATGAACGAAGTGCACTTCCTGGTGAGGGCAATCATACCATTTTAGCAGGACATCGCGATACAGTATTTCGTAAGCTCGAGGACATGCGATTAGGGGATGAACTGATCGTACGGACGAACGACAAAACGTGGACGTATGTCGTTCAACATATTCGCATCGTCAAGCCCGATGACAAAACAGTGCTCATCCCAAAAGCGCACCCGACGCTAACGTTAATTACATGTTATCCGTTTCGCTGGGTAGGCGATGCGCCGAACAGATACGTGGTAGTTGCCAAACAAAAAAGAGGCTGAATAATCAGCCTCTTTTCGTATGCATTTGTTGTTTAAATTGTTGCAGGAGCGTTTCGCCATGTAGTCCACGTTGAACTAAGTCTTCTAACACGACTTCAGCTAAATTCGAGCGCTTAATGAGCGTCGCATCCATTAATACGCTCATTCGTTCTCCCATCATCGTCACGGAGCGAACAGTTGCACGTACATGAGCGGGATCGTTCGTTTTGCGCGAAATGGTTACGAGCGCATCAAACGGTGCCTCGCTCTCTTTTAACGACGTAAATAGCTCGCGATATGTTTGCTCGACATACGCCTCGATAAGCCAACGTTTATTTTCATCTTCTTTATTAATCATTAACCCATCAATGAGCGGAATGTCTTGTTTTTGCTCATGCAATAGTGTAAGAGCAACGAGCTTAAAAGTTTTCACCGCATCCACCTCGCAACAGTAGTTGCCTTTATTATACCATATGGGCGAAATGTAACAAAAAAAGAAAAGAAAAAGTGAAAATTGAATTTTTAGGCGCTTTTTTTGTCAAAAATGGCCGAAAAACGGCAAAAAAACAAAAAAACGGGCTCGAAAATTGAAAAATCGAAATTTTACACCATTTTTTTATTTTTGTATCATATGAATCGAGGAGGTGATCAAAAACAATTCCTCTCAACTTCCTTCCAAAATGTGTCCTCTTACTGCTCCCTCATTATTTGGCTAGCATCCCCTTCGCTAGCCTCTTTTTTCAATTGACCGTCTGTTACGAGAGTGATATGCTAGGGGTAAAACGAATAGAAAGGAGGGAAATGAAAAATGGAAAACCAAGTTTTACAAGCGGTGAAAGAATTGCTTTATGAAGTACGTGAAATGCGTGGGGAAATAGAAAGCTTAAAAGAAGAGATGAAAAGCTTTAAACAAGAGATGCGCACAGAAATGGAAAGTTTCAAACAAGAGATGCGCACAGAAATGGAAAGTTTCAAACAAGAGATGCGCACAGAAATGGAAAGTTTCAAGCAAGAAATACGTGCAGAAATGGAAAGCTTCAAACAAGGGATGCGTGCAGAAATAAAAGAGTTGCATGTGCGCATCGACAAGTTAGAAACAAAAGTGGACAAGCTACACGACAAATTTGAACTGCACGCACAAAAACAATGGCAAACAGAAGCAGACGTGTATCGCTTAAAAAAATTAATTGGCATTGAATAACGGGCAAAAAGTGCCCCTTTTTTATTTTTTTAAAGATAAGAAAGTATAAAATTTTAGATTTACGGAGCTGTCTAGCTCCAAGCGCCATCGGCTCGAGTCGCTTCGCCCCACACTGCGGCGGCGACAGCCTCCTCGGTGGGGCTTGTGCGCTCTTCGCCGATAGGCGGGCGCTTTGCGCTTTTCTTATTTCAACGCTTCAATCATTTCATCAATCATCTTGATGACGACTCCTTCAATTCGCTTTCGCTTATGTAAAGGCAATGACTGTAGGGCATATAGTCGCTTCGCGAGCTCGCGCTGTTCATTCATGTAACGAATAAGCGATAATTGCTCATCGCTCATTTCGTCCGTTCCGTACGCCAATCGCACTTCTTGTAACAGCTGTTCATCTGTTGGATGTTTTCCAAGCAAAAAGTCGACGCTGACACGAAACATATCACTCATATCGATAATGGATTGTAAATCAGGGAGCACCTCACCATTTTCCCATTTACTTATTTTAGAACGAGATACATTTAATCGTTGGGCGAATTGCTCTTGCGTCCAATCGTGAGCGTTTCGCAACCGTCTAATTTGTTCGCCAATACGTTGTAACATCATCTTCCACCAAATTCCCTTTTTCTTTTTACGATAGAAGAAGAAAGGGGTTTATTTTGTTCTTTTTACGAACGAAATGACAAAATGTTCATTTTTAGAACAAAAATCGACGGTTTGTTTGTCGAAAAAAAGTTGATTGAATATTCATAAAATGTAAAAATATACATTGGAAAAACTTGAAGGAGAGGATGAATCGTGAATATTTATTTTTCAAATTACATTGTTCATCAAGCGAAACAAGGAGGAAAAATGTGTGAAGTACTTATTAAAGAGAAGCCGAATCCTCCGTTTCACGAATCGCGAACGATTGAGCCCATTCACTTTTCTGATTCACTTCAGTTTATTTCACCAAGCGATAAACGACCGCTAGAACCGATTCGTTATCGGATGATTACGTGCACAACAAAAGATGACTTGTTTTTATTTTTTAAAACGATAGACGATCAATTAATGATTGTCATTACGTTTTTCTTCGGAAGAGGAAAAGCTCAAATATGTGTGAAACGTTGGAGTGACCTCGAGAAACGTTACATCCCCGCACCGATGAATGACCTCACAGCTGCTGAAGAACGAGCCATCTTATGTACATTCCGCTCAGTTTCCATTCGTTCTGGGCAGAAAATTCAATATTGCTTATTTTAATGTCAAATTTGTCAACGAAAAATTTATGCCAAAAAACTAAAAATATGTTTGTTAAACGTGAAAAATGATGCTAAAATATAACTGTAGTACTATTTCCTTCTGTTTACAATAGAGAGCGGTTGGTGGCCAGAGGCAAAGAAAAGGGCTGATGTAAATCATCAGCCCTTTTCTTTATGATTGCGGAATGTAGGCGCGCCATGTGGAAAAGTCAAATTGTTCTTTTTGCAAGAGCGACTTTGGAAAGATAAACGTCCACGGTTTGCTTGTATTTGCTTTTACTTCTAATTGCAATGTAAACGCTCCGCGTGCAACAACGTCCCCTGATGCATCTTCAACCACTAATGGCAATTGTTCAAACGTAATGTTTTTGTCGCTACCATTGCGAATGAGTAATGTGATCACTAAACTTCCTTCTTCATTTATGCGCGCCTGTAGTCCCATGACGTTCACTTCTCCTTGTTTTGGCGGAGTAAGAGAGCGAACGAGTTGCTCAAGCTTTTGTTTATCTTCTTCTTTTAAATGTTGTTCCCAACTTTCTTCTAAATCTAGTCGATGTGGCTTTTTTAATTCAAACGCCAACTTCCATCCTGTTTCTGGAATATGTTCTGTATACAGGTCGCTCGTTGTAAATACAAATCGCCATGGACGACTGCTTTTAGGCGGAATGTCCCCAAGTTCGTGCATTGGAAATACCTTTCGTCCGATTACTTTCCCATCTGGCCCAATCAACAACAAAGGTGTATGTTCAAAACGAATTGATTGATCTAAACTGTTTCGCACAAACGCTGTAACAATATAACGATCATCTTCTTTTTTCCATTCAATTCCTGATAGTGATACTTGATTTTTTTTCAATGGTGGCAGTTCGTTATTTACGTATTGAAAATAATATTTTTGTTCTGTCGTTAGCGACATCAGTGGATGAATCGATAACGTGGTGTGCACGTCTTCATCTTGTTGTTCAGCTGCTCCGTCAAATAATTGTCCTGCTTGAACGGTACTATCTTCACCTTGTTTTTTCTTTTTGAAAAATGGAATCATCGTTCCATCTCCTTTCCTCGATTTAAATAAGTAGCTGGGCAAGTTGTTGGGAAGCATCTTTTTCTAATCGATGGTACATTTGTATAAAGAGTTCCAACCCTTCTTTTGCATATTGGCGCATCGGATCTTCTTGTCCGTAATAGCGCAACCCAATTCCTTCTTTTAATAACTCCATTGCTTCCAAATGTTTTGTCCAATGAAAATCAATAAGTGAAAGTAAAGCACGTTTCAATGCCCATTTGTGTTCTTCGGTGTATTCTAATGCATGCACGCGCTCTTTCCATGAGGAGATTGCTTGTTGGACGATCGCTTCCACTTCTTTTTGATCGACAACACTAGTCAAATCAATATGTTCGTTTGTCACCGTTTGAACGGTCTTCACTAGCCGAGCCATATCCCATTCTTCTGGAATGACGTCTTCTGGACATGTATAACGAATTTCTCTTTCAAGAAATGACGGCACCATATGAACGATAATTGGAATAACATCGTTAGCTTCAAGAATGCGATTGCGGAGCGTATAAATGGTACGACGCTGTTCGTTTAATACATCATCCAGTTTTAAGTTATATTCCCTTACAGAGAAGTTGCTTCCTTCACAAATACGCTGTACACGGTTGACGAATTCATGCACCTCTTTGTTTAATACTTCACCTTCTTCATTTACTTGTAGTGATTTTTTCATTTTTTCTAGCTCATCTTTAGCAAAACGACGAAACATGTCATCTTCAAGCGAAATGAAAAATTGCGAGCGCCCCGGGTCTCCTTGACGGCCAGCCCGTCCTTTTAACTGGTTGTCGATGCGACGGCTTTCATGGCGTTCTGTACCGAGAACATATAAACCGCCAAGTTCTGCCACGCCTTCTCCAAGCATAATGTCTGTTCCACGTCCTGCCATATTTGTCGCGATTGTAATTTGTCCTTTTTGACCAGCGCGTGAAATCAATTCTACTTCTTGCTCGACACTTTTGGCGTTTAACAATTGAAACGACAATCCTTCTTCTGCTAAATATGTCGCCACTTTTTCTGACTGTAAAATAGATGTTGTTCCAATAAGCATCGGTTGTCCTGTCTCATGCACGCGCTTTGCTTCTTTTGCGACTGCTTTATATTTCGCATCGATTGTCGCAAAGACGCGGTCTGGCAAGTCTTGACGGATGACAGGGCGGTTTGTTGGAATTTGTACGACATCCATTCCATACAACGTTTGAAACTCTTTTTCTTCTGTTTTCGCCGTCCCTGTCATTCCGGATAAAATTGGATAAAGACGGAAATAGTTTTGAATCGTAATCGATGCTTGGATTTTATTTTCTTCTGTTAACTCTAATCCTTCTTTCGCCTCAATGGCTTGATGAAGACCATTGCTTAAACTGCGTCCTTCCATCGGACGACCGGTGAACATATCGATTAACAACACTTTTCCGTCTTTTACGATATAGTCGACATCGCGTGTAAACATGACGTATGCGCGCAATGCTTGAATGACGTAATGATACAACACTTGGTGTTCAAGATCATATAAATTGTCGATGCCAAATCCTTTTTCAATCTTTTCAATGCCTTGCTCGGTTAAGTTAACAGTTTTTGTTTCTTCATCGTATTCGTAATCTTCATCGCGAATGAAATGTTTTACGATACGGGCGCATAAATAGCTTAACTCCGAGCTGACACCTGTTTTTCCTGCGATAATGAGAGGGGTTTTTGCTTCGTCAATTAATACGCTATCGACTTCATCGATAATCGCGTAATGAAATGGGCGTTGGACACGATCAGCGCTGCTGTACACCATATGATCGCGCAAATAGTCGAAACCAAATTCGTTACCGACACCGTACGTAATATCGGCATTGTATGCTGCTTTTTTCTCCTCTAGTGTCATTTGTGGCAAATTTAAGCCAACGGTCAGCCCTAAAAACTCGTGAATTTTTCCGATTAAATCACGGTCACGGCGAGCTAAATAGTCGTTGACGGTAATGACGTGCACGCCTTTTCCTTCAAGCGCGCGCAAATAGCTTGGGGCGGAAGCGACGAGCGTCTTTCCTTCACCTGTCGCCATTTCTGCAATATTTCCTTCGGCAAGCACAAGACCGCCGATGAGCTGAACGTCAAAATGGCGCATGCCAAGCACGCGTTTCGATGCTTCTCTGACAGTCGCAAACGCTTCGACCTGTATATCGAGTACCGATTCACCTTGCGCTAGTCGCTGTTTAAATTCGTTTGTTTTGGCGCGTAATTCTTCATCTGTCAACGATTCAAATGTCGGTTCAAGCTCATTGATACGCGCGACGATTTTATTGTAGTTTTTCAGTTTGCGTTCATCACTGTTTACTAGTTTTTTTATGTAAGACAACATGGGGAACCTTCTCCTTCGCTGTAAATCAAATCGTTTCAACGTACAGTATACCATTGTTCCCAAAATGTTTCACGACCCGGAAAATATTTCTTTACTTTTTGTTTGTTGGGTGATATTGTAAGTTTATTAGAAAAAATTATCAAAATATGAAACTTTTTTGTCTTTTTTTCGTTATAGTAGGTGTATTTGCCTGTTATGGCGAATACATATGTTACATTCTTTTGAAGGAGGCTTTTTATGAAAAAATGGAAGAAAACCGCATTATCGATTAGTTTAGCCTCATCGCTTATCGTGCCGGCAGTTGCGCAAGCATCGACGGAACCGCCGATTGCGCAGTGGAAAAAACAAATGACGAAAACATCAGCGCCACTCGCTTACAAAAAGTTTGAAGATGCGCAAAACCAAGTGAGTACGGATACATTGATCGTAAAGTACAACGAGGCCATTCCAGCTGCTGTGCATCGTAGTTTAGGAACGACAGTAAAACAGTCGTTTCCGCAATTAAAATACGATGTTGTGACGGTGCAAAAAGGGAAAAGTTTGCAAGACGTGATGAGAAACTATGCAAAATTAAAAGCCGTAAAAAGCGTGACACCAAGTTTTACATACAAACGGCTCGGTTCTGCTGATCCGAAAGCAGATCATATGTATTTATTATCGCTTTTAAATATGGATAAGGCGTTAAAACTTGCTGGAAAGTCTAGTGTCACGGTTGCTGTCATCGACACAGGGATGGATACGAAGCATCCAGAGCTTAAAGGACGCGTTCTCCCTGCTTACAATGCGATCAATCCAGCAGGTGCGCCTGTAAAAGATGTACACGGGACGCACGTTGCAGGTATTATCGGAGCGAACGCAAACAACGGCATTGGTGCACACGGTGTCAATCCAAATGTTAAAATTTTACCCATTGACGTATTCGGTGGCGGTTGGGGGGCAAGCGACTATACGATTGCCCAAGGGATTTTATATGCGATTGAAAAAGGAGCAAAAGTCATTAATATGAGCCTCGGTGGCTATTTTAGCTCGCCAATTTTAGAAGAAGCTGTTCAAAAAGCAATTGATGCAGAGATTACGGTCGTTGCTGCAGCAGGAAATGAAGCGACGGACATGTACTCCATTCCAGCTTCCTATGAAGGAGTCATTAGCGTGGGGGCGACCGACAGCAAAAATAAACTTGCTGAGTTTTCAAACTACGGTCCATCTGTTGACCTCGTTGCACCGGGGGTTGATGTATACAGCCCCATTTATGACTATACGAAAGGGTCTTCGTTTGCTGAGTTAAGTGGAACGTCGATGGCATCGCCAGTTGTCGCAGGCGTCGCTTCGCTTCTTTTATCGAAGTACCCGAATTTAAAGCCGTATCAAGTTGAATGGATTTTAGAGCGCACCGCAACAGATTTAGGGGAAAAAGGATACGATTTAACGTACGGTAACGGTTTAGTCAATCCCGTTGCTGCGCTGCAATATAATATCAAAAACGTGCCACAAAAAGAAAAATGGAACGATGAAACGATTTTAGCGAAAGCGCCTGTGATTGATGCGAAAGAACCGTACGTGAAAAAAGGATCGCTGACAAAACCGGAAGAAGTGCATTGGGTAAAAGTAAACGTCCAACAAGGTGAAAGCGTGCAAGCGCTACTCGAAGGGTCTGAAGCTTACGATTATAAACTTGTGTTTCGCTTTTATCCAGAAGGAAAAACAACGTCTGAAAAGCCCATTCAAGTGAATGACGGTCGAGCAGGCGAGATGGAAGCGAAACTATTTACGGCGAAACAATCTGGCGTGCTTGCAATCGGCGTTACAGATGCAAATGGCAACTATAGTTTACAAGGAAAATCAACGTATACGTTAGCTGTTCAATCGTTTACGGAACTTGCCGATGATGGCATTACAAAAGAAAATCCAGCTGTCATTGAACAATTGCCGTTTGCCTTAGAAAACTTAACGTTTGTGCCAGAAAAAGATGCAAAAGAAGGCGATCGCGACTATTTCCGCTTTACTGTCGCAGAGCCGACAACGGTGAAGTTTGAATTGTCGCCTGTTCCGGGCATTGATTCGTCATTAAACGTTTATTTAGCTGAAGAACTATATCGTCCAGTTGATCCGAATGCGAAGTATAAAGAAATTCCATTCCCAATCGTGTTTGGGAACAATAACGGTGTCGGTAAAGGAGAGACGGTGACGTTTGAAGCGCAACCGGGCGTACAGTATGTGCTCGAAGCGTCAAGTGAACCACTGAGTGGATTTTATCCGATGATATTAGACTCTTTTATGTCAAGCAATCAAGTGAAAGAAGGAAACGCATCAGCCATTCCATATCAGCTGAGCGCAAAAGCCATTATATTGCCACAAGACGAAGACAACTTCCCAGCGCGCGAGCCGATGCCAACGGGCGATGGTGCTGTTGAACAAATGGAAAAAATAAAAGAACAAATGCGCAAGCCAAACGATATCATCATCATTGGCGATGACGGAAGCTGGAGCTATTTTGAAAAAGAACAAATCCAGCAAATTAAAGAAAATGCTCGCCCTTACAACATCGGTGATCGGACAGAAGCATTTATCCAGTTTAGTGGTGACCAAGACTTTTATCGCTTCACTGTTCCGAACACA
The DNA here is from genome assembly GCF_051200995.1 of Anoxybacillus eryuanensis. NCBI lineage: Bacteria > Bacillati > Bacillota > Bacilli > Caryophanales > Anoxybacillaceae > Anoxybacillus > Anoxybacillus eryuanensis. The sequence goes on along the minus strand of NZ_JBPODS010000007.1, from coordinate 46,900 downwards.
GCGATATATCAGTTTTCGTTTGCGACACCTGACGACATGATGCCGTCAGCAATGTTGTTCGAATACGATGAGAAAAAAGATGATCTCATTCCTGTTCACTCGTTCTGGCCGTTTGATTGGATGACAGGGAAAAAACAAACAGACTGGACGTTAATTCTTGAAGAAGGAAAAACGTATTACATGTCGGTGCAAAATGACAATTATCAACCGGTAGCTGATCCGTATGTCATGACATCGAAAAAGCTCGTCGATGCCCCGAAAGATGTGAACGAAAAAAATAACGAGCCAATTCAAGCGACAGTTGTAAATGTCAATGAATCGAAAACAGGAAATTTCGTGCTTCCGAACGATGTTGATTACTACTACTATAAACATCGTCAAGCGAAGGAGCTGTTGACGTTTTTTGCGAAGCCAAGCAAAACGAACGCATCGTTGCCAAAACAATTGCGCGGTACATTAATTCCAATCGTATCCGTTGTTGAAGATACGAACGGAAATATGACGATCGATGAAGACGAATACAGCAAAGCTGTAACCTTTTATCCAGACGGTTGGAATCCGTTATACGATGTAAACGGTTCGTTCCAAGCGAAGAAAAATGTCGGCTACTTCTTTGTCGTCAACTCGTTTATGTGGGATGGGCTATCGCTACAGTCGTACAACTTTGGTATTCAATCGCTTAATAAAAAAGACGAAGATGCGTCTTCCGTCGTGAAAAACAATGTGCCATCAAAACCGCTTTCTTTCAATAAAAGAGGAAATGTGTATGAAGCACGTGGCTACATGAACGTCGTTGATTACGGCGATAAAGATTATTACAAATTTGTCGTTGAAAAAGACGGCACATTTACATTCAAGCTCGATGTACCGGGTACGATGGATGGGGTCATGTCCATTTACGACGCGAAAGGTCGCCTCGTTCAAACGTACGACCATTACGGCGATGGCGATGCAGAAACCGGCATGCTTTCTTTGAAAAAAGGAACGTACTATGTCGTCGTTGAAGAATCGCTTGCCCGACCAAATGCCAACCCATACACGCTCTCTATAACGAAGAAATAAATATAAAGGCTGCCTATGCATACAGGCAGCCTTCCTTATTTTTCTTTTCCATCATCGCGTGTGACGTGTTAACATAAATGTAGATTAATAGATAACGAGGTGATTGACGTGCAGCGCATGCGATTCATTTGGCTTTCATTCGTTTTTTTATTCTTTTTTCACGCGCCTGCCCACGCCCATGTCGTTGATTTAACGAAAAAAGCGCAGGCGCAAAGCTATGAAAACTACTATTCGCTCATCGCTAGCTATAAAGGAGAAAGTGGCGTCACGTTTGAAAGCTATAGCCCCCATTGGACGAAGACGAAGCTCGTTTTGTTGGAACAAGAACTATTAAAAAACAAACATGGTGCTGAGCTTGCTTTGTTAGGGAGCGTAAAAATTTTTCCGGACTATCCAGCAGGGGAGAACGTGCTCGGACAATATTTTGTCCAATATCAACTGAGCCCGAAGCTCGCACTTCTTCCGAATCGGTACATTCATTTATACGGCGGCAACGAATGGACGACGGTGGAACAAATGGCGACGACGCTCGCACACGAGTACGGGCATCATTTTACGTACTATTATATGATTAACAAAGAACAACGTCGCCCGAACGAATGGTTACAATCGTCATATGCTTCTGCGCGTGAACTATTCCGCTATCCGTCTGTCCATGCTGATGGCAGTGGAGCGTACGAATGGTATATGCCTGAAATACTAGCAGAAGACTACGTGCAATTATTCGGCTCACCGAATGCTTTAAAAGGACATATGCAAATGAACGTGCATCTTCCGACACCGTTTGAGCTTCCAACGTTACAAACGTATTGGAAAAATCAGCTCGGCGCTCCGTATGAGCCGATGCCACCGCTGTCATTACTGCTGACAAACTATACGGTAAAACATAACGTATATGCGCTCAAGCTTTACACATATGCCGATGCCACCGCGTACGTCAACGCGCACGATGGAAACGGACGCTATGCCTCCGTTTATATCGGAAGTGTGCCAAAAGGAGTAAAAGAAACGACATACGACGGAGCAACGTTAAACAATGAAGTGTCGTGGTTGTTTCGTTCAACGATTGTTGATACGGCTCTATTTCGTGTCGTTCAGCCGACGACAAAAGGATTTAATCGTGGTTCAGCGACGCTACGTGTCCAATACGGAACGATTGACTCGCTTCTTTCCCCTCCTTCACTTTTTCCAGATGTGATCGGGGAGGAGTTGCAAGAAGCAGCAAGATTATTATATGAACGGAGTGTCATTTCGGGATTTCCAGACGGAACGTTTCGTCCAAATGAACGGTTGCTTCGCCGACATGCTGCGCTTATGCTTATTCGTGAATTAAAACTCACGTTGCCAGAAGGATACGTCAGCAAAGCAACAGATATCAAACCGACCGATCCGTGGTATAAAGAAATGGCGATTGCTGAGGCATATGGATTGCTTACAGGATATAACGGAAAGCTATATCCGAACGATTATATCACTCGTGCTCAAATGGCAACGATTTTAACGCGTGTATATGCAGACGTATATGAACGCCCGACTGTAAATCAATCGTTTTTTGATGTTTCTCCTTCTCACTGGGCGTATGAGCCGATTAACACGCTATTTTATAATCGAGTGACGATCAACAATCCGTATCGTCCAAACGACGTTGTGACACGCGGGCAGTTTGTGCTCTTTTTAAAGCGAACGATCGATAAAAAATAGCGAGAAAGGCTTGTCCTTTCTCGCTATTTTGCGTTGATTGCACGATAGAAAAATACCGTAAATTGTGCACGTGTCACTGTCTCTTTCGGTCGAAACGTTCCGTCTTCATAGCCGCTTGCAATGCCAGCTGCGACAAGTTTTTCAATCGCATCATAGGCTGCATCTGTTTCTTTTACATCGGTAAATGGCACATCCGCTCCACGCTTCAACTTCCATGCTTCCGCAAACCACATCGCTAATTGTTCGCGCGTTAATGGTTCATCGGGTTGAAACTGCTTATTGTTTTTATCGACAATATTTTCTTTCGCAAGGGCGTTCACCGCACCGACAGCCCAATGATCGCTCGGTACGTCAGAAAACGTTTCTTTTCGATTGTTCATGTTGAAGTTAAAGTACGTTGCGATCAGTCCGGCAGCTTCTGCACGCGTCATCACGTCATCGGGCTTAAAGTAGCTTTTCGCATATCCAAGCACCATTTCTTTTTTTCCTAACGCCTCAATTTCTTTACTTGCCCAAAAATCGTTTCCGACATCTTGAAACTGCCCAGCAGCTTGCACGTATGCAAGCACACGTCTTGCTCCTATGTATCGCTTTTTATAGTAAGAATCGTCTAATGAAGTGACCGTAATGCCTTTGGATGAGCTCGCATGAATAAATTGATTATCCCCAATATAAACACCTGCATGCGACGGCCCCTTTTTATACGTCTCAAAAAAGACGAGATCGCCGACTCGTAAATCTTCTTTCTTTACTGCGCTTCCTTGTTTATATTGTTCCGCTGTCGTACGCGCTAACGTCACACCAAGTCTGCTCATTACATGGCGCGTAAATCCAGAACAATCAAACCCTTTTTCCGAACTTCCGCCGAACTGATACGGCACACCGACATATTTTTTCGCCAGTGGAATGAGCCGATCGTAACTTTCGTTTGCATAAGCGAAAGAAGGGAAAAGGAAAAACAAAAGCAATGTTGCAACAAACCGCCTCACACGTCACACCTCACTCCGCCATTGTTCTTACAATTTCGACATTTTTACACTATTCCAAGTGTATCATAAATAGGAGAATGATAACTTTACAGTTATGTAACAAAACTTTTTGTCAAAAAGTTACGTAGGAAGGTATTGAAAAAAGTCGAACATTAGGTAAAATGGTGAATAGGTGGAAGGCTACATATGAAACAGTATTGTTATTCCAACAAAGAAAAGTGATTCAAAAAATGGTTGACTTTAATCATGGAAAAAATTATAATGTAGTTTGTAGTCGTTCACTCGCTAAGTTTAAGAGTTTCATAGAGAGAACATACATAATCTCTTAAATTTAGCTGAACTAAATAGAAGCAGAAACAAAAGGAGGAAATATGTCGATGGCTTACCAACCAAAGTCTTATCGCAAATTTTTAGCTGGTACAGTCTCTGCAGCAGTTGTTGCTTCAGCGATCGCACCAGTAGCAAGCGCAGCTTCTTTCACAGACGTAGCAGGAAGCGTGCATGCAGATGACATCGCTACATTAGTAGCAAAAGGTTACATTAAAGGATATGCAGACGGTACATTCAAACCAAACAAACCGTTAACACGCGGTGAAGCTGCGATCATCTTCTCACGCATTTTAAAAGATGCAGGCGTGACTCAAAAAGGAGCAGGCTTCCCAGACGTTCCAGCGAGCAAAGCTGAATTAGCAGAAGCGGTGGCGATCGTGCAAGCTGCTGGAATCATGACTGGAGACGAAAAAGGCAACTTCAACCCGAACGCAAACATCACTCGCGAACAAATGGCGAAAGTCGTTGTTGAAGCGTTCAAATTAACAAAACCAGCAAACCACACAACAAAAGTTACTGACCTTGACAAAGCTGGCTCATGGGCGCGTGAATACATCCAAACATTAGAAGCAAACGGTGTAACGAAAAACACTGAGTTCATGCCAAAACAAAACGTCACACGCGGTCAATTCGCTTCATTCGTCGTTCGTGCGATGGATGTGAAAAAAGAAGTTTCCGCAGCTGATATCACAGCGGTAAAACTTGTTGACGAAAAAACATTAGAAGTAACATTCAACGGCGAATTAACAAACGTAAATAAAGACGATTTCAAAATCGAAGGCGTTGAAATCGACTCTGTATCGATCAAAGCAGCCGCAGCAGCTGAAGCAAAAACAACAGTTGTTGTCATCAAAACAAAAGCAGCATTAGAAGAAGGCAAATCTTACAACGTATCTTACAAAGGTCAAACAACCGACAAAGCAAAAGTAGATGTGCCTGTTGTAACGCCGAAAGTTGAAAGTGTAAGTGCGATTAATGCTGAAGAGATTTTAGTTACTTTCAATAAAAATGTTGATTCAAAAACAGCATCGGATGTAGCAAACTATGAATTGAAAATTAATGGTGTCAGCAAAACATCCGCTATTGACAAAATCAAAGTAGATGGTAAAACAGCACTCATCCGCCTCAAAGATGGTGTTGTATTTAATAGTGGGGATAAGTTTGTTCTACAAGTTAAAGATTCAGTAAAAGATTATACAGGAAAACAAGTTGAACGATTTGCTTCAGACGAAGTTACATTTAATGTTTCTACAGCTCCAAAGATCGTAGAGTCAAAGTATAACGGAACATCCTTACAATTAACATTTGATCGTCCGGTATCACCATTGGTAACACTTATCAAAGTGGATGGTGTGGCTTTGGGATCGCAATCATTATTAGCTGCCGATGATGATGCACCAGGTAACTATGTTTATACTGTATCGTTAACTTCTGGTGAGCAGAAACTTGCTGGAAAAGTAGGAACGCATGAAGTAGTAATTTTCGATTTGGCAGACACGAAGGGTGTACTTCCTAACAAAGCTAGTGTTGCTACTTCTACTTATACAGTCACTCAAGACACTGAGGCTCCATTTGTTAAGGCAGTGAAGGCCTTGAATGCTAACAAGTTCTTTATTGAACTTAGCGAGGGTGGCACAACAGTTACTAATGCTTCGTTCACAATTAAAAAAGGTAACTATACATTCGCTGTAGGTGGCAATAATGCTCAATTAGCAAATGATGTAGGAACAGGAACAGAAAAGAACAAAGTTTATTATGAATCAGGCACTCTAGACGGAAAGCCAGGATATTATGTCGTTATTACTGAACCTAGTACTGGAGAGTTAAACCCTCTATACGGAAAAGATGAGAATAGTGTTACGTTAAATGTTACTTTTGAAAACTATAAAGACGCTTCTAACTTCATTGGTGCGAAGTACGAAGGAACAGTAACACTCTCAAAAGATACAAATAAACCGCAAGTTGAAAAAACAAATATTGATACAACAAATAAGAAGTTGTTAATTGATTTCGATCGTAACTTGAGTGCAGCTCCATCTCTTTCTGATATTGTTGTACGCAATAAGGATGGGGTAATTATCGCACCAAATAATATTGGCTTAGGTACATCAGATAATTCAGTTGTGGAAATTACACTTTCTGATGTGAAAGACGAACCATATACAGTTGAGTTTAAGGAAGGAAAAGTTCAATACGCTGTTGTGAAAAATAGCGTGGTAGGCTATAACTTGAACGCAAACAAAAATGATGCGTTTACAGTTACTGTTAAATCAACAGCGAATAACTTCTTTAAGTATGTTGAATTCACAACGAATGGTGCTACTCCGACTGTTGTATCTGGATCTAAAAATGTTATTGAAATTAACTACGGTGTAGAAATGGGCACATCAGCATTAGATTTGGCAAATTATTCCCTGGATGGCAAAGTTTTACCAAACGGAACAAAAATTGATTTCTTCGGTGACAAAAAGACTGTAAGAATCACACTTCCTGAGGGAACATTTGTTACAACTACTTCATATAAGTTAACGATTAAAACAGATGTAATGACTAAAGACGGTGTTCGTATCGTCGGTGATTTGCAGACAAAAACACCTTATGAAACAGTATTGACGTTAACTGATAATGTAAAACCAGTCCTTCAAGAAGTTAAGTATTTGATTGTAAATGACACAGATACAACAACTACGAAGTTGTTAGTGAAATTCTCAGAGGCACTCAAGTCAGGTGTGACTTTTGATACAGACGACTTTAAAGTAACTGTTCAAGGTTCAAAACAGACGATTGCTTCTATTAGTAACTCAAAAGATGATGACGAGTATCTTGTTATTGTGTTAAGCAACACCGTGAATGTGAATCAATCTGCCACAGTTGAAATTGTCCCTGAGGGTCCATCGAATACAACTATTACTGTAGTTGACCCTGCAGACAATAAAGCTACAGGAAGTGCAACTGCTACAAGCACAACAAAAGATGATAAGGGGAACTAATTGGTAGCGTGCCTGTTGGGTTGCGTGCCAGTTATGCCTCGAAGATTGATAGAAACAGAGAGTCGTTAGTGGCTCTCTGTTTTTTCAGTGAGGAAGAATTTCGTCATTTTTGTATTAAAAAATACGGAGGAGGTAGGATTGAAAAGAATAACAGAAAGTGAAATTCAGGAATTTTTGTATTGTTTCGTTTTATATGCTGTGTCTTTGTTGATAGCTAAGTTAATACTCAACAGCTTAGAAATAAGTAACTTGCCATTGATTTGGGTCGCGGGGCACGTATTCTCTCCCATGCTGATAGCAATTGAATTAAAGTTATTTCGTCGGATATTTTTTAAGAACGCTCTATATCTTGAAAGAATTATCTACTATATAGATTGAAATAAAGGTTTTCTCCCGTTCCACGGCGAATAAATAATAGGGGAACGGAGAGAAAATACGATGCCAAATCATAAAGACGAGATCGAAAAGTTGTCCACTGCCATGAAAGAAGCAAAAAGTAAACGAACATATGAACGCTACCAAGCCATTTATCTTCATTTGCAGGGGATACACCAAAGGAGAAATCGCAACGATTATTGATCGATCCAAGAAAACTATTTATAACTATATTCATGGGGTATGGTGCCTGTGCACTGCGATCCGAAAAGTAGACAGTATAAATTCAGTTAACGTGAAGGAATCAGAGTGATTGGGGTATGGTGCCTGTCACGCCCCGAAGATTGTCGAAGATTAGTAGATACAGAGAGTCGTTGAGTGGCTCTCTGTTTCTTTTTTTATCCGCATCAACGAGCATTTGGTTACGTGCCTGTGTACTGTCAGCTGTCGAAGAAAATTTTTTGAACATGCAGGATTTTTGCTATTTTTGTCGAAGAAATGTGTGAAAATACTTCAAAAGGAGTGAAAAGTGTGGGACGAGCAAGGCGGATATGGGTGCCGCATTTGTTTTACCATATCGTTTGTCGTGGGAATCGGCGTGATCCGTTGTTTAAAGAAACAAATGATTTCCTTGCTTTTTTGCATATCCTCGAACAGCTTCATGACAAAATTCCGTTTGAAATTGCTTCGTATTGCCTCATGACGAATCATTTCCATCTGCAGCTTCGTTCGCAACAGGAATCCATTTCCAAAGTCATGGCACTGATTAACAAACGATACGCCAACTATTACAATACACGTTACGGATTAACCGGTCATGTGTTTGAAAAGCGTTACTTCAGTAAAATCATTGACGATGACGCGGGGATGTTAGAAGTCAGTCGCTATATTCATCTCAACCCTGTCGAGGCGCGTATGGTGCATCTTCCCGAACATTATCGCTGGAGCAGTTTTTATTTTTATCACCAACCTTCCTCATTGCCTTCGTTTATGAACATGGATGTACTCCTTCGTTACTTTTCTGGAACAATGAATGAAAAAAAGAAGGCATATGTGCAGTTTGTGAAAGAAGATGTTGTACCGAACTGTGTCAAGGAGGAATAACATGAAAGTTTGTAGCATCGGTTTGCGTGGGATGGAAGGGTATCGTGTGCAAGTGGAAGTGAAAGAACTGCCGGGAATGCCTTCCGTAGTCATTGTTGGATTGCCGGATACATCGGTGAAAGAAGCAAAGGAGCGTGTCATTGCAGCGTTGCATGCGTTTGGATGTGATATTATGAATCAAAAACTTGTCATCCATTTGTCGCCGCCCGAGCGAAAAAAACAAAGCCCGATGTTTGATTTAGCAATGGCGATTGGCATTTTACAAGTCAAAGGAAAACTCGAGCAACCAATTCCGTCACATATCGCATTTTTAGGCTCATTGTCATTAGACGGAACGATTCAGCCAGTGGATGGCATGTTGCCAGCTATTTTAGCTGCCAAAAAACTCGGCTTTCAACAAGTATATGTCCCATATGATCCCACATTTCCCTTCCAGTACTTGCAGCATATCGATTGTGTTTTTGTTCAAACATTAGATCAAGTGGTGCAATGTTTACAAGGGCAACAAGTGTTATTTTCGATGAATCATCTACCTTCAGCTGTCGATCCACCTCAAAAAACTCATCGTGATTTTGAACATATCATCGGACATGAAGACGCCAAATATGCACTTGAAGTTGCCGCAGCAGGAGAGCATAACGTGTTAATGATTGGACCGCCGGGGTGTGGGAAAAGTTTATTAGCTGAAACGTTTCCGACGATTTTGCCGCGCCTTTCCCATGAGGCACAGCTGGAGGTGCTTAGTTTGTATCAATTAGCTGGAGAAACAAAAAACGACTCCTCCCCACCGTTTCGTCATCCGCATCATTCAGCATCTTCCGTGGCATTGATTGGTGGAGGAACGCAGCCGAAGCCCGGAGAAGTTTCGCTTGCTCATCGTGGGGTATTATTTCTTGATGAAATGGCAGAGTTTACGAAAAAGACGCTCGACATGCTTCGCCAGCCGTTAGAAACAGGCAGAGTGACGATTAGCCGCGTTTCGTCGACAGTGACGTATCCAGCACATTTTATTTTGATCGGGGCGATGAACCCATGCCCATGCGGATATTTCGGTTCGAAAAAGCGCTATTGCATATGCAGTCCGAAACAAATCCACGCCTATCGTCAGCGCATCTCAGGGCCGATTTATGATCGCATCGATATATTGTTATCGTTACAAGCAGTGGATTTGACGCAAAAACACCAACAGCTAGAGCGTTCGGAAACAATTCGTCGCCGCGTGGAAGCCGCACGCTTTAAGCAATACGAACGGTATGGGGAAGAAATCACCAACGGTCGTGTGCCAATGGACGTGCTGCTTGCGAAAAGTCCATTGACGAAAAGGCAACAGCAATTGCTTCAACATTGGGCGGCTACGAACGACTGGAGCAACCGCGTCCAAACAAAAATCATTCGCCTCGCTCGCACCATTGCCGACTTAGCAGAAGCGGAACACATCACCGATGAAGCATTATGGAAAGCGATGGCGTTTCGGAGGATAAAAGAAGGACGTCAAGAAAGGAATAGGAAGGGAGGGTGTTGAGGAGATAGGGAGAGTGATTGGTGTATGAGCAAAATGTTTGTGGGAGAAAAAGACAGGTTCCTAATTTGGTAAATAAGGATCTCCCGCAATATACATTGATGGCACTTTCTAATATGCTATAATGAATGTCAAGGGAGGGTGTGTGAAATGAATGAGCTAAAAGAAATGTTGCGCTCCATTATTCAAGAAGAGTTTAAACCTGTTCATGAGCGGCTCGATCGATTAGAAGGAACAGTGGCGCAAATTCAGGAAGGCCAAAAAGCATTACAGTGGGATGTAGCGGAATTGCAAGAAGGTCAAAGAGCATTACAGCGGGATGTAGCGGAGTTGCAAGAAGGCCAAAAAGCATTACAACGGGATGTAGTAGGGTTGCAACGAGATGTGATGGAACTGCGAGAAAGTCAGCAGGCATTGCGAAAAGATGTTGAGCAGCTTCAAAAAGGTCAAGAAAAATTAGAAACAGATATGACTCATGTGAAACAATCACTTGGAAATATGGAGAAGACACAGCAACAAATCCTTGAAGAAATACGCGTATCGAAAAATAATCAAGCTCCTATGCTAACGGATTTAACAAACATTAAAAAATCCGTCGATGTGACCGTTGCATATTTGCAACGTCGATCCGATGTCATGTTTGATAAAATGATTGAACATGAAAAAGAGATTTTAAACTTAAAGTCGCGGCTCCCTAATTGATTTCCTAAGGGAGTTATTTTTTTACCATGCAGTGATAAGTTTAATTAAACAAAAAATTAAAAATATTTTATTGAAATTCCCTCCTTTTTTATGTACGATAATTAGTAAGTGAGGCCGTTTGTTACCCCCTTGCTGTACCCCTTTGTGCAAACGGTTTCACTTATTGAACAATGTAAAGAAGGAGGAAAAGATCGTGGGGAGAAGATGGAGAAAGTATTTTGCTTATTTCTCAATCTTTTTGCTTCTCGCACAGTTGTTTTCATTTAGTGCAATCGTTCGCGCTGATGAAAACGTGCAAAGCCCTGTTGTAAACGGAAACGATGTGACATTCCGTTATGTAGGTACAGGGGAAGAACAGTCTGTGTTATTAGTTGGATCGTTTAACGATTGGCAAACAGATGGAGACAAAAAGATTGCATTAACAAAAGAAAACGACCGCGTTTGGTCTGTAACGAAAACGCTTCCAGACGGAACGTATATGTACAAATTTATTGTTGACGGAAAATGGGTGACAGATCCGTTAAATGCAAATCAAGCTGATGACGGATACGGCGGAAAGAATAGTGTTGTTGTTGTCGGTCAACCAGTTCAACAACACCGGACTGTGACGCTTGTTGGGAACTTGCAGGATGAGTTAGGACATACAGGTGAGTGGGATCCGAAAGCGACTGCTACGATCATGGTGCATGAAGGCGATGGATTGTACACATTCACAGGAACACTTCCTGCAGGCACGTATGAATACAAAATTGCCATAAACGGTAGTTGGGATGAAAACTACGGGGCTGGTGGACGTAGTGGAGGCAATATTTCACTTACGTTACAACAAGAAACGGAAGTAACGTTTTATTACCATGATCGTACACATGCGATTGCTGATTCGACATGGTATACACCTATTCCAAAAGAAAAACAGCCGCGGTTAGTCGGCACGATTTTACCTGCGATCGGCTATGAAAAAGAAGTCGATGGTTGGACGCCAGAAACATCCACAGCATTTTTTACAGACGATAATTTCGACTCCATTTACACGTTCTCAGCACGTGTACCAAAAGGAACGTATGAATATAAAGTAGTGTTAGGGAATAACTGGAGTGAGAACTATCCACAAGAAAATGCGAAGTTAAACGTACTCGAAGAAACGATGGTAACATTTTTCTTCGATGCGAAAACCAAATCGGTATATACCGACTACAGCCCAACGGGTTCAGATGGAGCTATACAAAAAGAACGGTTAAAACATAACACGTGGGATCCTTTATATCGCCAACCGTTTGGTGCAGTGAAAGCAGGAGAAAGTGTCACCCTCCGGTTAGCTACGAAAAAGGGTGATTTGACAAAGGCGAACGTATATGTAAAAAATACAACGACAGGGACAGCGAAGTTATATACAATGAGTAAAGTCGGTGTCATTGGTGACGATGAATATTGGGAAGCAACGTTTACACCAGATGACAAAGGATTGTACGGCTATAAGTTCATCGCGATGGACGGTGCAGCTAAAGCAGAATATGGTGAAGATACGCAAGAAGGTCAATGGGGACGAGCGGTCGATAAAAATGCGGAATTGTTCCAATTGACCGTGTATGATCCAAACTATAAAACGCCTGATTGGATGAAACATGCGGTTGTATATCAAATTTTCCCTGATCGTTTCTTTAACGGTAATCCAAACAATGATTATGCAAAAACAAATGCACGAGGACGTGAACCAATTGAACATCGTGAGTGGTCGCAACTTCCTGACAATCCGCGTATGAAAGGCACTCCAGGATATGATGGAGATGGCATTTGGTCAAACGACTTTTTCGGTGGAGATATTGCTGGGGTTGAGCAAAAACTTGATTACTTGCAATCGCTTGGTGTGAACACGATATATTTAAATCCAATCGCACATGCACCGTCAAATCATAAATATGATGCGCATGATTATAAAGAAATCGACCCGATGTTTGGCACGCCTCAAGAACTTCAGTCATTTGTGCAAGCGATTGCATCTCGTGGCATGCACTTAATTTTAGACGGTGTATTCAATCACGTATCAGACGATTCTATTTATTTTGACCGATATGGAAAATATCCAACAGTCGGAGCTTATGAATATTGGTCGGCTGTGTACGATTTAATGAATGAAAAAGGGTTATCAGAAGAACAAGCTCGTGCTCAAGTTGAACAAAAGTTCAAAGACGAAGGGCAACAATTTAGTCCGTACGGATTCCATTTATGGTTTAACATTGAAAATGAAAAAGTAAACGGTGTGTATAAGTATCAATCATGGTGGGGATTTGATAGTTTACCAGAATTCAAATCAATTTCTGGGAATAAAGTGCCATACGCCAGTGAGTTAAATAACGAGCAGCTTGCTAACTATATTTTCTATGAAAATGACTCGGTCGCAAAAAGTTGGATTACGTGTGGGGCTTCAGGCTGGCGTTTAGATGTTGCCAATGAAGTAGATACAGAGTTTTGGCGTGAGTTTCGTGAAGAGTTGTTGCAAGGTGACTATGATCGTGGTCCAACGCTTAAAAATGGGGAGCAGCCGTTAATTCTCGGTGAAATTTGGGATGATGCGTCAAAATACTTCCTAGGTGATCAATACGATTCAGTGATGAACTACCGTTTCCGTGGAGCTGTGTTAGACTTTTTACGAAACGGGAAAGCGGAAGATATCGATGCCCGATTAACAGCCATTCGTGAAGATTATCCGAAAGAAGCATTTTATGCGCTCATGAACTTAATTGGTTCACATGATACAGCGCGTGCTGTTTTCTTACTTGGAAATGGAACGGATTCGTATGAACGTGCAGAGCTTGACCCGAATTATAATGAAGAGCTTGGCAAAAAACGATTGAAACTCGCTGCCATTTTACAAATGGGCTATCCAGGAGCTCCAACGATTTATTACGGTGACGAAGCGGGAGTAACGGGATCAAAAGACCCAGATGATCGTCGTACGTATCCGTGGGGAAGTGAAGATAAACAATTAATTGCACACTATCAAAAAGTAGGAACGATTCGTACGGCACATCAAGATGTACTAGCGAAAGGTACAATTGAGACGGTATATGCGAAAGGAGACGTATATGTCTTTGCACGTCAATATGAAAAAGATGTCGCATTGATTGCGATTAACCGTGGCAATAACGAGCAAACGGTTGAATTAAATGTCGCTTCGCTCATACCAAACGGAACGAAGCTTGCAGATGAGTTGCATCATTCGTATAACGTGACAGTAGCAAATGGAAAAGTGACGTTACATGTTCCAGCGATGGACGGTCGCATGTTATTTGGAAAAGTAACTGTCGATCTACCGAATGAAGTAACGAGCGTTCAAGCGACGCCGGGCGTTGGCCAAGTGACATTAACGTGGGAAGGCGATGCTTCAGCGTATCGCATTTATCAATCTACATTAAAAGGTGCAGGATATACACTTGTGAAAGAAACGAATGAAAAGACGATTGTGATTAATGAGTTGAAAAACGGTACAGCATATTATTTTGCGATTACAGCATTAGATGGAAACGGAAATGAATCGGCAAAGGTAGAAACAAATCGTGTTGTACCACATTATCCGTTAACAGAAGATAACATTGAATTACTTTCTGAAGTACATGATGGAGTACTGAATTTAGCTGCTCCAATTGTTATTGAGGCAAGTGCGTACATTAATGATGTAACAAAACATGGATTAGCTGACGGTTTACAAGCTGTTTTGCAGGTAAAGAGACCAAATAGCGACAAATGGGAAAGTGTACAAGCAACATATGATCGTCAAGGTCATGAAGCAAACGTATTCCGTGCGACGTTTATCCCATTACAAGCTGGAACGTATACGTATCGTTACGGTTTTACGACAAACCTTGGCGACGATTGGGTGTATACATCTGAACGAACATTTACACTCACAGCAAACACTGAAGATACACAAGCACCTGCAAAAGACATTCAACTTGTGCAACCAGAAGTTGAATCTGGTCAAGTGAATTTAACATGGTCGTTCGTTGACCGTGATGATCATGATGATCATGATGCCTATATGCTTGTCATTGAACGCAATGGTCAAATCGTTCATACAACAACGGATATCGGCACATCATTTACCGATTATGATGTAGAGAATGGAAAAACATATACGTATGTTGTAAAGTTGTATGACAGGTCTGGAAACTTTGTTGCATCTAATGACGTGCAAATTACACCAAACATCGTGATGGTTCAAGTAACGTTTAAAGTGAAAGCACCAAGCTATACGCCGTTAGATACGCGCATTACGATTCCGAATAGTATTAACGGTTGGAATACAGGTGCTTGGGAAATGACGCGCGGTGGGGCGGTTACACCTGATTGGGAGTTTACGACAGAGCTTCAAGAGGGAGAAACAATTATTTATAAATACGTAAAAGGTAGCTCATGGGATCAAGAAGGGTTAGCTGATCATACGCGTGACGATCAAACAGATGATGACGTTAGCTATTACGGATATGGTGCGATTGGTACAGACTTAAAAGTTACGGTGCACAACCAAGGTAATAACAAAATGGTTATTCAAGATTACATTTTACGTTGGATTGATATGCCTGTTGTCGTTGAAGATGTTACTAAAGAAGGTGAGCGTGTCACTATAAAAGGAAATGCGATTAAAGATGGTGTGCTAACGATTAATAAAGAACGTGTAACAATTAAAGACGACATGTCATTTACGTATACGTTCACACCAACAACAAATCAAAAAGAAGTAGCCATTCACATTGAGCCGTCTGAAAGAAGCAAATCGGAAATTTTCAAAAATGACGGTGGTGCTATTGCGAAAAACACAAAAAATTATGTATTACATCTCGACACAAAACAATTACGTGAAGGAGTATTACAAGAAGACACAACACCGGGCAGTGGCACAACACCGGATAGCGGCACAACACCGGGCAGTGGCACAACACCAGGCAGCGGTACAACACCAGGCAGTGGCACAACACCAGGCAGTGGCACAACACCAGGCAGTGGCACAACACCGGGTAGCGGTACAACACCGGGTAGCGGTACAACGCCGGGTAGCGGTACAACGCCGGGTAGCGGTACAACACCAGTGACGGGTGAGAATGGCACGGTTGTTTTACAGCCGAAAGTAGAAGCGAAAGAAAAAGATGGTAAAGTAGTGGAAAAAGTTGCTGCTGTTTCTTCGAACGATATTGCAACAATTGTAAATGAACTTTCAAATGAAAAGAAACAAGTTGTCATTTCAACAGGTTCGCTCGTTAAAGATGTAGCAACAAGAGTAGACGTACCTGCGACGTTGTTTGTTCAAGTAGCCAATAAACAATCCGATGCGACAATTGTTAGTGCGAGTGAACAAGCTGTGTATAAATTGCCAGCAAAAGAAGTGAAGCAAGCAGTAGAGGAAGTGGCTAAGCAGCTTGGAGCAACGGTAGATCAAGTGAGCATTTCCATCGAAATGAAAGTAAAAGACGCTCCACAGTTACGTGTGAAAGCGTTATCTGATGCGATCGAGTTTCACGTGGTGGTGAAGGCCAATGGAAAAGAACAAGCTATTGATCGCTTTACTCAATATGTTGAACGCGAAATTGTATTCAAGCAGTCGGTTAACGCAAGTCGTTCCATTGTCGTGCGTGTAAATCGTGATGGCTCTCTCACTCCAGTACCGACAACATTTGTCGGCAACAAGGCAGTTGTAAAATCGTTGACGAACTCTACTTATGTTGTCATTGAAGGTACACATACATTGAACGACATTGGTCGACATTGGGCAAAAGGATATATCGAAACGTTGGCAGCTAAACAGCTTGTGAAAGGTATGACGGAAACAGCATACCGACCAAATGAACATATGACACGCGCGCAATTTGCGGTCTTACTTGTACGCGCATTAGCATTGCCAAATGAAGCATACGATGGTCGATTTGTCGATGTGAGAGGAACAGAATGGTTTAACAAAAATGGGGAATTAGCTACAGCAATGAAGTTTGGCATTATTCAAGGAAAAACAGCAAATACGTTTGCGCCGAATGAACCGATTACTCGCGCCCAAGCAGCTGTCATGATCGAGCGAGCATTGAAACTTTCATTTGTTGGCTATGATGAAACAGCAAATGACAAAACGAAAAAAGTGACAGACTTCCGTGATGCAAAACAACTACCAACATGGGCGAAAGAAGCGATTGAAGTTGTATATCAAGCAGGAATCATGCAAGGGAGAGATAACGGAACATTTGATGCTGCGAGCTATGTGACACGTGCGGAAATGGCAAAAGTATTGGCGGAGTTTTTAGGAAAAGTAAAATTGATGTAGATGTAAATGTAAGGAAGGCTTCCGTATAGGAGGCCTTCTGTTTTTGTCGGAAAATGTCGAATTTTTGATAAGGAAATAGAAAAACAAGAATATTATAATATTTTATGTATTTTATAGTTTTATAAGTTTATTTTTCCAAAAAGAAAGGAGAGGAAAAAGTGAAGTGGAAAAAGCCTTTTAGTGTCATGACGACAACGGTGTTCATGGCAAGTATGTTCGCTGGAAGTGCTTGGGCAAATGAATCGTCCCATTCACCAACATCGGTTGTCTCTTCTTCTAGTAAATTGCAACGAGAAATTGTGCAAAAAAAGCTAGAAAAGCAATTGAAAAAGCTTCCTCAAAAAGTAGAGTGGAAGGAAACAGACCATGTACGTGTTGTTGTTGAGGTGGAAGGAAAAACGCCACTACAATATGCAACAGAGCAAGGCAAGTTGTATAAAGATCTATCAGAACAAACGCGAGAGCAACTTGAAAAACAAGCAGAACAAAAACAAAAAGAAGCGTTGCAACAAATTCAACAATCTGGTGTTGATGTAGATGTCGAACAATCGTTTACAACGGTTGTAAACGGATTTAGTACAGAAGTGCAATATGGTGATATTGAAAAAATTCAAAGTTTACCATCGGTCAAAGCTGTTCATCTTGTTAACGCATATGAGCGACCACAACCGATGCCAAATATGAAAACAAGTCATCAGTTTATTCAGTCGCAAACAACATGGGCAGACGCACACCTACGTGGCGAAGGTACTGTCATTGCGATTATTGACACAGGTATTGATCCATCCCACCAAGATATGAAATTAAGTGAAACAACGGAAGAAGCATTAACAAAAGATGAAGTTGAACAAATTGCTAGTGAACATCACCTCCCAGGAAAATACTTCACAGAAAAAGTACCGTACGGATACAACTACTTCGATAAAACAGATGAAATTCGTGATCTTGGTCCGGCAGCTTCTATGCACGGTATGCACGTAGCTGGCACAGCTGCGGCAAACGGTCAAATTTCTGGTGTCGCCCCAGAAGCGCAAGTGCTAGCGATGAAAGTGTTTAGCAACGATCCGATGTATGCATATACATATGATGATGTATATGTAGCAGCAATTGATGATGCGATTAAATTAGGTGCAGACGTTATTAACATGAGTTTAGGAAGTGCAGCTGAGTTTTATAATGAGCAAGATATGGCAAGTGAAGCGATTACACGTGCAACAGAAAACGGTATTGTTGTATCAGTATCAGCAGGCAACTCAGGTCATTTCGCTTATGGATTTAGCAATCCACTCGCTGAAAACCCTGATATCGGAACCGTTGGTGCTCCGGGGTTAGCAGCAAATGCCCTTCAAGTTGCTGCTACAGGCAATGAGAGATACTTATACGAGACGTTCGTGAATGTTGGAGATAATCGATTCGTAGGTTATGGGGCAGATAACTGGGTGGAAGTATTTGGCGATGAACCAGTTCAGTTAGTATCCCTTGGTGGTGCATACGGTTTTGCAGAAGATTATGAAGGGATTGATGTAAAAGGAAAAGTTGTCCTCGTTCGACGCGGTGCAATTTCTTTCTATGAAAAAACAATGAATGCGAAGAAAGCAGGAGCCATTGGAATTATTGTTTACAATAACGGCAACCCGAACTTTTACAAAGACCAAGGTGGATGGGATCTCATTCCATTTATGAAGATCGAAACAGAAGATGGGCAAGCATTAGAGCAGCTGATTGCTCATGCTGATGGTTCGCTTCAGGTCAACTTTGTAATCAAAGATCAAACAGAAGATCCAGAAATGGGACGGATGACAGACTTTACGTCATGGGGGACGACGCCAAGTTTACAGTTGAAGCCTGAGATTTCTGCGCCAGGCGGAAACATTTATTCGACACTCCAAAATAATAAATATGGATATATGAGTGGAACATCGATGGCAGCACCACATGTGGCAGGTGGTGCAGCGCTTGTCATGCAACATCTAAAAGAACAATTTCCGAATATGGGAACAAAAGAGCGAGCAAAACTAGCTAAAATCTTACTAATGAATACAGCAAATATCATTACTGATCAAGAAGGTTACCCATTCTCGCCACGACGTCAAGGTGCTGGAATGATGCAAACGTATGCAGCGGTCACGACGCCAGTATACGTCGTCAATACATCAACAGGTGAAGCGAAAGTTGAACTTGGTGATTTTACTGAAAAGTCGATTAAAATGACGTTTACGGCGTACAACATGTCAGATGAAGAAGTCACATACGACGTGAAGGCGAATGTGTTAACGGATCTTGTGAATGGAAAATATAATGCTTTAGCTGCACGCCATATAGAAGGTGCGGTCATTACAAAAGAATACGATCGCATTACAGTGCCAGCGAACGGTCAAAAACGATTTTCTATCAAAATTGATTTATCAAACGCGAAAATACCAACAACTGATGGGGCGAAAGATCTTCATGAAAACATTTTCGTCGAAGGCTTCGTGCAGTTGAAAAACGAAAATAATCCAGACTTAACGATCCCATATGTCGGTTTTTACGGTCATTGGGATGAGCCGGATATTTTTGATGGTATTGCAGATCTAGGCGAGTCATCGTTTTACGGATGGTCAACGATGATGGATGAAACGACATCGTTTTTAATGCCAAATGAAGAAGGAAAGTACGCATTTTCACCAAACGGCGATGGCTTTATGGATCAAATTCAGCCACTTCCAACATTTTTACGCAATGCAAAAGAAGTGCAATACAACATTTTAAAAGATGGGAAACAACTTCGCCGTATTAAATCTGAAAACAACGTACGGAAAAATTTCTTTGATGCAGGTTATGAACCACCATTCTCTTATATGGACGGTCGCCTATGGGATGGAACAGTGAAATTTCATGTTGTTCCAGATGGGGAATATGCGTATGAGTTAAAAGCAGTTATTGATTATCCAAATGCGCGCTGGCAGTCAAAGAAAATACCAGTCATTGTGGATACTTTAGCACCGACTTTATCAGTTGATTATGATGAAGAAACAAATACCATTTCATGGGAAGCTATTGAAACTGGTGCGGGTATCGCCGGCTACGATGTGTTTGTCAACGGCGATTCGATTACAGGTGAAACATTGTTATCAAAAGAAGAAACAAGTGTAGAGCTTCCACAAGTGTACACGAACGCAGAGGTAACTGTAGCTGCGGTTGACTATGCTGGAAATGTTAGTTTTGCTTCAAAGGTTATAGCAGATGAAGAAGCGCCAGTTATTTCGCTATTCTCACCGGAGCCACTTAGTGCATATGGATCAAAAGATGTACACGTATTTGGATCTATTAGTGACGTATCAAACGTTCAAGTTACTGTGAATGGAAAGAAAGTGAAAGTAAGTAACGACCCGATGATCGGAAAATATTTCTCTACGGTTGTGTCATTTGAAAGTGACGGTGTGAAAGACATTCAAGTAACAGCAACCGATGAAAAAGGTCAATCGATTACAATTAATCGCACAGTTTTTGTTGATTCCACACCAGGAGAAATTGAATTTGTAGAGCGTGTGCCGAAGTATGTGACTCATGATGTGGACAAGTTTAAATTGCAAGTGAAATTAAAGGATAATTATCGTCATATGCAATTTTATGTCGATGATGACTTTGCCTATGGGGTAAATTTTGAAAGCCCATTTGTCATGAAAGATTATGAACATACGTATACGCAAGAGCTACAGCTAGAAGACGGGCTCAATACATTCGTGCTCACATTAAAAGATCTCGGTGGTCATGTGACACAAAAAGTTGTATCGATTTATCGTCTAGCAGAAGGAGAACAACCACCGAAAGTAGAGATTACAGACACATATGTACAACCAAACCAATTTGTTAGCACAAACCGTCCAGCATGGCTAAGTGCGTATGCAAACGAAGAAGTAACATGGAAAGTAAAAGTGAAAGATCCACTCGGAAAAGAAGGACAACTTCCAGAACAAGTAGGACAACAGTACTCGTACTCTTATCAAGTGGGACAAGATGCGATGAACGGCACATATACTGTGACGTTTGAGGCGTACGATGCAGAAGGTAAGCTCGTTGATTCGGAAGTCAATACGTTCGTTGTGTACAACTACGAAACGCTTATTGAAGCAGTGAAAGTATTAAATGAAAACGGTGAAGAACAAACATCGTTTAATCAATCTGGTTCTGCTTATGTCATGGCGCGCGTTCAAAACTTAGAATATGCACCAGTCAAGCCGCTCGTCATTTTACAAGTGCTTGATGCAAATCGCCGAGTTGTTGGACGTGCTTTCTTGACAATCGATCAACTTGATCCACAACGAACAAATGGTCTCGGTATGCAATTGCCGCTTTCATCTCTTGCCAAAGGGACATATACAGTAGAAGCGTTCGTTTGGTCAGGATGGGATCAAAAAGCAATGGCTGAAGCGAACAAAGATCGAGTTCAATTTCGAGTGGAATAAGGAGGGGGGCTCCCCCTCCCCACTAAAATAAGGAGGAATGTCGCAGTGAGGAAAGCGTTATATACGCTATTAGCAGTCTTACTTATTTTCTCGTCCTTTGCCCCTTCTATTGCGGTATATGCGCAAGAGGAGAAGAAAACGATCCAAATTGAACTGCCCGAAGGATATGAAGCAGTATGGGAAGCAGATGGTTGGTTAGTCGGTTATAAAGAAGGAGATACTTATTATTCTTCTTGGGAATGGCTGAATGGTGAGCGAGATCAGGCGAATTTAGTTATTCCTGTTGACAAACTAAAACCGAATTTAACGTATGAACTAAGTTTTTCTATCCGTATGAAAAATGAACAAAATGAATATGCTGTATATGCAGATACAAGGAAACTGACATATGAACAACTAAAGGCACTAATCAATGGAGAAACGTTATCTTTGCCAACTGACCTCGTACCAGTTCAGGTGACGGGAGAAGACACCCCGATCACTAAAGAGGCTTCGGCTGAGTATTACTTATCAACAACATATGGGGATTTTACAGTTTATGCATATGATATAAAAAGAAAAATATTTGTTCGTCCACAAAAGATGACAGTTAGCTATCGAGGATTTGATAATGAAAATAATGGTTATTTTGTATACAAACAATTTGAAGTAAATGAAGAACACCGGGTATTGTCATTTGAGGATGCGTTTCATAATGTTTCAAAAATTGAAATAGATGGTGATAAAAAATTAACGTCGTTTGTGTTTATGCGTGAAAAACAATATAGCGCTGCGCACGTTCATTTGAATGAAGGAAATATTTCTAATGTGTATGTTACATCTAATAAGTATAAATATGCTGTTTTCAGTATGGTTGATGATGGAGGATACACATATGACCTATCACCTATCAATCTTGACTTTACAACACCTCGTACACTATCGGTTGCCGGTCAACCTGCAATAGAAAGCACAGATGTATCTTACTGGAAAGATAGTTTGAATGGTACGTCTATTTCTTTGAACACCGATTTGCGTCAAGGGGACTTTAAGTTAAGGAAAATTCAAAAGAAAACTGATGGCGTGTATAAGAATATTGAGCCATATATTCGTGTTGTCAATGAACAAGGGCAGGAAATCGAATTTGAGAAGAAGTATGTTACGGTCGATTATGTTTATATCCAAGCGCCTAATTTACTGAATGGAACATATATCGTATACTATGATTTAAATCTTCCAGATGGAAATTATGTATACTGGAAAAAGAAGTTTACTATATCGGATGGAACGACACAACCTGTTCCAGAAAAAGAAGTTCATATTCAAACCGATCAAACGATATATTCACCAAATAGTGAAGTGAAGTTTAACGGTTACGTACGTAAAAATGGCCAAGCTGGTTACGGGATGAAACCGACGTTAAAAGTCACATCTCCAACAAATGATGTTGTGTATACGTATCAATGGAATGACGCAGATATTCAAACAGATGGTTCGATCACCACATCGTTTACATTAAATCAAGCAGTTACAGGTGTATACCAAGTTGAATTAGTGACAGGAACAGGTGAGAGAGCATATACGTCGTTTACGGTTTCTGAAAATACCGCACCAGTCATCGTTTCGCCACAAGATGGCTCGTTTGTTCGTGGGGATGATAATAAAATTTACATTCATGGATATGCCAAGGCGAATATCGATTTAACGGTACAAGCAAAACAAGGAGAAGAAGTAATTACATCTGTAAAAACAAAATCAGATGCCACAGGACGTTTCTCAGCTGAGTTGGAACTAGCGGATGGAACATACTCATTAGTTGTATCAGATAGTGAACAATCATCAAAACCTGTAACAGTTACAGTTGATACGACACCGCCAGCAAAGCCTGAAGTGACGATCAAAGAAGAAAATAACGAACTCGTTGTAAGTTGGAATGAAGATAAAGACGTTGCTTACTATAATGTCTTGCTTCAAGTGAATGGCGGGGAGTGGCAAACACTGAAGTCTGGCTTGAATCGTCAAGAGTATCGTTATTCACCTCTGTTGCCAAATACGACATATCGTTTTAAAGTCGTTGCCGTCGACCAAATCGGAAATAGTAGTGATACGATCGCTGAATGGAAAACGGAAGAATTTATTGCGACGACATTGCAAGTTCAAACAGAACAAGGTTATTTAAAAATTGGCAAGAACATGAATATTGAGTTATACGGTTCATACAAAGAAGGCTACAAAGCAACAGCGGTTATATATTATGATGGGAAACAAAAAGAAGTTGATTTAACGTACAATGCGGAACGAAAAGCATACGTTGGAGCGTTTCCAATTGAACAAGGCATGAAGTTCGTTGATCAAGTTGTTGCGTTCATTACAGACGGAAAAGGACAGAAAACGAACGAATTAACAGAAAAAGTTGGAAAGTACGTTGGGGCAACGGTTGAGGGGAACGTACGTACAGACGGTGAGCCATTAACAAAGGGCAAAGTACAAATTGGAGCATACACAGCGGCTATTCAATCCGATGGTACGTTTAAGCTTGAAGGGTTGCCAAAAGGGTTTTACAGTATCGATATTTACGACGGAAAAGAATGGAATTACGCTGTTTCAACGATTCAATTACATTACGGACAAAAAGAGCAAGTAACCATTCATTTACCACAAGAAGTGCGCATTCATTTTGTTGATCAAAATGGAAAGGCAGTATCTGATCGTTTATATGTTGACATGTATAACGATCGAGTATGGATTAGCGGATACATTAATCAAAAAGGGCAGTTCGTTTCTTGGGATGATCGTGCCTTAAAACGTGTACCAGCTGGGGAGTATGAATTGACCGTGTACGGAAATGGGTTGTACGAAACGTTGAAAACAAAGGTCACGATTCATCCAGAAAAAAATTATGTAAAAGAACCGATTGTACTCACATTAAACAAAAAAGATATTGAAGTCGTTGATGTAAAGCTAACGTTTAAAGATAAAGATGGAAATGTCATTACGGAACCGAATGCGTATTTTTATTTATACCAATATGACGTATATCGCACATCGAATTACAATTTCGGTTTTTACCATTCAACATATCCAGTTGAATATAACGAAGATGGTAGCGTAACGATTCCGAATGTCGTTGTTGCAGATGGCTATTCGTTATATACAAGTGTACCTGGGTATATTGCAAAAGAACAAAAAGTAGATATTACAAAAGATCAGCACGATGTAGTTATCACACTCGATAAAGGATTAACAGTGACAGGAAAAATTGCTGATTACGACAAAATGACAAATGTGTGGATGTATGCATATACGGATAGCAGCTATGGCTACGTATCATTTGCACAGGATGGTACATTTACAATTAAAGGATTAAACACAAATGAAAAAATCACATATGTCGTCTCAGCAACCGATTATGTCGAAAAGAGAGAGACTGTTGCTGGAGCAAGTGAAGGTGGCACGCTTGATCTCGGTACCATTATGTTAGAGAAAGCAAAGTACATTGATGGACGTGTGTACGAAGGGGCTAAGCCACTCAAACATGTGTATGTATATGTATACGATAAAGATGGACAATATGCAGGTTGGGCGCGTACCGATAAAGACGGCTATTTTAAAGTTCGCGGCTTACAACCTGGTATGTACAAACTTGAAGCATGGTATAACGGAAAGACGATTAAACAAGAAGTTGATATTCAAAGCGAATCACAAACCGTCACGCTTACATTTACAAAAGGAACAGGAAACTTTGTAGGTGACGGAAATCGCTTCGTTGCGTCTGTTGACACGATCGTACCAGGAAAAACAATTGATTATAAGCTCACGTACCGGAATAATGGTACTACAGATGAAGAGAACGTTCCTGTAACGATTACTTTGCCGGAACATGTGGAGCTTGTCAGTAACTCATTTGTTGTAAACGGAAAACAAGAGACGTTAACGGACGGTAAAGTGACCATTCCTAAAGTAAAAGCTGGTGAATCAGGATCTATTACTTTCCAAGTAAAAGTGAAAGATAGTGCGGATGATTTTGTACGTGTTGTTGCGAAGGTTGGAAATGGAGACGAATTATCAGCAACGACAAATGTATTGTTTGTCACTATGCAAGCACCAGCGCAAACATCTGAGAAGCAAATAAAAGCATACGGAAAAGCAAAACCGAATGCCGTTGTTGAAGTATATGCAGATGGAAAAAAACTAACGGAAACGAAAGTAGAAGGTCGTTGGTGGTTTGCGACAGTAACGTTACCTGTAACAAAAGAAAAAGAGTCCTTCCAGCTGTACGCTGTTGTAAAAGAGAATGGTCAGCAGCACATGTCTGACGTTTCCACTGTTCAATACGATGCATCTGTTCCAAAGGTGGAAAAGGCAGAGGTATTTGCAGGATGGAACGGAACGGTATCGCTTAATCCATATACAGGCGTTGCTTCATTTGCGATTGTTGAAGGGACACCGTTAAATACAAAAATTGTATTTAGTGATGAAGTTGATGAAGCATGGATTGAGTTTTTAGGTGAACAGTACGAAATGGAAAAAGAAAGTGATGGCAAAACGTTCACATTCGATGGCTCAAAACTCGGCGCTTGGAGCTCGTATGGAGAACAAATGTTACAGCTCATTTTTAAAGTTAAGGGGCAGGAAATCCGTCTGCCACTCATGCAAATTATTGTACTTATTGACCCATCAGGCTATGTGTTTGAAGGTAGCATGGACAAACGTTTAGAAGGTGTAACAGCGGAAGTTCAACAGCTACAAGGTGATGAATGGGTGAAATGGAATGCCGAACTTTACGGTCAAGTGAACCCGCAAGTGACAGATGAAAATGGACGATATGGTTGGGATGTCATCAATGGTAAATGGCGTGTTGTTTTCTCAAAAGAAGGTTATGAGACGTATACGTCGCGCATTGTGAACGTTCCACCAGCAGAAACACAATTGAACGTGCCACTTGTTCGTCAAGGTAATCCGCGCGTAGAGACAGCAACGCCTGCAACAAATGCGGAAAACGTAGATACGAACACAAGCATACACGTTACATTCGATCGCCTAATGGATAAAGCATCTATTGAACAATATGTAAGCGTATATGAAGTGAAAAATGGACAAAAAACAAAAGTACCCGGTACGTTCATATATGATCGCATCTTTAACGGCTACAAATCGGATGAAAGTAAAAAGGATGATAGTTTATTAGATGGCAAGGGTGAAAGTGGTTGGTTTATTGTAGATGAAACGAAAAAACTCGTTCAATCATTTACTTTTAAACCAAATGCACCACTCAAACATAGTACGACATATGAAGTAGTAATCAACTCACAAGTAAAAGATTATGCTGGCAAGTCGATGACCGATTACACGTACACCTTTACGACAAAGCAACAGCCAACAAGCCCGACACCAACTCCAGGAGGAGGCTCAGGAGGGGTGCCAAGTCCAGCGCCAACACCTGCTCCATCGACTGATGTTGGTAAAGAAGTGATCCAAAATGGCGAGAAGACGGTCGAACTATCTACAGAGCGTGTGTTAGAAATGGCGAAAAACGTTGACACAGTAAACATTGTCGTGGAGCGTAAACAAGGAGAGCAAAGCGTTCATACACTTAGCGTACAAGTATCAAAACCGTTGGCTGAAGCGTTGGTAGCGAGCGGGAAGTCTATGTCGATCGAGATGAACGGAGCTACTATCGTTTTAGCTAAAGATGTATTGAAATCATTTACGAAAGCGGATGTAAAACTATCCGTAAGTGTCAAAGATGTGAAGCAGGAGACGGAAGGCAAAGTCATTGCACCTGTATATGAACTGTCAGCTAAAACATTAGATGGCCAACATATAATAGGTGGGGAGCCTATTAAAGTCGCATTTAACGTCACATCTACGCCTGTTGATGCTCGGAAAGCGGCTGTATATCGCCTTAACGGTCAGTCTTATGAATACGTTGGCGGTGTATACGACAAGTCGAAAAAACAATTGGTTGTTTCACTCCGTGCATTCGGCACGTTTGCTTTGTTAGAACAAAATAAAACGTTTAATGATGTGACAAGCCAATTAGCTTGGGCTAAGGACGAGATTGAAGTCCTTGCTTCTCGCTCAGTCATTCAAGGTATGACAAAAGATCATTTTGAGCCGAACAAAGCGATCACGCGCGCTCAATTTGCAGTATTGCTTGCACGTGCATTGCAGTTGCCAACGTCCACATATAAAGGTGTGTTTACAGATGTTTCATCACAGATGGCATGGGCTGCACCATACATTGAGGCTGCATATCGTGCAGGTATTGTGCAAGGAAATAAAGGGTTCTTTAAACCGAATGATGTCATTACGCGGGAACAAATGGCAACGATGCTTGTTCGTGCGCTTGCGTACAAAAATCAACATATAAAAGGCAATGAGACCATTACGTTTGCTGATGAATCAACGATTGCACCGTATGCACGTGAACATGTTCAATTAGCCGCATCTTTACAATTAATTCGCGGTACGGTTGTTAACGGCAAACTTGTATTTAAGCCAAAAGCGAATGCAACGCGTGCAGAATCGGCTGTTATGTTGTATCGCTTACTTCAACAAACGGGAGAGTTTTAATGAATGGAGAATGGCTTCTGTCAAACAGGCAGCAAGCCATTCTTCTGTGATAATCAAGGGAGGATTATGAATGAAAAAAGGAATAGCAACTTTATTATGTTTGTTGCTTATCTTTTCTTCTTTTCCTGCGTGGGCATCTGGGGTTACTGTATCAACAGATAAATCTGCTTATGTGCGGGGAGAAAAGGTGAATATCTTTGGAAACGTACAAGGAAAAGGAACGAAGCCAACGTTAACTGTGCGAGGTCCTAATCAATCGATTGAGTACACATATCAATGGAATGATAATGAGATTAGTAATGATGGCACAGTGCAGACGTTTTTTACACTAAAAGACAATGCGGCGTACGGTACATATACCGTCACTCTAAAAGCGAGTAGCGGGGAAGCAACAACAACATTTGTTGTGGAAGAACCGAAAAAAGAAAAAGTCGTTGAATTGACTGCAGAATTAAACGCTTCTTCTTATGTAGAGGGGGACACAGTCACCGTTTCAGGCATAGTAAAGGAAGATGGAAAAGCACTGAGTACAAGTGTGCAAGTGACATGGACGAAAAACGGAACAACATTAAAGCAAGAAAACGTTTTTTCGAATAGTAATGGTCAATATACGCATACATTTCGTGTCATTGAAACAGGTTCTTATATGGTTAAAGTCGAGGCTTTAGGGAAAGCGATAGAAAAAAGTTTTTCTGTTTCAGCAGCACCAACACCGAGTCCGACGCCATCACCAAGTCCAGCACCAACGCCTAAACCGTCTCCACAACCTGTTCCATCAAAAGGAGAGCAAGTAGATGAGGCGGTACGTCAGCAACTACAATCATCTGTACCAACTGTGACGGTTCAAGTGGAAAAACAAGCGACGGTTTCTGCAGCAATAGTTGAGGAAATCGTCAAAGCGAATAAGTCGTTAGCCATTCAAGCAAGTGGTGCAACGGTAGCGCTTTCGCCAGCTGTTTTACAATCGTTCGATGTGCGTGCAAATGTGACGGTTACAGTCACACCTGTGCAAAAAAGTGAAGCATACCGTGCATATGATTTTTCTATTCAAGTAGATGGGAAAAAATATGATCGTTTATTTGACAAGCCAGTCGAAATCCGTATGAATGTTGGTAAACAAGTAAAAAATGCTGATTATACAGCAGCATATTATTGGAATGAAAACGTGAAACAATGGGAGTATGTTGGTGGAGCATTAAAAGGAGAAGAATGGATCGTCTCTGTATCCCATTTTTCCACATATGCGGTCATCGAGCAATTTAAAACATTTGCAGATGTGAAGACGCATTGGGCGAAAATGTATATTGAGTCACTAGCATCGCGTATGGTTCTTAAAGGAATGAAAGAAAATGAATTTGTTCCAAACGGAAGTGTGACACGCGCGGAGTTTGCTGTGTTATTGGCAAGAGCATTACATTTACCAAAGACATCCTATAAAGGAACATTTACAGATGTGAGTGAAAAATTGAAATGGGCAGTTGCTGAAATTGAAGCAGCCAGTGCAGCTGGCATTATTCGCGGAAATGGAGGAAAGTTTGATCCGCATGCTCCAATTACACGTGAACAAATGGCAACGATGATCGTACGTGCGATTCAATACAAAAATGAGAAAATTTTAGAAGAAGAAAAAGGGAGAAATGTGTCATTTGCTGATGCTTCAACGATTTCATCTTATGCTCGCGAGGACGTACAATTGGCTACACAACTACAGATCATCGACGGAAAAATGCAAAACGGTCAACGAGTGTTCGATCCAAAAGGAAAAGCGACACGAGCGCAAGCGGCCAAAATGCTATATGAAATGCTTCGATTGTTACACAAGTAAAAGGATGTCCGGTTCGGACATCCTTTTTCACCTCACCGTCGAAACTTCAATCCCAAGCGGCAGTGCGGCCCCGCCTGCATGCATTAGTTCAAGCGAAAGGACGTCTTGAGTCGAAAAGACGGTGTAGTCGATGTAGGCGGATTGGGTAATCGGTTGAAGAGGTGGGATGAGATAAACAACCCCGTTTATTTTCACAGCTCCACAATAAGCTCCGCCACGTCCACTGAAATGAAGACGAATCGTCTTTATTTCCCCTGTTTCATTTTGAATCGGAAGCGACAGACGGTACGTTAAGCCGTAATGACCTGGATTATGCACGGTTTCGTTCGGATTGCTTAATGCATTGGAAACGGAAAGAAGATGATCCGTTTTTCCGTTTGATATACTGTAAGCAACAGGTTCGCTATCGATCGTATATGTCGGCAATGTCGCTTCTAATGTCGTTCCTTTCCATACGCCGCGCGGATGAGTCGCATAAGAATCAAGCGATGCGAGCGTTGGAGAGATTGTTGAGAAATTAGCAGATGAATTGGTGACAACTGTGCGAATGCGATAGTCTGCCGTGCTGCTTTCTTGTTGTACAGTAAAGTCATATAAAAAGCCGAGCAGTTGATTGTTTGAAACATCAAATGCTTGAATGACTGCACTCGCTCCTGCTTTCACTTTTATTGTTGGAACGGTTGCGAACGATTGGCGCAACACCGCCTCAGCTAGTGGTAATCCAACATCATAATGCCCCCAACTGTTTGGACTTGTTCGATATGTTCCTCTTATATTCGTGACGACCATATCGCTAGATGAACGGTTGTCGATCATTATTGCAACTGTCGCATGAGTGCCTAAGGCGTTAACGTGCCAACCAAATACGCGATGCTCCATCGTTTGAAGTGGTCCTTGCACGTGATCAAGCGCTAACGTCGCTTGTCCATTTGGTACAGAAGCGGATGTTAACACTTCTGGATTGTCACTTATTAATAGACGACGGTCATCAGCCATTTTTGGTGTTGTGACGTGCTGTGGGACAGTAATTGAAGTTCCTGTGATTGGCAGTAACGGACTGCGAAACGTCGTTCGTGGAATAGAGAAAAATAAATCGTTATTTCCGTTACGAGTCATTTGCGCGCCAAACACCGTCATGATCCACGAAGCAGATACGTACCATTCGTCGTTCAGTCGAATCGGTGCGAGTGGTGCTACAACTTCTTGGTCATCAACAATAAATTGTTTTTTCCCTGCGAAAATGGTCAGCTGTCCACGGGATAATCGCACGGTTAATGATTCATCTGTTTCGATCCAATCGGCATTTACATCAATAGCTGTTAATAAGTTTTTTAATGGAATGTATGTATATAATCCATCTGTCATCGTGTTGTTTGTAATTTTTGTCTGATTGACATATACTGCTCCCTTACTTGTTTGTAAAGTTGCCCACGAGATGCGCACATCTTTTCCGGTCCATTGAACGTTAGCATCGAGCGCCTCAGCGACAAAACGAATAGGGACAAACGTGCGCCCTTTGTAAATGATCGGCGGGGCGTCAAGTGTAACGGTTTGCTCATTCATTGTCGCTGTGGACGATTGAACAGTAAGAAAAATAACCTTTTTGTTTTTTTGAACGGTCACTTGTTTTGTGTTTGCGTTCCAAAAAACATTTGCCCCCATCGTTTGAGCGATCGCTCGAAATGGGACGAGAATACGATTGTTCACCATAATGGGCGACGCATCTGTTTGTAGTGCTTTTCCGTTTGAAATGATTGGGATATGTACAGGTCGAATGCTTGTTGCCTCCGTAGATGTCGCCATCGTTGAAAAACTAATGAGTGTAACAAGTACATATCCAATAATTTTTTTAAACAAAACTACCACTCCTTCCCAACACATTATACCATATCATTTCCTTTTGTCACGTATTTTGGGATTTAACGTAAAAAAAGACGCCCGTCTGGACGTCTTTTTCGTTATTGATTCGCTACTGTCATTCTTCCTTCCACCGTTGGAATCGGCTTTTGTGATTGTAAATAGTTGATCACGACTGTACTTAATAATTCCCCGCTATCAAATTCGAGTTTGCTTGTTTTAAACATATCATAGCCATCACCACCTTTGGCGATAAAGTCGTTTGTTGCGACGGTGTATGTTTTTGCTTCATCAAGTGGCTGTCCGTTAATTTGAACGGATGTCACACGTGAGCCAGCTGGTTTCGTCGCATCAAACGTGAAGCGAATGCCTGAAACGTGTGGGAAGCCGCCATTTTGTTCAGGATAGAGGCGGACGCCATGTTCAAGCGCTTTTTTCAAATCGGCACCGCTCATCGATACTTTCACAAGCGTGTTTGCAAACGGTAGCGTCGTTAAAATATGATTGCGTGTCACATTTCCTTTTGGAATGGAAGCGCGAATGCCGCCACCGTTCGTTAGTGCGACATCTGTTTGGAGCGTTTGGCGCATCGCATCAGCAATGAGGTTGCCGAGATTTGTTTCTTTTGTGCGTACGTTTGCGCGTTCACCGTCTAAGTTGACGTCAATTGTTGCGATCACTTGTTGTAAAGTAGCGTCGATATTGTTTTTGTACGTGTCAACGATTGCTCGAACGGTTGCGTCTTCTTGTTTTGTTGCGCTGTCACGATATAAGAAGCCGTTTACCCCAATAAGTTTACCTTTATAAAATAATAAGTTTGTTTGTCCGAGCGCTTTTCCGTATTCAAATGCTTGGGAGACGTAAGCGTATTTAAACTTTTTCGGTGCTTCAATGGTGTCGTGGCTATGACCACCGAGAATGACGTCTACACCAGACACGTTGTTAGCAAGTTTCTCGTCTGTTTGTAAACCAGCGTGAGACAATACGACGATATGATCAACTTTTCCTTTTAGCTCACCCACGAGTTGTTTTAATGTCGCTTCTTCATCTGCGAATGTGATGCCGACGATGCCTGCAGGATTCGTTTTTACTGCTGTATCTGTTGCAGTTAAACCAACGAGGGCGATTTTTTTCTTGCCGACTTGTTTAATCGTATATGCAGGTAAAAATGGTTGTCCGTTTTTATAAATGTTTCCGCTAACGACTGGGAATTGTACAGCTTGTTTTAACTCAAGCAAACGATTTTGACCGTAGTTAAAATCGTGGTTGCCCGGAACCATCGCATCGTATTTCATTGCGTTCATCAAATCAACGACAGTTTGTCCGTTATTTAAGTTCACGTATGTTGTGCCGTGGAACGTATCACCTAAATCGACAAGGAGTGTTTGTTTATTTTTTTGACGCGCATCTTGGGCAATTTTTGCGATTTTGGCAAAGCCCATTTCACCGTTTTGCGTGTTGGCGATCACGCGTCCGTGCGTGTCGTTTGTATGAATGAATGTAATTTTTTCAATATTTGTTTCGTATCGCTTGAGTATTGTTTTGATTTGTTCAGATGTAAGCCACTGTTGTGGGCGGATTGTTTTATCGCTATATCCTTGAAGCAACCCGAGATGAATTGCGGCAGCGAGCGATTGTTGCGCCCAAGGCTTTGTTGTTGTTCCGTCTTTGTACAATTTAAATACGTTCGTTGCGTAGTGATGGCGAAGTTGTAACGAACGAATGAGAAAGACATACGCTTGTTCACGTGTTAGTTTTTCATTTGGGGCAAATGTTGTTTCCGTTTTTCCACTTGCGATGCCGAGGCGAATAGCTGCTTCAACGTAAGGTGCAAGTTGTGGATCAACGTCTGTAAAAGGAAGTTCCTTTACTTCACTTTTAATGTCAACGCCTAGCGTCGTAATGAGTTGTTGCACAAACTCTCCGCGCGTCACATGCTCGCTTGCTTCCGATGCTTGCGGTTGGAGAACAAAGGCAACAGCAAACATACAAGCAAACATGAGCCATTGTAACTATTCAGCCACATCATAAAGTGAGCTGAATATTTTCTTCTTTCCTTGTCTATGATGTGAATACTGATAGACAAGGAGGTGAATCGCATGTTGACGGTACAACAAGCTGTATTTACAGTTGAGAGCTTAATCGGCAAAGTTCAACAACAAAAACAGCTCATTCATCAACTCGTTCAAGAAAATGAACATTTGCGTCACGAAAACAAACAACTACGCAAAGAAAATGAACAACTGAAGTACCGTGTTCAAGAGCTGGAAGCACGTACGAAAAAAAACAGCTCCAATAGCCATTTGCCCCCATCTTCTGACCGTTTTCACACCCATTCTTCTCGCAAGCCATCTGGCAACAAGCCAGGCGGACAAGAAAGTCATCAAGGAACGACGCTCCGTCAAGTGGAACATCCACATCATCGTGTCGTTCATCGTGTGCATACGTGTCAAGGATGTGGGGCTTCTTTGCGTGAAGTCAAACCGTTCAAAGTCGATATCCGTCAAGTGTTTGATGTCCCTCCTGTGGCGATCGAGGTGACACAACATGAACGTGAAGTGAAATCTTGTCCACATTGTCGATGTGTTCAACAAGCCGAATTCCCATCCCACGTCACGAATCATGTGCAATACGGTCCACGGCTCACGGCGCTCGTTGTTTATTTGCATCATATCCAATTGATCCCGTACAAGCGTTTAAGTGATACAATCGAAGCGTTATTTCCACACTGACGAAACACGAAAAAAACGTGTGGGATTCGTTATGTCTTCTGTTGACAGGCGAAACGCTCGATCGTGTTCTTTCTACCACTTAGGGCATTTTCTATTACGGGGATGCCTTATTTGTGTTGCGCTTCTTTACATACTACTATCGGGATGAATAGTTACGAGCCATTTTTTCATTTTATACATCTTTTTTCCTCCTCTACTTCATTATGACTCTTCTTCATTATAACAAAATTCTACAAATCTTTTTTACTAAAATATTAAAAAACTATTATTTTTCAGTTATATATATGCACGTTGAAGTTTTAACATTTTTCGACTGTCAGGCGATCGAACAACGAGCCAAAGGCTTGCCTCGACAGTCGAAAAAAAATGAAGTTAAAGTTCTTGGTTGTGTGTATATAAATTCCTATTTTATGTAGTTGCGATTTTTGTCTATTCATGTCGTGTTTGGAGCGATACAATGGAAGTGCGTAGGAGGTGGTACGGATGAGCAGGTGGTTATGGATATTATTGATTTTTCTTTTTATTCCACAAGTCGTTTGGGCGAGTGAAAAAGAAGAGTGGATTGTTCAAGTTCAACGTATATCAGATATTGTATTTCTTCAACCGTACGTTGTTGATACGATGGGGACGTTTGCGAAAGTTGCATTAACAGAAGAGGAACAAAAAGCGGTATCATGTTTGCCATTTGTTTTGAAAATGGAAAAAAATGATGTGAAGCGGGCAGCTATTGATGATCCGTTATTTTCGGAACAATGGTCTTTGCCAATTATTCATTGGTCTATGCCTTCGCTAACATCGGTGAATCGACTAATCGGTAAACAGATGATTGTCGATGGACAAGAATACGTGTACGATGGTGAGCCGTTTGACGGCGAACATATCGTCGTCTCACTTGGCGAAGAGAAATTGTCTCGTCTTTCTGTCACGGTCGATCATCTGGAAGGGCCGTGGCGTATAGAGGTACAAGATGAAAAAGGTGACATGTTAGGGAAAAATGAAGGAGAGCTTTCTCGTTTAGATGTACTCATCCCCCGTTCTTCTGCAACGATTCATTTATATGTCACCGCACCAAATTGGACAAAAGCACCACGCATCATTGAAATGAAAGGGGTTGACCACGTTCTTGTTGCGGTTGTTGATTCTGGGATTGTGCTGCATGAAGATTTGAGCGACCATGTGTTATATAGCGTAAGTGTCGATTATGCAGAAAAGAAGCGATATGCTGATGATACGTTTGGGCATGGGACGCATGTGACCGGCATTTTAGCCGCCCGCGTCAATAACGGAAAAGGAATTGTCGGGCTGATCGGTGATGCACCAATTGATATTTTACCAATTAAAGTACTAGATCGTTATGGAGTTGGTGGCGATTTTGAAATTGCAAAAGGAGTAAAATATGCACTTGACCAAAGGGCCTCTGTTATTAATTTAAGTTTAGCCGGTCAAGGAGAGACGGAAGTGTTAAAGTCGGTCATCGAAGAAGCAGTAAAACGTGGCGTACATGTTGTTGCCGCCGCAGGAAATAGCCATATGCCGACAACAAACATTTATCCCGCCAGTTATCCTGGGGTCATTACTGTTTCAGCGATCGATCGAAAACAACTGCCGCTTTCTATTTCAAATTATGGTTGGGACGTGGACGTGAGCGCACCAGGAGATTTTTTAATGAGCACATATTTGTCTGGGTATCGGACGATGCGCGGAACGTCGATGGCAGCACCGCACGTTTCGGCATTACTTGCGATGTTGCAGGCGATGTATCCAGAAGAAGATGCGATTCAGCTTCGACAACGTTTATGGAAAACCGCCAAAGACGTGTATTGGCGTGGGTATGATATATATACCGGACATGGAATGATCCAATGGCAACGGGCAATGATGTTATCTGCTCCATTAGGTATTGACTGGTTGAATTTGCAGCCGGGGCAGCCAATTGAAAAACATCGTACGTATGTTTTAGGTTTGTCTTCTCGATTTGTTGGAAAACAAGGTCATCTTTTTGTGAACGGAAAGCTCGTTCATTCGTTTCATATAGATGGAGAAATGATGTCTTTTCGTTTGTTCGACATCGTTAAACAACAAGGAGATGTGGCGGTCGTTATCACAGATGAGGAAAAGCGGGTCGTCGCTTCGGATGTTCGTTCTGTTCCGATTCGTTCGACAACGTTTTCCGATGTGAAAAAGACGTATTGGGCACATGATGCGATCATGCAAGCTCAGCAACTACAGCTTGTACGCGGACTTCCAGACGGCTTGTTTCATCCCAATGATCCTGTCACACGTCGACAAAGCATGGTTATACTTTCTCGTCTATTTGGTTGGGAGGCGCCATCTATTTTGCAATCTCCTTTTGTCGATGTGCCATTAACGTCAGCTGATGCACTGATTGTAGCGATAGCAGCGGAAAAAGGCATTGTGAGAGGAAACGAGGGAAAAGCTTTTTTACATGAACAGCTCACACGTGGACAATTTGCTTTGCTGCTTATGCGTGCCCTTCAACTAGAAAGCGAAGCCATTCGCTCCGTTTATCCGTTTCGAGATGTGAAGCAACAAGATGTATGGAAAGCAGTGCAATTGCTAGCGGAACGAGGATTGATTGCAAAACATGCCTTTTTCCGTCCGAATGATCCGATCACGAGAGCAGAAATGTGTGCCGTACTTATCCGCGCTTCTTTATTTGTTCGACAAAATTCGACAAAACCATAATAAAAAAAGCCCCGCCATTTGGAAACGGCGGGGAGGCTGACTTAGCAACCAAAACCTTATCGCATAAGTAAGTATAGCCGTTTTATTAAAAAAAATCACTACAAAAATCATAACTTTTTTGCATAAATTTGTCGTTTTGTGTCGTTATTTGTCGAAAAAGATCGAGCGATTTGTCGAATAGAAAAATATGCTTTGACGGGTATGGAAAAGGTTAGGATTGTTTGTTATGCTTAATGGTAGAAAAATGTCGAAAGGGAGAAGAAGATGCTGGGGAAACGTCACGTATATGGTTGGTTCATCGTTTTTCTTGCTTTTTTTTCTGTTGCTTCACCTAGTTGGGCAAATACAGAAGTAAAGCAAGGAGGTCGATTTGTCGATGTTGGGGACGATCATTGGGCAAAAAATGAAATTGATTTTTTAGCAAATGAACAAATTATTAACGGCTATCAAATGGGGCAAACGGTACAATTTCGTCCTGCACAAATGGTGACAAGAGCAGAAGCGGCAAAAATGATCGTCAGCGCTCTTGGGCAAACGGAGTGGAAAGATGGAACGATGCCGTTTCAAGACGTTCCACTAAATCATTGGGCGCGTGGTTGGATCGCACGCGCAGTGCAACTAGGCGTGATGGGGGGAGACGGCACGACAAACTTTCGTCCGAATGATGGGTTGTCACGTGCTGAAATGAGCATCGTTCTTGTCAATGCTTTTTCGCTCCCGAGTAAAGGAGCAGCGGTAGAGTCTGCCGCGGTATTTAAAGATACGGCAGGGCATTGGGCGTTAGCGCATATTAATCGCTTATATTATCACGGTATAGCGAATGGACGGGATGGGCAATTTTTCCCGAAGGATGCGATTTCGCGTGCTGAATTTGCAACATTAGTAGCTCGGACCATTAACGATCAATTTCGTTTGCCGTTACCTGATTTAATCGAACAAGGAAAAACAAATATTCAAGGAACGGTGACAATTTCTTCGCTTAACGTTCGACAAACGCCGTCAACGACTGGGACGCTTGTCGGAACGTTGAAAAAAGGACAAGTTGTTGATGTATACGACATAAACGGATATTGGGCAAAAATTGCGTATAACGGTCAGTTTGCTTACGTGCATAAAACGTATTTAAAACTGCGGAATATAGCAGGCTCTCCTGTGAAAGGACGTATTATTGTCGTTGACGCAGGGCATGGTGGAAAAGACCCTGGTGCGATGAGTGGAGGAGCGAACGAAAAAACAATTGTGCTTGAAGTAGCGAAATTGTTAAAAGATAAACTTGAAAGAGCAGGCGCAATCGTTATTATGACGCGAGAGACCGATGTGTATCCGACGCTACAAGATCGGGTTGATATTGCAAAAAATAACTATGCCGAAATGTTTGTCAGCATTCATACAAATTCAGCGACGAACACGAGTGCGAAAGGAGCGGAAGTGTATTACGATTCATCAAAGAATCCGAACGCTGAAGAAAGCAAAAAATTAGCGCAATACATTCAAGAAGAAATTGTCCGTATGGCAAATATGGTCGATCGTGGTGTAAAAAATAGCGGTTTGTATGTTTTACGTAACAATAGCGTAACAAGTGTGCTCGTTGAACTTGGGTTTATTTCGAATGCTGAAGATCGTGCCAAGTTAACATCGGCACAATATCAAAATATATATGCAGAAGCCATTTATCAAGGTATTGTGAAATATTATACAGCACAATAGGAGGTGACGTAGTGAAAAGGTGGATCATCCCGATTGTTTCTGTCTCCGTATTGTTACTAGCAGCGTGCGAGCAGGAACATGCAGGGGCAAGTGAAGAACAAGAAATTGCGACAGCACCATGGACGGAACAGCAGTTGGCAGATACGAATAGCCGTTTAAATCAAATCGATGAAAAAATAAAACAGTTAGACGAACAACTGGCAAAGATGAAAACAGCTGCGGAATCGCCGCAAGTGTTTAAAGACGTTCCGCTCGGTCACTGGGCGTATGTCTCCGTCACTCGTTTATACCGTCAAAATATCGTTGGGGGTGTGGGTGATGGTTTGTTCGCTCCAAATCAAGCGATTACGCGCGCGCAAGCGGCTGCGATGCTTGTAAGAGCATTCCAACTGCCGCTATCAAATAAGCCATCGATTTTTGCGGATGTACCAAACTCTCATCCGTTTGCACGTGAAATTATGACCGCATATGAAGCTGGTTTTGTTGGGGGGTATCCAAACAATCGGTTTGCACCACAAGAATCGATGAAGCGAAAGCATATGGCCATGATTATTCAACGCGCTTTTCGCCTGCAGGCGACATCAGCACCGTATGCAGGTTATAAAGATGTGACAAACGGAACCGAAGGAGCGCTAGAAATTCGCATTATTTCTCAACATGGCATTGCAGAAGGAAGCAACGGCTATTTTTATCCTGAGCAAGCAACAACGCGCGCTCACTTTGCGACGTTTATGGATCGTGCGCTTCAAAATAAATAGGCTGTGCATGTGCACAGCCTATTTGATTTTTTTCACTTCAATCCCTTTATAGTAATACTTTAAAATTTGGTCATACGTAAATCCTTTTTCAGCCATCGAGCGCGCTCCCCACTGGCTCATGCCGAGTCGATGTCCCCATCCATCCCCTGTAAATGTAAATTCAGTTGGGGCTGTTGGATAGTACATCGTTCCATTTTCCGTACGAATCGAAGTATTTCCAGTAGCAATCGTCGTTTGTCCATTATTTGTTTGAAGTGCATAGCCAACAATATGATCGACTGTTTGTTCTGACCCATCTGCCCGTTTCACTTTCACGTTTGCATTTCCTTTGACATCGAAGGAAATACTTTTTAATGAAACGCCGAAAAATGAACGAAACGCATCAGCTGATGAGACGAGAGAAGGACGAGTTTGTACGATGCGCTTTTGTCCTGTCGCTGGATTGTATACGGTCGCTTCCATTTGTTGCACGCTTCCGGCATTTGTTTTTTGTGTGACACGAAGTGATACGACTTGTTCGTTTGTTAGCTTAAATCTTGAAGATACTGTATTAGCTACTACTTTTGCGTTCCACCCATAATGTGGATTGCTTCCATGACGATCATATGGATCAGAAACAGAACGAATATATGGAACGGTGTTACTCCATACATTTTCGCTATTTTCTGTATTTCCACCAGAACTTGAGTGGAAATACGCAGAAATCGGTTCATTTTGATACGTTGCATATACGCCTGCTGTTTCATTGACGGCTGCTGTTGACGTTGCTTGTTCTTTTGATTTGCCGCCGTACACCTGGCTTGCGACTGTCATTTGTAAAAATGATGTATTTTTTAATTGGGCATATGCATAGCTACGAGCCGCGACAGCTTGTGCTTTTAACGCTTCTTTATGCCAAGATGACGGCATTTCTCCTGGAACGACACCTTTTAAATAATCTTCTATATCTAACGTATTAAATAAGTTTGGTGCTGTCGTCCCTGGGGTTATTTCAAATGAACCGCGATATTTCACAGGTGCTGATGTGCCGTTCGCTTGTTGAATGCTACCGATTGTGACGTCATGTTGATCGTTTCTTGTCACTTCATCTAATAAAAACCCACTTGTTGATGTGTAAGAAGTACCGTTGATCGTAGCGACAACCGCCCCATTCGTTTGGGAAAAGGCAATGGGATTTGTAAACGGAATAACTTGTTTCGTTTTTAAATCAATAAGTTGATAATTTCCATTCACTGTCGCAAGAAACGTCGCTGTCGGCAATAGCTTTACCTTTACAGGAGTTGGATATGACGCCGCATCAACGGATGTTGGGATAAAGAGAAATAGACTGAAAGCAACTAAAATCCATCGAATGCGTTTCATCGTCATTTCGCCGCCTCTAATTGTTGTTTTAGTTTTTCTACTTCCTGCTCAAGTTGTTGAACGCGTTGTTCAAGCTTAGTGACGCGGTCATTTAACGGATTCATCTTTGATAGCACCCATTCGACGCTTGCTAACACAGGTTCGCTATTTGCTAGCGCTTTTGATGCAGATAGCGTCAACATCGCTGCGAGAAACATCATGACGATCGTTCTTTTTTTCACCGTTTTTCTCCTCCCTTAACTCTATCTATCTCACATTATAACAAATGATTTCAACAAAAAGGACGAAAATGTAACAAAATTCTAGTTTTCTATTTTCCATTTGTCGATTTTAAAATTTATGGTATAATGTCTGATAGGTTTGTGAGAACAGATGGTAGAAAGTGTTACTTTTTAAACGATAATGGATTAAAAAATCGGGAATGCTAACGAGTAGGGAGGTTTTTTATGATTTATTTCACCTTGCTTCTTTGTTTTGTTGTAGCTGTGCTTATTACGCCTGTTGTGAAATGGTTGGCGTTTCGTGTTGGTGCAACAGACAAGCCGAATCAGCGGAAAGTGCATCAAAAAATTATGCCACGTTTAGGTGGATTAGCCATTTTCATTAGTTTTATTGTCGGTTACTTCGTATTGAACCCAGCTAGCCCATATGCAACAGCAATTGTTATTGGAGCGACGATCATCGTATTAACGGGCGTGCTGGATGATATATATGAGTTGTCACCAAAATGGAAGTTGCTCGGTCAAATCATTGCAGCAATTGTCGTGATATATGGTGGCATTCGCATTGATTTCATCAACTTGCCATTTGGTGGTCATTTGGAATTTGGATTGTTAAGCATTCCGATTACGATGCTTTGGATTATTGGCATTACAAATGCGATTAACTTAATTGACGGCTTAGACGGTTTAGCTGCGGGCGTATCATCGATTGCGCTCGTGACGATTGCCGGAATGGCAGCAACGATGGGTAATACGTATGTGTTCGTTTTTTCGATGAGCTTATTATTGCTCGGAAGTACGCTCGGCTTTCTTCTATATAATTTCCATCCAGCGAAAATTTTTATGGGAGATACAGGGGCGTTATTTTTAGGCTATATGATTTCCGTTTTATCGCTTCTCGGTTTTAAAAACGTTACGGTGTTTTCGTTAATCATTCCGATTCTCATTTTAGGAGTACCAATTTCGGACACGCTGTTTGCGATTGTGAGACGCATCGTCAACAAACAGCCGTTATCGGCGCCAGACAAATCGCATTTGCATCACTGCTTATTGCGTCTCGGCTATAGTCATCGTCAAACAGTGTTAATTATTTACGGCATGGCAGCGATGTTCGGTGTGTCTGCTGTCGTGTTATCGAAAGCAACGATGTTTGGGGCGTTGCTCGTTATTGCGTTCGTTTTACTTATCGTTGAACTTGTGGTTGAGAAAATTGGGCTTGTCGGAAAAGACTATCGCCCGCTACTGAAAATGGTTCGCGGAATGAGGAAAATTTCATAAAACAAAGAGGGTGTCTCGCGAGACACCCTCTTTATTGTCCTTGAGCGAACTGTTCTGTTTGTGCTTGATAAGACGATACGTCAAGATGTGTTTTTAACGTTTGTTTAATTTCATCTACCGTTGTTTCATCAAGTCGATAATAATACACCCCGCTAATGCGTGCGTCTTCTCCTTTAAGATGGAGCGTTTCAATGTTTGCCCCCGTTCCTTTTGTCGCGTAAGCAAAGAAACCTTTCATTTCTTCAAATGTTAAGTTTGTCGTCATATTTTTACCGACAGCTTCCATTATATCGTCAAATTTCGTTAATGAATGAACGCTCATCGCTTTTTTGAAGATCGCCTTCATTAGTTCTTGTTGCCGTTTGCCACGTTCAATGTCATTGTCATATTTGCGTGTCCTTGCAAGTGCTAACGCTTCTTCACCGTTTAATGTTTGCACACCTGGTTTTAAATGAATGGCGTTTTTGCGATCTTTTGAATCCATTTCGCGAATTTCATAAGGGACATCAAACTCAATGCCCCCAAGTTCATCGACGACATCGACAAACGCTTCAAAATTCATTTTGACGTAGTAATCAACTGGAATATCGAGCAATTCTTCGACTGTTTCGACTGTTGCTTTGACTCCACCGTATGCATGAGCATGTGTAATTTTATCATATTTTTTTTCGATTGGAATATAAACGTAAGAATCGCGCGGAATGCTAAGCAATTTGACTGTTTTATCTTTGACGTTAAATGTCGCAAGGACAAGTGCATCGGAACGTACGGCGCCCATTCCTTTCTTTTGTCGAATGTTGCTGTCGTCTACGCCAATAAATAAAACAGAGATATTGTCTGCGTTTGGATCGACTTCTTTCATTCGCTTTTCTGACTTTTCTCGTCCATCAATTTGTTCAAATGATTGCTGGATGACGGATTGGGCTTTATTGAAAAGAAATGTCGCATATGCTCCCCCACCGATAAGAAGTAGGAGTAATGGAAGCAAAACAAAGGTCCATACTTTTTTTCGTTTTTTCTTCTTTTTTTTCATATATACTCGTCTATTTTGCATAGTCGTTCCCCTTTTTTAAAAGTTCAACAAATATCGACATGTAAACAATCATCATTTTACAAAATTTTTATGCAGTCGTAAACGAAAATTTTTTACTCCTTTACATCAAACTCGACATATACATGTTCGCCTTCTGTAATGGCGCCTCGCCCATTTGTCAGCTCTGTCATCCATGCGCGGAAATCGTCTTTTTGTTTTTCTTCGACATATGTGTCAATCGTCACATGTTCCGCATAATGAATGTCTTTGATTGCATAGATTGAGGCGCGCAATTCGTTTTCGACTTTGCCAAGCCATGTATAGTCAATTGTTGTATGCATGATACGCATAAGTTTACGTTCGACGATACCCGCTGCTTTCAGCCCTTCAGTTACCGCTTTGCCGTAAGCGCGCACGAGGCCACCAGCGCCAAGTTTAATGCCACCGAAATATCGTGTGACGACAACGACCGTATCTTTTAGCTTTTTCTTTTTTAACACTTCGAGCATAGGAACGCCTGCTGTGCCGCTCGGTTCCCCGTCATCGTTTGCTTTTTGAATATGGTCATGTTCGCCAATGATATAGGCAGAGCAGTTATGTGTCGCATCCCAATGTTTCTTCTTTATTTGTTGGATAAAGCGAACGGCTTCTTCTTCTGTTGTCGCGCGTTCGACATAACAAATGAAGCGCGATTTCTCAATGATGATTTCTGCCTCTCCATATCCTTTTACCGTATAGTATGCCTCTAACAAAACGTAATCACCTCAAATGTTTATTTGGAATGTTGTGCGTATTTTGTCGAAAAATGCTGATGGAAATAGGCGAAGCGTGTTATAATAAAAATTATAAGACGATATGTCAAATGTTCAAAGTAAGAATAACATTCGAATAAAAGTCAGAAAAGTTGTTTTTATTGACTTTTGGTCATTTTTTCTTTAGGTGGTGCATATGTCCAATAAAAAAATAAATGCAAAAGAGCTTGATCGAATTGTAAAAAAAATGATTGAAACGGTTAATCAAAGTAAAACGGAAATTTTTCATATTAGCGAACAATCGCGAAAAGAACATGAACGATTGCTTGAAGAGCTTCGGCAAACGAAA
This sequence comes from Anoxybacillus eryuanensis, assembly GCF_051200995.1. Lineage (NCBI taxonomy): Bacteria > Bacillati > Bacillota > Bacilli > Caryophanales > Anoxybacillaceae > Anoxybacillus > Anoxybacillus eryuanensis. The sequence continues at coordinate 2,241 of NZ_JBPODS010000007.1, read as the reverse complement.
GAAGAAGTGCAACGTGTTATTTTCCAAACAGATGACTTAGAAATGAAAACAAGGTTGGCGCGACAACGACTGTCAGATGTCAGTAAAAACTTCTCGCGTTATACAGAAGCTGAAATTCGACAAGCATATGAGAAAGCGCATTCGCTACAAATGGAACTAGCGATGGCGCAAGAAAAAGAAAAGCAGCTGCGCCAACGTCGCGATGAGTTAGAAAGACGGCTTGCCGCTATTAAAGAAACGATTGAGAGGGCAGACCATTTAATCGGTCAAGTGACTGTTGTGCTAAACTACTTGAACGGAGATTTCCGTGAGCTGAGCGAGTTTATTACTGGCGCAAATGAAAAACAAGAATTTGGACTTCGCATTATTGAAGCGCAAGAGGAGGAGCGAAAACGTCTGTCGCGAGAAATTCATGATGGTCCTGCGCAAATGCTTGCGAACGTCATTATGCGTTCCGATTTAATTGAACGCATTTATCGCGAACGCGGTGCTGAAGAAGCCATTCATGAAATGCGCGATTTAAAAAAAATGGTTCGCTCCGCTTTATATGAAGTGCGTCGCATCATTTATGATTTACGACCAATGGCGCTTGATGATCTCGGTTTAATTCCAACATTGAAAAAATATTTACAAACGATTGAAGAATATCATAAAACAACGATTACGTTTACATACATGGGAGAAGTGAGACGTTTATCCGATCGCTTCGAGGTTGCCATTTTTCGTCTCGTGCAAGAAGCGGTGCAAAACGCATTAAAGCATGCCGAGGCGAAGGAGATTCAAGTGAAAATGGAACTGAAAAAGGATAGTTTGCTGATCGTCGTGAAAGATGATGGCAAAGGATTTAATCCAAATGAAAAAAAAGAAAAAGCGTTCGGATTAATGGGCATGCGTGAACGCATCGAATGGCTGGAAGGAAAATTACATATTTACTCACAACTTGGACGTGGAACGATTGTGACGATGCATATTCCGCTCCATAAGACAGCAGGGAAAGGGGAACAACAATGAAAACGCGCATTATTTTAATTGATGACCATAAATTGTTTCGAGAAGGAATTAAACGTATTTTAGATTTTGAACAAGATTTTGAAGTCGTCGCAGAAGGAAGCGATGGCAATGAAGCGCTAGCGCTTGTGGAACAATATCAGCCAGACGTTGTCATTATGGACATTAATATGCCACATGTAAACGGTGTAGAGGCGACACGCCAGCTCATCGAAGCATATCCAGATACGAAAGTCATTATTTTGTCTATCCACGATGATGAAAGTTACGTCATGCATGCTTTACAAACGGGTGCGATGGGCTATTTATTGAAAGAGATGGATGCCGATGCTTTAATTGAAGCGGTTCGTGTCGTGGCAGAAGGTGGTTCATATTTACACCCGAAAGTCACGCATAATCTTGTGAAAGAATACCGTCGTCTCGTTGCGGGAGAGGGATTGGAAAAAGGAAAGCAAAATCAAAGCCAAGATGTGTGTCGCCCGTATCATTTATTGACGCGTAGGGAATGTGAAGTGTTGCAGTTATTGGCAGACGGAAAAAGCAATAAAGGTATTGCCGATGCGCTTTATATTAGTGAAAAAACGGTTAAAAACCACGTCAGCAACATTTTACAAAAACTAAACGTGAACGACCGTACGCAAGCGGTTGTTGTTGCGATTAAAAACGGTTGGGTCGAGGTGAAATAAGGTTGTCGAAATCGATTCGACAACCTTTTTCAATGCAATCGTAGTTGTAATGTAGTACAATGCAGATAGGAAAAAATTTGGACAAGGAAGGGTAGTAACTGTTAAAATATTTTTGTAAAAATCAACAAAACTCTATATACAATTTACAAAAAATCACAAGGCAAAAGAGCCAACAAAGCCAAGAGAATGGTTAAGGAGCTAACTGAAAATGATTAAAACATATAAGGTTATGCTACTTCCGAATAACAAACAAAAAACAAAATTATTTGAGTGTGCGGGTGTTGCCAGATGGGCGTATAACTTTGCTTTAGCACAACAACAAGAAAATCATAAACAAGGTGGCAAATTTTTAAGTGATGGAGAAATCAGAAAAAGGCTAACGAAGCTGAAACAGACAAAAGAGTATAGTTGGCTCAATCAATATTCCAACAACATTACAAAACAAGCGATCAAAGATGCGTGTCAAGCCTACAAAAACTTTTTTGCAGGACGGGCGAAGTTTCCAAAATTTAAAACGAAGAAACGAACACGCCCAAGTTTTTATCAA
>NZ_JBPODS010000006.1:0-118760 GCF_051200995.1 Anoxybacillus eryuanensis | reverse complement strand
GAACAGTACGTTCTACAACACCCGGATGAGGTGTTGCGCCGCATCGGGTGTACTGCGTAAATCAGAGGTTAAAATTTTAAATTGGATGTATATAGGAGAACACAATCACTACTAACTCACGTAACCAATCTCGCTTTGCATCTAAACGACCTGGAAGTTGCCACAAGAAACCGCTAAGTTTATATACTCAATTCGCTAAATTTGTAATTTATTAATAAAAGTTTGTAGAGTCTCTATAAATCTATTCATGTATCCTTAATCAAACATCTTTTTCAACTTATCTTCCTTTTCAACCTTCTTCATATCTGCTTCAACCATGATACGTACTAACTCTTCAAATGGAGTTTTTGTTGGATTCCACCCTAACAATGTCTTTGCCTTTGTTGGATCTCCTAGTAATTGATCAACTTCAGCTGGACGGAAATATTTCGGATCTACTTCAATTAATACACGACCAGTGGCTTTATCAATCCCTTTCTCGTTTAGTCCTTCCCCTTGCCACTCAATATCAATGCCTGCATATTTAAATGCTAAAGTTGCAAATTCCCTTACAGAATGCATCTCTCCTGTAGCAATTACGAAATCTTCAGGAGTATCATGTTGTAACATTAACCACATACATTCTACGTAATCTTTTGCATAGCCCCAATCACGAAGTGCATCGAGGTTACCCAAGTATAATTTATCTTGCTTCCCTTGAGCAATTCTAGCTGCTGCTAATGTAATTTTACGCGTAACGAACGTTTCACCGCGTCGTTCTGACTCATGGTTAAATAAAATACCATTCACTGCAAACATTCCATACGATTCACGGTAGTTTTTTGTAATCCAATATCCATATAATTTAGCTACACCATACGGTGAACGAGGATAGAATGGTGTTGTTTCCTTTTGCGGAACTTCTTGTACTTTTCCGTATAATTCAGATGTTGATGCTTGATAAATACGTGTCTTCTCTGTTAATCCTAAAATACGTACGGCTTCTAAAATACGTAATGTACCTAACGCATCTACATCCGCTGTGTATTCCGGCATGTCAAAAGATACACGAACATGCGATTGTGCTGCTAAATTATAAATTTCATCTGGACGAATTTCACTGATTAAACGGATAACATTTGATGTATCCGTAATATCTCCATAATGTAAATGAAAATTTTTATTATTTTTTAACGCTTCCGCTTCTTTCGGTGATAAGATATCTTCTAAACGCTCCTGGTTATAGGAAGAGCTGCGGCGAATAATGCCATGTACCTCGTATCCTTTTTCTAATAAAAACTCAGCTAAGAACGATCCATCTTGTCCTGTTACACCTGTAATTAACGCTCGTTTCATCGTATCCTCCAATTTTTAATTCGTTTTCACTGCTACATTATCTAAAAACCATTGATACGCTTTTTGTAATCCTTCCTCTAACGAAATGCTCGCTTTCCAGCCTAACGCATGGAGTTTGGAAACGTCTACGAGTTTCCGAGGCGTACCATCTGGTTTTGTTGTATCAAATTTAATTTCACCCTGATAACCAACGATACTTTTAATTTTTTCAGCTAGTTCTTTAATCGAAATATCTTCACCGACACCAACATTGACAATCTCATTACCTTCGTAATTGTCCATTAAGAAAACACAAGCATCAGCTAAATCGTCAGAGTATAGAAATTCACGTCTTGGCGTTCCCGTTCCCCATACTTCGACATATGGCGCGTTGTTTTCTTTTGCTTCATGGAATTTGCGAATTAACGCTGGTAATACGTGAGACGTATGTAAATCAAAATTATCATTTGGACCATATAAATTAGTCGGCATGACAGAAATATATTTCGTACCGTATTGACGGTTGTATGACTGACACATCTTAATCCCAGCAATTTTTGCAATTGCATATGGTTCATTGGTTGGCTCCAATTCGCCTGTTAACAAATATTCCTCTTTTAACGGCTGTGGTGCAAATTTCGGATAAATACATGTACTTCCTAAAAATAACAGCTTTTTTACGCCATTTCGATATGCTGCATCAATAACATTCGTTTGAATCATTAAATTGTCGCGAATAAAGTCCGCCGGATACTCATTGTTTGCGACAATGCCTCCAACTTTCGCCGCCGCAAGAAAAACATATTCCGGCTTCTCTTCTTCGAAAAACTTGTCCACTTCATTTTTATCTCTTAAATCCAACTCTTGACTTGTTTTATACACAAGGTTTGTATAACCTTTGGCTTGTAATTTGCGTAAAATTGCTGAACCGACCAATCCACGATGGCCTGCGACATAAATTTTTGCCTCTTTGTTCATCTAATCTTTCCCTCATTCCTAAAATGCATGTTTCGACCCAAACAATACAAAAACAGTTTTTATGATAATCTTTAAATCAAATAAAATCGATTGATTGCGAATGTAATGTAAATCTAACTCAACCATTTCTTTAAACCCGACACTATTGCGAGCACTCACCTGCCATAGCCCCGTACACCCTGGGGTCACAAGTAGCCGCTGTTTATCATATTCCGTATACTGCGCTACTTCTCTTGGCAACGGTGGGCGCGGACCAACGAGGCTCATCTCTCCTTTTAGTACATTCCATAACTGAGGAAGCTCGTCAATGCTTGTCTTTCGGATAAATTTCCCGACTTTTGTAACGCGCGGGTCGTTTTTCATTTTAAACATCGCACCGGACACTTCGTTGTATTTTAAAAGCTCTTGTAGTTTCGCTTCGGCATCGTTCACCATGGAACGGAATTTGTACATATAAAACTCTTTTCCGTCCTTGCCAACACGAACTTGTTTAAAAAACACAGGACCTTTTCGATCTTCCAATTTAATTAAGATCGCCACAAGAAAAAAGAGCCATGATAAGGCGATTAATCCGACCAAAGCTCCCATGATATCAATGATGCGCTTTGTCATTAAATAGCTTTTTTTATCGTTAACGAGTACTTGTTGTGTATATCGTTGTTGGACTTTTATACTGGCAGCATTGCCTGATTGAGCCAACTCCCCTCATCCCCTCTCATTCGGTTATTTTTGCTTCTTTTAATACATTTTCGATAAACGGAAGAAGTTGTTTTTTCAACTCCTCATCTTGCATCGCAAACTCAATCGTCGTCTGAATAAACCCCAACTTCTCCCCGACATCATACCGCTTTCCTTCAAACTCATAAGCAAAGACGCGTTGAATTTCATTTAACTTTTGAATCGCATCAGTTAGCTGAATCTCGCCACCAGCGCCTGTTTCTTGTTTTTCGAGAAACAGAAAAATTTCTGGCGTTAAAATGTACCGTCCCATGATCGCTAAGTTGGACGGGGCGGTGCCTGGTGCTGGTTTTTCGACGAATTGGCGCACTTGGTAGCGTCGTCCTTTTTTGTCGATCGGGTCGATGATGCCGTAGCGATGCGTTTCGTCGTCTGCGACTTGTTTGACTCCGATGACAGAGCTTCTCGTTTTTTCGAATTCGTTCATCAGTTGTTTTAAACACGGTGTTTCGGCTTGAACGATGTCGTCGCCTAACAGGACAGCAAATGGTTCATCGCCAATAAATTTACGGGCGCACCAGACGGCGTGGCCAAGTCCTTTTGGTTCTTTTTGACGAATGTAATGAATGTCGACTTTGGACGGCTCTTTTACTTTTTCTAGCAGGTCGTGTTTATTGCTTTTTAACAACGTTTGTTCCAGTTCAAATGCATGGTCGAAATGGTCTTCGATGGCACGTTTTCCTTTTCCTGTGACGATAATAATATCTTCAATGCCTGATTCGATTGCTTCTTCGACGATATATTGAATCGTCGGCTTGTCGACGATCGGAAGCATTTCTTTCGGCATCGCTTTTGTCGCAGGTAAAAAGCGCGTGCCAAGCCCAGCAGCTGGGATAATCGCTTTTCTTACCGTTTTCACATACATCCCTCACTTCCTAAACTGTACACCCACGTATACGCTATATATGCATAACCTATACGTCGATGTACAAAAAAATAGCTCCCATGGGGAGTTAGTTTGGTAGACGTGTTTTTAAATTTAAAATTTCTTTTTCATGTTCAATCATTTTATCAAATATGACATCAGATCTACGCTGCAAATAAGCAACCGTCACATCCATTGATTTTTTTATGCTTGTCAAATCATTTATGACTAGTGCCTGGTTGTTTTTTGATATGCGTAGCTCTTCGAGAATCTTTTCTTGCGTCCGTTCCATATTTCCGAGTGATTGTTTCATATCGACCATATCATTTTCTAGCTTGTGTTGACCTGCTTGTAACTGTGCGACGTCTTGTTGTAATGCTTGTTGGCCTGCTTGTAATTGTGCGACGTCTTGTTGAATTTGAGCAACTGTGTTTTCTAGTGCTCGCTGGCCTACTTGTAGCTCTGTTACATCTTGCTGGATTTGAGCAACACTCTTTTCTAGTGCTTTTTGACCGCGTTGTAACTCTTGTTGCGTTTGTTCAACACGTTCTAATCGCTCATGAACAGGCTGTAGTTCTTCCTTCAGTACAGAGCGAAGCAAAGCTTTTAATTCTTGACTCATTGTATCCCTCCTTTACCATTTCTCTCATTATAACACGGCAAAAAAGAGACATAAATAAAAAACAAGGTTAGCATTGGGCATCTAACCCACCCTCACACCGCACCATCGACGACAGGCGTCTAAGGTGGCAGGACCGTCATCGTCCCCACCCACAGTACGGCCGAGTGCCTCCGTTGATAACGGTAAGGAGACATCACCGAAAAGTGAAGTGAATAAACAAAGCATCAACGAAAAAAGAAAGCTGATGTCGACACGTTCGAAACCAGCATGACATATTTACTCCATGGTATGTATAGGAAAATACAAAACTTAGAAAATACCGAAAAACTTTTTCTTTTTCATTCGCTCCGGTGCATCTTTATACAAAGTGTCGCCAGCAACAAGCAGTTCAGCGTTTTCTTGAAACACATACACCGCTTGAGAGCCGAACTGTTTTTGAATGACATCGTATGCTTCGCGCATATGAAATGCACGTGTCGTCGTATTATGTGCATCGGATGCGATTAAGTGAGCTAAGTTCACTTCAATCATTTGTAGCGAAAACTTTTTAATATTTTTTCCGAACTTTCCAGCGACACTTGCGGCAGTGAGTTGCGTTAATACTCCTTTTTTCACTAGGTCGTATAATTTGTTCGGATGTTCAACGAGCTCACTATTTCGTTCAGGATGAGCAATAATTGGAATGAGTCCTTGTAGTTGCATGTCAAAAATAAGCTGCTCGGTGTAACGCGGGACATGATTGTTCGGAAGTTCAATTAGCACATATTTCGTCTCCGCAAGTGGCAAAATATCGCCATCGCGATAATAATCAAGCAATTCCCCATGAATGCGCACTTCTTGTCCCGGTAAAACGGAAAGAGGAATACGGTGATGTTGTAGTGCTTCATTTAATGCATAAACGTGCTCAATAATCGATCGTTTATCATTTTCGAACGTCCCATTGCGGTGATGAGGGGTTGCGATGATTGTCGTAATCCCCTCAGCAACCGCTGCCTTCGCCATGTCAATTGCATCAGCGAGTGTTTGTGCCCCGTCATCGATAGACGGTAAAATATGACTATGGATATCAATCACACGAACCCCTCTTTCCTTCTTTATATCTACTGAAAATAAACTAATTTCTTTGTTTTTCGACAATCTTATCCACGCAATTTATAGTAACATAGGAAAAAAGAAGGAGTCAATATACATTTTTTGTCGAATGTTGTCTACTTGTTACCATAGTAATAGTAATAGCTACTTTCTTTTTGCTTCTTTTGGTTTAAAACAACACCTAGTAACTTTCCTTTCGCCGCAAGAAGTAGTTCTTTCGCCTTTTGTGCAGCTTCAATTTCAGTCCTTCCGCTCTGAACGACGAGAATTGTTCCGTCGCATTGATTCGCTAAAATTTGTGCATCTGTAACCGCTAAAACAGGTGGCGTATCAAAAAGGACAACGTCAAACTGATTATATGCTTCCGCTAGAAAGTGTTCCATAGCAGCTGAACCAAGCAATTCAGCTGGGTTTGGCGGAATCGGACCGCTCGTTAAAACGAATAAATTTTCCACATCTGTTCCTTTCACTGCTGTTTGAAGTGTAGCTTGTTTCGTTAATACGTTCGTTAAACCGACATAGTTTTCTTTTCGAAACGTATAATGTACTGTTGGTTTACGTAAGTCTGCATCAATAAGAAGCACTTTTTTTCCTTGTTGCGCAAAGACGACCGCTAAATTGGCAATCGTTGTCGATTTTCCCTCTGCAGGGGCAGAGGAAGTGACCATAATCGAGCGCAACGGACGGTCAGCGACCGAAAATTGAATGTTCGTGCGAATCGTCCGATATTGTTCAGAAATCGGCGATCTTGGATTTGTTTTTGTAATGAGCGAACGCATTGTACGCTCGAATACTTGTTTTTTCTTTTTAAGAACCAATCGTCTCACCTCGTATTTGTTTCTGCACATGTATTTCCTGCTTACCAGTTCCATCATCCTCAATAACTGTGACCGCTCCTAACACAGGTAACTCAAGCAGTTTTTCGACATCTTGTTCGTTTTTAATCGTATTATCTAAATATTCAAGTAAAAATGCTAAGCCGATGCCTGTCATGATGCCAACAACGAAAGCAATCGCCATATTTAATAGCGGTTTTGGTTTGACCGGAACCGGCTGTTCTTTTACTTCTGCCTTCGCTAAAATGTTGACGTTATCGACGTTCATAATTTTAACGATTTCACGTTGAAATACGCTCGCAACCGTATTGGCAATATCGGCAGCCATATATGGATCAGGGTCTTCCACTGTCACATTAACTACTTGCGAGTCTTTTTCGCTTGTGACGTTAATTTTCTTGTTTAACTCTTCTACAGGTACATCTAAGTCTAACTCTTGTTTCACAATATCTAAAATCGCTGGGCTTTTCATAATGACGTTATACGTATTAATAAGCTGCAAGTTCGTTTGAATTTCGCTAATATTGTAAATCGGTTGTTCACTTTTCGCTTGGTTCACTAGTAGTTGTGTCGATGCTTGGTAAATCGGCGTCAACACAAAATAGCTAACGATGCCGCTTGTCATCGTCGCGATGACGGTAATCGCCACAATAAGCCAAGCGCGTTTGCGCAACGTTTGAAACAGTTCTCGTAAGCTAATCGTCTCTTCCATGACGTCCTCCTATAAAACATATATTTTCGACAAAAACATTCACTAGATTCATTATAACGACAAACACTTCCGTTTTTCTACCCTTTTTGTTAATTTATTTCCACAAAAAAAGAAAACCGGTAGTTTCTAAATAATACCGGTTAGTGAATCATCTCTTCCTCTTTTTCTTCTTGCGCAATGATTTGTTTTGCTTGTGCAATGATATTATTCATTTCAGCGACCGTATAGTCGCGCTCTGGTAGTGGACGGTCATACGCTTGATAATATAAAATTTCTGCCAGCTTACGTTGTTTTTCGCTCGCTCGTTTCGTTAGCTTTTCTTTTTTTTTAGCTCGTGTTGTAGACGTTCAATATGATATTTTGCCTCTAACTTACAGCCGTATGGGAAATCATCAATGCCAAGACGTTCGGTGAGACGGTTAATTTCTGCGATTTGTTCATCCGTTGGAGGTTCGTTCAAGAGCTGGTCGATAATTTCGTTAATGCGTGCTGCAAGTTGTTCATGAAATTGTGGGTTTGTTTTAATCGCATCATCTACTTCCGCAAACCATGTCGCTTCATTGTATAAATAATGGCGCCATTGTTCCATGAATGTTGCGGCATTGTAGTTTGTCTCGTCCCAGCCGATGCTGGCCATATATCGTTCAAACACTTTTTTAATCGATAAGGTGATGTTCATCTTCATGCGATGAGGAAGCTGTTTTAACATGTATAAAACCCTCCATATGATTATCGTCAACCGTTACTGTATCATAAAGAAGCGTGTATTGACAAAGTTTTTTTATAACTATACTAACGGTTATAGGAATTAAGGGAATAAAAAAACGCAAGAGGAAACCTCTTACGTTTATTCGTCCGTATTGTCAGCATCGTTCATATCTTCGGCATCTTCGACAGCATCTTCTTCATCTGGGACGGCGTCGTTTTCATCGTCGCCAACACCCTCATTTGTGTCTTCACCCGGCTGCATTTCTTCTTGATTGTTCATATCGTTATCCGCATCGTCGTTATTGCAACCTGCGACAACCATCATGGCGATCAACGCGCTTATAAACTTAAGCAACCATAGTTTTTTCATCGTTTGTCCCCTTTCTTTTACATATGTAATCATCTATAACATGCCCAGAAAGGAGACGGTTATGCATTATTTTTCACCGAGCGCAAACATGATTTCTGTTTCGCATACGAGCTCGCCATCGACGGTGGCGACGCCTTTTCCTTTGCCAATTGCACCTTTAAAACGAATCATTTCGACTTCTAATCGTAATTGATCGCCAGGTTTCACTTGCTTTTTAAATCGGCAGTTGTCAATGCCGGTAAAAAAGGCGAGGCGACCACGGTTTTCTTCTTTCATTAACATCGCGACAGCTCCGACTTGCGCCAGTGCTTCAACAATTAATACACCCGGCATAACAGGATATTCAGGAAAATGGCCGACAAAAAATTGTTCGTTGGCACTGACGTTTTTGATGCCAACGGCACGCTTTCCTTCTTCCACTTCAACAATGCGGTCAACGAGTAAAAACGGATAGCGATGTGGGATAATTTGTTGAATTTGTTGAATATCAAGCATATAAATTCCTCCTTTATAAAAAAACGGAAGGATCTCCCTTCCGCTTTTATTCTCAATGTATCATGTTTTGAAGTGGTCTGTCCACTACTGTTTCGCTACTAAATCAATAATATGTTGCCACGTTGCTGGCTTTAATGCATCGAACGGGTTTCCTCCGCCAAGCATACCGTAGCCAACCATCGCTCCTGCTAATGTGCTAATCGTAATCAAACAAAGGACGATAAGCAAACGAAGCCAAATCGGAATAAGACGGCGACGCGGACGGCGAAGCGAGCGTTTCTGTTGTTTTTCCTCCATATACATTCCCCTCTATGAACGAATGCCGTTAATGAGCCCCATCATTTGATCCGATAATGTAATCGCACGAGCATTAAGTTGGTATGACCGTTGCGTAATCATAAGTTCGCTCATTTCGGTCGCTAGTTCCACGTTCGATTGTTCTAGGGCATATTGTTGTAGTGAAATGTTGTTGCGATTGTTGCCAGCTAAATTAACCGTTACGTCTTCATTATTCACATCAGCTGGAAAAGCAAAACGATTGTCGCCGAGCGCCTGCATCAGTTGGGGACGCGTCACATATGATACTCCGATGTTTGCGGTCTTCATAATGTTTCCGTTTGGCGCAATAAATTGCATCGTACCGTCTTGAGTGACTTGAATATCTTTAAATCCGTCCGGTACCGTAATCGGTTCGTTGTTTTCATCTACGACTGCATAGCCATCTGCGGTCACAAGCATCAATTCATTCGGATTGTTCGCCGACGGACTAAGGTAAAACGCACCGTCGCGCGTATATTGGATCGCACCATCGACAAGAATGCGGAAAAATTGCCCTTCTTTCGTCAATGCAAGATCAAGTGGACGGTCGGTCTTTACAATCGGACCTTGTTTCATTTGCATATGTGTTGACGCTACTTTTGCGCCGACACCAAGGCGGACGCCAGCCGGGGTGAGGCGCGGCGCTTCATCTGTTTTTGGCAAGTTTGTAAACTGTTGGGCAAGCAATTCGCCGAACACCGCATCGCGCTTTTTAAACCCGGTTGTATTGACGTTTGCGATATTATGGCTAATGACGTCTAGTTGTTGTTGTAGTTGGTTCATTGTATTGGCGGCAGTAATCATTGAACGAAGCATGACGGTCCTCCTACTTTAAGCGGCCAATTTCGTTCGCCGCTTTGTCCATACTTTTATCGTATGCTTGTAAAATTTTTTGGTTCGCTTCAAACGCTCGATAAGCCGAAAGCATGTCAGTCATCGCGCGAGACAAATCGACGTTTGAACGTTCAATATATTGTTGACGAATCGTATACGTCTCAGCAGTCGGGAGTTGTTGTTCTGCCCGAAATAAACCGTTTCCTTCTTTCGCAAGCGTTTGGACATTTTCAGCATAGGCGATACGAAGGCGGGCAATTTGTTCGCCATTTTTTGTAATCGTTCCGTCCGTTAATACAGTAAACTGCTCGTCCCCGACGAAAATACGGTTGTTGTTTTCATCGAGCACGTACAAGCCGTCTGTCGTCGTTAAAAATCCGTCTGCATCGATCGTAAAATGACCGTTGCGCGTATAACGAACGTCCCCTGTTTCGTTTTGTACCGTAAAAAATGACGTGCCTGTGCCATCAACAATAGCTAGGTCGGTATTGTTGCCTGTTTCGCGTATATCGCCTTGAGCAAAGTTTGGCACAAGTTCTTGCACGTACACACCCGTCGATAGCGGGCCAATATATGTCCGGTCACGCCATGTCAGTTTTTTTTCTGTCGGAATCGTCGTTTGTTGAATGCGATGCATCAACATCTCAGGAAAAGCCCGTAACGATGCTTGATCGGCTTTGTAGCCTGGCGTATTGGCGTTTGCGATATTGTTCGTCATCATTTCGATACGGCGTTGTTGGGAAAGCATGCCTGAAGCAGCTGTATATAATCCGCGAAACATAGAACGTTCCCCTCCATCGTTTTCACACTACTTTCATTATAAAAGAAAAAGGGGAAAAAAGCGAATAGGTACCATTTCCCAATGGCACCTACACAAGTTGACGATATGGAGCTTTGTCGATATTATCGAGCATTAACCCTGTGCCGATCGCGACGCAATCCATCGGATTTTCCGCAATAAAAACAGGTACTTTTAATTCTTGCGCAAGCAGTTGGTCGATGCCATGAAGCAACGCTCCGCCTCCTGTTAAGAAAATACCGCGGTCAATAATGTCGGCTGACAGCTCTGGCGGTGTGCGCTCAAGCACGCTTTTAGCTGTTTGGACGATCGTATATACCGTTTCGCGTAGCGCTTTTTCAATTTCACCGGAACGAATGGTAATCGTTCTTGGTAAGCCCGTTACTAAATCGCGACCGCGAATATCCATCGCTTCATCGCGAGCGTTCGGAAACACGGTAGCGATGTTTATTTTAATTTCTTCTGCAGTTCGCTCACCAATTAATAACTTATATTCTCGTTTAATATAGTTTAAAATTTCTTGATCAAATTTATCACCAGCTACTTTAATCGATGCAGATGTGACGATGTCACCCATCGATAATACTGCAACATCCGTTGTACCTCCACCGATGTCAATAACCATATTTCCAGATGGTTGAAAAATATCCATTCCAGCGCCAATGGCTGCTACTTTCGGTTCTTCTTCTAAGTATACTTTTTTGCCGCCGCTTTTTTCGGCTGCTTCTTTAATCGCTTTACGTTCGACTGACGTAATGTTCGTTGGACAACAAATTAAAATGCGCGGTTTCGCAAACCATCCTTTTAAGTTGAGTTTGCTTAAAAAATGTTTCAGCATCGCTTCCGTAATTTCAAAGTCCGCAATCACCCCATCTTTTAATGGACGGATGGCGACAATATGCCCAGGCGTGCGCCCGACCATGCGCCGCGCTTCCTCTCCGACTGCCAACACTCGCTTTGTATGTTGATCAATCGCAACGACAGAAGGCTCGTTTAATACAATGCCTTTTCCTTTCACATAAATCAACACGTTCGCCGTGCCGAGATCGATGCCAATATCCCTTGCTAAAAACATGTATGTTCCTCCTTGCCATTTCTCCTAATAAAATATTTTACCACAACGATGCCGAAAAAAGAGCAAGAGGAACAAGAAATTTACGTCGCTTGCTCCGTTTCTTTTTTATATTTTTTCTTCGTTGCTTCTCCTCCACGCAAATGGCGAATGGATTTATGGTAATCTAAAATTTCTTTCACTTCATTCGCTAATTCGGGATTAATTTCCGGGAGCCGTTCCGTTAAGTCTTTATGCACGGTGCTTTTGGACACACCGAACTCTTTCGCGATGACGCGAACGGTTTTTCTCGTCTCCACGATGTACTTGCCAATCTTGATTGTACGCTCTTTGATGTAATCGTGCACACTGCTCGCCCTCCCTAAGTTGGATGTGAGAAGTGTGAAATGAGACGCATAAGGCGTTTGTCGCAGTGGCGTTTACTCGTTTATAACAAAATCGTCAATGTCATCTATTAATCGTTCATCTCACCTCAAACACCCTCGTTGTTCAAGTTTGTAATAGTGTATTAGGGAAGAAGAAAATATATTCCATAAAAAAGCGAACAGATGAGCATTTTGCCCATCTGTTCATGTTCTTGCCATTCCGATCGAAGCATCTGGAACAGTGCTTGACGGATCGCTTTGTTGTTCATTTGTTTTGTCTTGATTTGTTTCTTGTTGTTCCGTTTGCTGTTCTTTGTTTTCTAATGCGCTAAGCGGTTGATCGAAGTAAGCGACAGGGTTTACTGCTTGTCCGTCTTTCCGAATTTCAAAGTGAACGTGGACGCCTGCTTCTTTATTAAATTCGCTTGTACCTGCCTTTGCGATGACTTGTCCTTGTTTGACTGTATCGCCTGTTTTTACTTGTACGTCTTGTAATGATTGATATACCGTCACAACGCCACGATCATGTTGAATATGGACGACGTAGCCAAAGAGCGGATCTTTTTCTGCTTTGACAACAGTTCCACTTAATGATGCCGTTACATCAAAGCTTTCGCCGTTTTTCATCGCGATGTCGACGCCTTTGTTCGGATAATATTCATCATTATAAGAGACGAGAGCAGCTTCTTGTTCTTCGGCTGGTGCACTAAAGTCGTAAAATGGTTTAGCGATTTCAACAGCATTCGGATCAAGGACAGGCATCGCAATTTGTTCAACTGTTTGTTGAACCGGTACAGACTCTGGTTCGTTCACGGCTGTACCTTGTTTCGCTTCATCAACAGGCGGTTGCACGATGTCGTTTGTTTTGCTTTGGAACCAAAGCACACCTGTTAAAATGAGCGCTGCACTTAACAAATAAATGGAAGGAACAACCCAGCGTTTACGGAACAACTTTGAAACTTTTTTGTTTTCTTCTTTCATGTTCATCACCTCAGCAACCATTGTGAACAGAAAGAAGAACATTTATACACATGAAAACAAAAAAATTTGTCGCTTCAAAATTTCGAAGCGACAAGTGAGAGATCGTGAATTTGTACCCCTTGGTAATAATATCGCACAATTTCTTTATATGTTTTTCCTTGTTTGGCTAAAAAATTCGCTCCGTATTGACTCATGCCAACGCCGTGGCCGTATCCTTTCGTCGTAATAACAATATGATTTCCTTGCCTTGTCCATGTAAAATCCGTCGATTTTAATTGCAACTTTTCACGCACTTCTCGACCGGTAAGCTGTTTACCATTAATATCGACAAGGGCAACGCGCTTGCCTGGCGTGCGCGCAAGTATTTTCCCGACGGAACCGTCTTTCGGTAATTTCACACCGAGCCGTTGTTCAAATTCGCGAACAGGGAACGTGACTTGTTCGTAAAACTTTGGTGACTGTGTATCCCATGGGCTCTCAACGCTCGTTAAATAAGGGAACGCGTTTTGCCAGTACGCTTCTGAATTTTCCGTATAGCCGTTGCTTGTTGAGAAAAAGGCTGCTTCAATTGGCTCATTGTTGTACGTTAAAATTTGTCCACGCGTCGCCTCGACCGCTTCTTTAATTTTTTTTATTTTCCATTCGTAACTGATGCCCCACATGTCTTTTAATTGTTCGTCATTATAATACACTTGATGCATGACCGTATCAGTGACGTTTGCCCCTTCCGGCAGTTGAATGGGCTGATTATATATAAGCTGTTTGACGATGTACGTTCTTGCGGTCAATGCTTGCGCCTTTAATGCTTCCATTTCAAATTCCGCTG
Organism: Anoxybacillus eryuanensis; assembly: GCF_051200995.1. NCBI lineage: Bacteria > Bacillati > Bacillota > Bacilli > Caryophanales > Anoxybacillaceae > Anoxybacillus > Anoxybacillus eryuanensis. Next base: position 104,835 of record NZ_JBPODS010000006.1, on the reverse strand, counting down.
GCATTTCCGCCGCTACCACACCAATGACATATTGTTCTAGCGGAAGTCGCTCCACTTTTTTTTCCTTGCTTCGATATACAGCTACTTCTACTGTCGGCTCATCGCGCGCTTGAATTTGCATCGGTTGGGCAGGAAGGGGTGCCTCTTGCTTTTCCCCAAATGCTAAAACAACTAATGCAGGAATGAGTAAAATAAGTGTAAATAACGCAATTGTCGCGATCATCCATTGTCGCAATCGAATCCCCCCTTTGTCATTGTTACACTTTATGCCCGGGGACAAGCATATATGCAAAAAACGACCATTCGCCTTCTGCAAACGGTCGTTTCTTACATTCATCCAACATCTGTCATTTGTCTTTGTACTGTATCGATATCTTCACGTACACGTTCAATATCAGCACCTAACGCAGCTAATTTTTCATGGAAGCGAACGTAACCGCGATCTAAATGTTTCAGTTCGGTCACGCGCGTATATCCTTCTGCAGCGAGCCCGGCTAAAATAAGTGCTGCAGCCGCACGTAAATCCGTCGCAGCCACTTCTGCCCCTTGCAGTTGGCACGGGCCGTTAATAATGACGGAACGCCCTTCAATTTTCATATCAGCATTCATACGCCGAAATTCTTCGACGTGCATAAAGCGATTTTCAAATACCGTTTCTGTCACCATGCTTGTGCCTTCTGCTTTCATAAGAAGCGCCATCATTTGCGACTGCATATCAGTCGGAAAGCCCGGATGTGGCATCGTTTTTACGTCAACGGCTTTCAATTTGTCGGGAGCAATGACGCGCAAGCCGCTGTCTTCTTCTATAATGGTGACACCCATTTCTTCCAGCTTTGCGATTAACGATGTTAAATGTTCTGGCACCGCACCTTGCACAAGAACGTTTCCGCCTGTAATGGCAGCTGCAATCATAAATGTTCCAGCTTCAATACGATCAGGAATAACTGTATGTTCGGCACCATATAATGTAGTAACCCCGTCAATGCGAATCGTGCCTGTTCCTGCACCGCGCACTTTCGCACCCATCGCGTTTAAAAAATTAGCTAAGTCGACGATTTCCGGCTCTTTTGCGCAGTTTTCAATGACGGTCGTCCCTTCTGCTAATACAGCAGCCATCATAATGTTTTCAGTCGCACCGACACTCGGGAAGTCTAAATAAATTTTTGCACCGCGCAATTTTCCATTTACTTCGGCGTCGATGAAACCGTTACCGATTTTCACCGTCGCACCCATCGCTTCAAATCCTTTTAAATGTTGATCAATTGGTCTTGACCCGATCGCACAACCACCTGGTAATGCGACGCGTGCGCGACCTTTGCGCGCAAGCAATGGACCCATCACTAATACAGATGCTCGCATTTTTCGTACATATTCAAATGGAGCTTCAACACTCAGCTCTCCAGATGCATCAACGACAATTTTGTTGTTGCCAACCGTTACGTCCGCTTGTAAGTGACGTAACACTTCGCCAATCGTATATACATCGGAGAGTTCGGGTACATCGTAAATGACGCTTTTTCCTTCACTTGCTAATAATGTTGCGGCGATGACAGGTAACACAGCGTTTTTCGCACCTTCCACTTTCACTGTGCCACTTAACCGCTTCCCGCCGCGGACGATGATTTTTTCCAAGGCATTCCCCTCCGCGTCCAAAGTCTCTATATTAATATTCAGCTGTTATGATTGGGGTGCCAATGACAACGGTCGTTCGCGCGCCCAATCCGTCTTGTCGTAACGCCAGTTGAAGATTCATTTGTTGTTGTCCGACAGAAAGTGATGTCTTCCACTGCTCAGTATATGCTGAGACAGAGACAAATGCCTCTTCACGCAATGATTCAATCGGTTGCGCTTGAAACGAAGCAAGCAAGCGAACCGCCTTGTCAAACAAAACACCTTTCATCTTACCATCGAATTCCCCTGTAATACAAGTGAAAAATGTAGGTTTTACGAATAATTTCGTCGTTTGTCGGACGAGTGTGCGTTCGAGTTGTTTATTCCACGTTGAACCGGTTGCTTCATATAAAACAACAATCGTTTGATGATGAGCGACCGTGATGAGTTGAATTGTTTCAACGTAAGCGGAGGTTTCACGTTTGCCAATCATCTTGTGCGGTTCAGCCGTCCAACGAAAAGAGGACCATGTTCTCACGTATTGTTGGATCCAGTTGTGAGGATCATTCGTAAGCACTTGCTCTTTGGCATAGACGTTCCATCGTTTGAGGTGAATATGATGGGATTCAAATACGCCAAGCATGTCGTTCATTTTCGTTATTTCTTCATTGACACGTTTACCATCATACATCCGATAACCACTTAATAACAAACAAAAAATAACGAGGGCCAACCATCTTTTTTTCATCTCTTTTCCCTTCCTCTCCTTAGCTTTTATTGTTGCCAGATCGGAAGGGAAGATACGTAAAAAAAATCGACAATGCTCGCGTCTAAAGTAAAAATGGCAACTGGCGCGACCAACGTAAATAATCTAAAAAGAAGTTGCTTACTAATGAGCCGATCGCAATCGTCAAAAGAATATAAAATACACGCGCTTGAATGATGCGATTCGGTTTAAAAATAACTTCAAGTCGCACCGCTTGTAACGTCCACCACGTCACTGTAATGAAAAATACGTGCGACAATAAACTAATTAACGCTTCTTGTCCAAACGTTTCCATGTTCACTCCTCCTTTAACATAAAAAATGGAAGGGTACACCCCTCCCATTATACGTCTTATTGAAGAAAATCGCTAAAATGTTCAAACGGTGCAAGGAAATCGTAGGCGATGTTTGGAAACACCCCTAATAAAACAGTGCCGATGACACAAATAACGACAACGGCAATGACCCCAGGTGGCCACTCTAATCGATGGGTATGTTCGACCGGTCGGAAAAACATTTGAACGAAAATACCGAAATAATATACGTACGATACAACTGTCGTGATCACCATAATGGATGCGAGCACGTAATGGGCTGGCTCAACGACGAATGCACCGAGGAAAATGTTCATTTTCCCGATAAATCCAGCCGTCCCCGGAATGCCCGCAAGCGATAGTAAAAAGATTGTCATCGCTATCGCCATGAGCGGTGAGCGACGGTACAAGCCCGCAAATATGCTCACGTCTTCATCATCGTGATGCTGAGAGAGGACTTGTAAAATCGCAAACGCCCCAATAGTCATAAACAAGTACGCCAACAAGTAGAACCAAATCGCTTCAAACATAAACATCGATAAGCTCGCCAAAGCGACTAGTACATAACCTGCATGTGCCACGCTTGAATATGCGAGCATACGCTTTACGTTCCGTTGCCGAAGCGCAATTGTATTGCCAATAATCATCGTTGCGCCTGCCAAAAAAGCAATGTATGGCGCAAGCGTCATAAGCATCGAAGCCGAACTTCCTGATGGCGTTTGAGCAAATACGGAAACGATGACACGCAACACGATAACAAATCCAGCTGTTTTAGAGACAACGCTTAAGAAAGAAACGACTGGAGTTGTCGCGCCTTGATACACATCTGGCGCCCACATATGAAACGGAGCAGCTGCTAATTTAAACGATAGCCCAACAAACGTAAGCAAAAAGGCGAGCGATAAAATGTATTGATGATTTTCATCATACGTGCTTGCAAGTTGCCCAGCAATTTCTTTTATATTCGTCGATCCGGTGAAGCCAAATATGTAGCTCATCCCGAACAACGTGATAGCTGTTGCGACGCTTCCAGTAATGACATATTTTAATGCTGCTTCATTGGCTAATGTATGTTTTTTCCGAATCGCGACGAGAATATAGGAAGAAAGCGACAATAATTCAAGGCCGATAAACAACGTAATGAGATCACCGCTTGATGTCATCATCATTGCACCAAGAAGCGCAGTTAGGAACAAGTAGTAAAACTCGCCGCGATACGCAATGCGCTCTTTCGGTTCATAATGAAGAGCAAGCAACAAAACGAGCGCACTACCAATGAGCAATAACGCTTTAAATGATTTGGCGAACGAATCGAGACGGAACGTATCACCTAAAATGGACGTGACATCACTCGTCCACAAACCGAGGAGCGATACGAATGAAACGGCGACGCCAACGAAAGCGAATAAACCAAGGAGACGCCGACTACGATTTTCCGGCATAAATAGGTCGATGAGTGAGAGCGCAACCGCCACACCAAGAATGATAAATTCCGGCATCATGACGCCCCATTCATAGCTAAGTAATGTTTCGAAATCCATCTCATCAACCCCCTAACCCGTTCATCATCGTTTCAATCGTCGTTTGTAGTGGCATCGCCAATACGTTCGGATATACCCCGATGATGACAATAAGAAGCAGTAAACTAATTGCCGGCACCCATTCGATGCCCCGTAAATCGGACACGTTTGACACCGTTGTTTGTCCGAACGTCATGCCAAGTACAGCGCGTAATAAATACACAGCGGTCATAATAATACCGAGCGTACCGATGGCAGCTAACCAAGGTGCCGCCTGAAATGCACCAACGAACGCCATAAACTCGCTAATAAATCCGGACGTTCCTGGCAAACCGAGTGAAGCCATCGCACCGGCGAGAACAAAACCTGAAACGTACGGCATCGTCTTCGCCAAACCACCTAAACGAGCAAGCGTCGTTGTACGCGTTCTTTCGTACATGACGCCAACGAAGAAGAATAAAAACGCTGCGATAAATCCGTGTGACACTGCTTGAAAGATTGCCCCTTGTATTCCTGCCTCGTTGAGCGAGCCGAGCCCAATTAATACAATGCCCATATGCGATACACTCGAATAAGCGAGCACCATTTTAAAGTCGGTTTGTCTAAGCGCTAAAAACGCACCGTACAACAAATTGACAATACCGAAAACAATAAGCGATGTCGAAAATTGTTGGAATTGCCCGGGAAATAATCCAAATGCGAATCGAACAAGACCAAAAGCACCAATTTTTAACAAAACCCCTGCATGCAGCATGACGACTGATGGTGGCGCTTGAACGTGCACGCGCAACATCCAACGATGAAGCGGCACGATCGGCAATTTTACTCCAAATGCAACAAGCAATGCAATAAATAAACCGTAACGAAGATCGTCGGAAATTGGCGAAATGGTTTGTGCCGCTGGGTTAGTTAATATGTAGCGTAACTCCGCAATGTTTGATGTGCCGGTGCGCGCAAACAATACCGCAATAACGATCAATAAGACAGCGGAACCGAGACCGTTATAAATTAAATAACTGTAGGCTGCTTTTTCTTTTTCGAAATATCCCCATTTTCCAATTAAGAAAAACATCGGGATGAGCGTCAACTCAAAAAAGATAAAAAAGAGTACAAGGTTGCTAGCAGCAAATACGCCAAGCATACCGATTTCAAGCAATAAAAACAGTTGAAAATACCCTTTCCACTCTTTTTGGATGGATGTAGAAGCGATCGCCGCAAGCGTTGCTAAAATGGTCGTTAAAACGATCATGACAAGCGCGAAACCGTCCACATGAAGTTCATATGCGACAGTAAAATCCGTCTCCTTTAAAAACGGGAACTCACCAAATTGAATCCATGATCGTTTTTCCGTTAACTTGCTTATATCATAACCGTTTTGATATTGCCAAAACGCAAACAACGATAAGCATAACGATGGCAACGTTGCCAACACACCAAGCCATTTAATCGCTTTTTCTTGCTCTTTCGAAAGAAGCGAAAGAACGAGTATACCTAAAAGCGGGGAGAAAATTAAGAGCGATAAAAAGTATGGCTGCATTATAAATACCCCCCTGTCACCGCAAAAATAACGACGAGAATCGCTAAAGCGACAATCGTTACCGTACTGTACATTTGCACTTGCCCGTTTTGTAAACGTGAGCCGATTCGCCCAACACCGCGCGCTGTTGCTGCAAATAATTGTGCCAATCCCTCCACAAGGAACCGATCGATATACTCAAACAACAAGCTAATAAACGATGCAGCTCGAATGACGGTAAGTCCGTAAAACTCGTCGATGTAATATTTGTTCATAAGCACGTTGTACGTGAGTGGGAAGCGTGACGATAACCAGTCGCGCGCAATCGCACGTTTTCCATATATAAGCCATGCTAATGCGATTCCGCATAATGAAACAATTGTCGCCACAATCATAATCCAGCTTGGACCTTCTGTATGGGCGTGCCAGTTCGTTCCTTCTGTCAACCACTCACCTAAAAACGCTCCCCATGGTGTTTGCACGTAACCAGAAACGACTGCGAGCACACCGAGCACGATCATCGGCAACACCATAACCGTTGGTGACTCATGCACATCTTGAGCATTTGTCCGCGCTTCACCTGTAAACACAAGGAAAAATAAGCGGAACATATAAAACGCTGTGAAAAAGGCAGCAATAATAGCGACAACAAATAAACCGACATGCCCGTGCGTCCACGCGGCAATTAAAATCTCATCTTTGCTGAAAAATCCTGAGAAAAATGGGAATCCGCTAATTGCTAACGTTCCGATTAAAAAGAGTGGAGCGGTCCATTTCATTTTTTTCCATAATCCGCCCATTTGTTCAATATTTTGCGTATGCACCGCATGAATGACACTACCTGCCGCTAAGAAAAGAAGCGCTTTAAAAAAGGCGTGTGTCATTAAGTGAAAGACGCCTGCCACGTACCCAGCAGAGCCGAGCGCTAACATCATGTAGCCAAGCTGGCTGACGGTAGAATATGCAAGCACACGTTTAATGTCCGTTTGCACAAGACCGATTGATGCGGCAAAAATAGCAGTAAATCCTCCAACATAAGCGACAGTCATCATCGCTGTTTCACTCGCTTCGTAAAGCGGGAACAATGTTGCCACTAAATATACTCCAGCAGCGACCATCGTTGCGGCATGAATTAATGCTGATACAGGTGTCGGTCCTTCCATCGCATCTGGAAGCCACGTATGAAGCGGAAATTGACCTGATTTCCCGATCGCACCGATAAAAATGAGAATGGCGCTTAACGTCATGATTGTCGTTGAAACATCCCCTTGTTGTAACGCTGCAAAAATGGCTTCATATTCGAAACTTTTCACTTCTAAGAACAATAAAATCATACCGATCAGCAAGCCGACATCCCCGATGCGCGTCATAATGAACGCTTTTTTCGCTGCAGCTTTTGCTTCTTCTTTGTAAAAATAAAACCCGATCAATAAGAACGAGCCGAGGCCGACAAGTTCCCAAAAGATATACGTTTGCAGCAAGTTTGGTGATACGACAAGCCCAAGCATCGCAAATGTAAACAAGCCTAAATATGCGTAAAATATCGGGAAACGCTCATCACCGTGCATATATCCTTTCGCATACGTATGTACGAGAAAACTAACAAGCGATACGACAACGAGCATCAATGCATTTAATGCATTGACTTCAAAGCCGACCGTTATATCCACATCCCCGATTGTTAGCCATGTATATGCTTGTTTATATGTTGGTGACGTCCATCGCTCATACAACGCTCCGAGGGCGAAGACGAGCGAAAGAAGGGTCAACAACATTCCGACATACGCGCTTCGTTCTTTTAACTGCTTGCCAACGACAAGCAGCACAACAAACGATACGAACGGAAAAAGCGGTATGAGCCATGCGTTTTCCATCATCGTTCAATCATCCCCTTTTTCAGGTGCATTTTATATATAACCCCTTTGTTTCCCATCCTTTATCGTTTCATCGAATCAACTTCATCAATATGAATCGTTTTGCGATTGCGGTATAGTGCAATTAAAATGGCTAATCCAACCGCTGCTTCTGCTGCGGCAACAGTAATCGTAAAGAGCGAAAATACTTGCCCTGTAATGCCTGGATTAACCCCGTACTTGCTAAATGCGACTAAATTAACGTTTACAGCATTTAACATCAGTTCAATACAAATAAGTACGATTACTGTATTCCGTTTTGTTAACGCCCCGTACAATCCGATGCAAAATAACAGAAGCGCAAATACGAGATAGGCGGATAACGGTACGCTCATTCTCCCGCCTCCTTATCATCTTTTTTCGCTAAAATGACCGCGCCAATTAATGCGACAAGCAACAAAACAGACGCAAGTTCAAACGGAATGACGTACTTCGAATATATTGCAATTCCGATTTGTTCCGTATTTTTATCATGAAGCCCAACTGCTTCACTGCCAAAGTCGAGCGTACGAATGCCAATATACATCACGGCGCCAAAAGCAACTGTACCGAGCAAAGCGAACGCTTTTCGAAGCGGACTACCTGTCGATTGCCCGTCATCTTGATGACGCGTAAGCATAATGCCAAACAACATAATGATCGTAATCGCCCCCGAATAAATAAGCACTTGAACAGCCGCGACAAATTCAGCCGATAAAAGCACATAAATGCCGGCGATGCTGACGAACGTAAAGACGAGTGCCACGACCATATGGACGACTTTGTTTAAATTTAACATAAAGATGCCGCCGCCAAGCGCAATGAGCGCAAGAACGAAAAAAGCAATATATTGTCCACTCATGGCTTATTCACCTTCCGCACGTTCGTATCGTTTTCATCAAGCCACGTTAAATCTTTAAATAACTCGTCGCGACTATATTCCGCTAATTCAAAGTTGTTCGTCATGACAATCGCCTCTGTCGGACATACTTCGGTGCACAAATCGCATAAAATACAAATTTCAAAGTTAATGTCGTACGTATCAATAATTTTTCCTTTTTTCGTCGGATCCGGATGTTTTTTACCCGTTAACTGAATACAGTCGGTCGGGCAAATATTTGCGCACTGATTACAAACGATGCATTTTTCCGGATAAAACTTTTGAATGCCGCGAAAGCGATCCGGCAGCGGAAGCGGTTCATTCGGATAATCGTACGTCACTTTTTCTTTTGTTAAGTTTTTCAGCGTATACGCTAATCCTTTCATTAAACCGAGCATTTCTGCCCACCCACCTTTTTATTTAAAAAAATAGTTGTTTTACAAGAGCTGTCACAAAAATATTCACGAGCGCCACAGGCAATAACACTTTCCAACCAAATTCCATCAATTGATCGGCACGCACACGCGGAAACGTAATGCGAAACCAAATGAATAAAAAGACGACAACGCTAAATTTTAATGCAAACCAAACAGCTCCTGGAATAAAACCGAGAAACGGAAGCGGATGCCATCCCCCTAAAAAGAGCACGGTCGTTAATGCCGCCATCGCAAAAAAGTACACGTACTCTGCAAGCATGAAAAACGCCCAGCGGAAGCCAGAATATTCAACATGGAATCCCGCGACAAGTTCCGATTCAGCTTCTGGTAAGTCAAACGGCGTCCGATTTAACTCTGCCACAGCTGCGACAAGAAAAACGAGAAACCCAATCGGCTGTACAACGATAAACCAAACATCTTTTTGCGCTTCAACAATGTCGTTTAAGTTTAAGCTTCCTGATAACAAAATGACACCAATGACAGACATGACAAGCGGCACTTCGTATGAAATCATTTGTGCAGCTGCACGCATGCCTCCCAGCAATGCATATTTGTTGTTTGACGCCCATGCACCTGTCACAACCCCGATGGTCGTTAATCCAGAAACGGCAATGTAATACAACAACCCTACACCAATATCAGCAAATTGCAATGCATCCGTAAACGGCAACGCTGCAAGTACCATAAAAGCAGGAGCAAACGCAATGACCGGTGCTAAAATGAACAACGGACGATCTGCAGCTTTTGGAATCGTATCTTCTTTCAACAGTAGCTTTAACACGTCAGCAACTGTTTGGAGTAATCCCCAGCGACCTCCAACTTGGTTCGGCCCGATGCGTCCTTGCATAAATCCCATCACTTTTCGTTCGGCTAAAATGCCGTACGTGACAAACCCTAACACAACGAGCAACAGCCCTACGCCAATCGCAAAGAAAATGGCGACATTCGTCCAGCTCGGCGTCGACTGCAAAAGTTGTTCCATCATCATCCATCGACCTCCCCAAGCACGATATCAATCGCACCAAGTATCGCAATTAAATTCGCGATATTTTCCCCTTTTAGTAGTTTCGGAAGGATTTGCAAATTATAAAATGACGGTCGACGGAATTTTAAGCGATACGGCTCTTTTTTCCCGTCGCTCGCAATATAACAACCAATTTCTCCCCGCGGCGATTCGATGCGTACATACGCTTCACCCGGTGGCGCTTTAATGATTTTTGGCACTTTCGCCATAATTTCGCCGCCATCCGGAAACTGTTCGCACGCTTGCTCGATAATGCGAAGCGATTGCTCAATTTCAGCGAGACGGCATTCATAACGGGCGAAACAGTCACCTTCTGTGCGTACAGGTACATCAAAGTCAAACCGATCATAAATCGAATACGGTTCGTCTTTTCTTAAATCCCATTTCACCCCTGTACAACGTAAATTAACGCCGCTTAACGAATAGGCTAACGCTTCTTCTTTCGTGTATTTGCCGACCCCGATGACGCGATTGCGGAAAATTTCGTTTCCTGTCACAAGTTCATGATAGCCTTCGAGCTGCTTACGCATATATGGAACGAACTGTTTGACTTTTTCGATCCATCCATCCGGGGCATCCCATTTTACCCCACCAACACGCATGTAGTTAAATGTGAGCCGCGCGCCTGATAGTTCGTTTAATAGATTAATAATCATCTCTCGTTCACGAAACGCATATAAAAACGGACTGACTGCGCCAATATCAAGCAAATACGTACCCCACCAAACGAGGTGGCTCGCAATGCGACCGAGTTCCATCGCAAGCACACGCAAATATTCCGCCCGCTCTGGCACTTCAATGCCCATCATCGTTTCTACTGCATGACAAATGACGTAGTTGTTCGTCATCGCGGATAAATAGTCCATTCGGTCTGTATACGGGATGATTTGTGTATACTGCAAATTTTCTGCGATTTTTTCTGTCCCGCGATGAAGATAACCGATGACGGGAGTCGCTTCTTTAATAATTTCCCCGTCAATTTTTAACACGAGGCGAAATACCCCATGCGTGCTCGGATGTTGTGGTCCGACGTTTAAAAGCATCTCTTCTGTTCTCAGCACGTCCTTACCCCTCCATATCGTATGGCTCGTAATCTTTCCGGAGCGGATAGCCGACCCAGTTTTCCCCTAAGAAAATGCGAATGAGTTGTGGATGGCCTTCAAAACGAATGCCAAGTAAATCGTACGCTTCGCACTCCGGCCAATTCGCCCCTGGCCAAAGCGGAACAAGCGAGTCAATAACCGGATGGTCACGATCAATTTTTACTTTTAGCGCAACGGACTGACGATTTTTATAAGAATACAAGTGGACGTACACTTCCATATGCGTTTGAAAATCTGTTCCGTGCAACTCAGATAAATAATCAAAACTTAGTTGCTCATTATATTTTAAAAACTCAGCCACTTTATAATATGTATCTTTTTTAGCAACAAGCGTTGGTACATCTTTCGACAAACGATTAATGTAAGCGTTTTCTAACACATCTTTTCCGAGATGCTCTTCAATGACTTTGACGTATTTGTCGAGATATGGCTGATTTAGTGACGGCTTTTCCTCTTTTTCTTCGCCGCCATCTGCACTTTTGGCTTTTGCTAACGCCGCGGCTTTCGCTTTCGCTGCTGCGGCCGCTTTTTTCTTCGCCAATTCTTCTTCGCTTAAGTCTCCTATCTCCGCTGCTTTTTGTTTCGCTAACGCTGCGGCTTTTGCTTTCGCTGCCGCGGCCGCTTTTTTCTTCGCTAGTTCTTCTTCGCTTAATTCTCCGGCCTCTGCCGCTTTTTGTTTCGCTAACGCTGCGGCTTTTGCTTTCGCTGCTGCCGCTGCTTTTTTCTTCGCTAGTTCTTCTTCGCTTAATTCTCCAGACTCTGCGGCTTTTTGTTTTGCTAACGCCGCGGCTTTCGCTTTCGCCGCTGCGGCCGCTTTTTTCTTCGCAAGCGCAAGGTCATCTTCGCTTTCGAGCGGAGGCTCAGTTTGTTCCGCTGCTTGCTTCGCTGCCAGTCGCTCTTTCGCTAATTGTTTTGCGCGTTCCGCTGCTTCTTTTTTTAGTTGCTGTAAATCTTTTTCCTCGCTCATTTACAGCACCTTCTTTCCTGTTTTCGCTTCGTAGCGAATTTTCTCTTTTAGTTTGTTAATGCCATAAATTAATGCAGCTGGATTTGGTGGACAGCCTGGAATGTATACGTCAACAGGTACAATTTGATCGACACCCTTCACGACGCAATACGATTTCACATATGGCCCACCTGCTGTCGCACATGAACCCATCGCAATGACCCATTTCGGCTCAGGCATTTGATCATATAAACGGCGAACAATGGGAGCCATTTTTTTCGTCACCGTTCCTGAAACGATCATGACGTCTGATTGACGAGGCGATGTACGAAAGAAAGAGCCGAAGCGGTCTAAATCGTAATGCGAAGAACCGACTCCCATCATTTCAATGGCACAACAGGCAAGACCAAACGTGAGCGGCCATAAGGAATTGCTACGCGCCCATGCTTTTAACTGTTCTAATGTCGTTAAAAAAACGTTGCGACGCATTTCTTCCATTTCTTGATCTGATACGTTCAATAATTTTACATCCATTTTAACACCTTCTTCTTCCAAGCATACACAAGTCCAATTAACAACATGACGACGAAAATAAGCATTTCAATGAGCGCAAATGCACCGAGTTTTTCAAACGCGACCGCCCACGGATATAAAAATACAGTCTCTACATCAAAAATAACGAACAGTAATGCAAAAATGTAATACCGCACATTAAATTGCACTCGCGAATCGTGAAACGGATCTAATCCGCTTTCGTATGTCGTTTGTTTCGCTGCATTTGGCGCATGTGGGCGAAGAAAACGTCCCGCTGTAAGCGCAACGATTGGAAGTAAAATACCTAAACAAAGAAACACAAAGACGACTACATAACTGTTTACATAAACGTTCAACGATGTCCCACCCCTTTGTGACTTTATACACATTTTTCAAAAACATCACACTATTACGACTGTAACCGATAACATTATATCACTTCTTCACATATGTGTCGATAAAACTTGTTCCAAAAATAAACAAAAAACCCTAAGAGACGATGCTCTTAGGGTTAAAAGTGACGATTTGCCACATTTAAACGGTTAATTGCACGACGTAAAGCTAATTCTGCCCGTTTATGATCAATTTCATCTTGTTTCGCTTGCAAACGGCGTTCAGCCCGTTCTTTCGCCGCTTTTGCCCGCGCAACGTCAATATCTTCTGCTCGTTCTGCAGCTTGCGCCAAAATCGTTACACGATCAGGGCGAACTTCTAAAAAGCCACCGCTCACCGCTACAAGTTCAGTCGCATTTCCCTTTTTTAAGCGAACTGCGCCAATCTCTAGCGGTGCGACCATCGGAATGTGCCCTGGCAACACGCCGAGTTCGCCGCTTTGCGCTTTAGCGCTCACCATTTCCACATCCGCTTCATATACTGGGCCGTCCGGAGTTACGACACTGACTTTAATCGTCTTCATGAAAAAATCCTCCTCGGTCCCTTATTAAACTTCTACGCCCATTTTTCTCGCTTTTTCAACAACTTCTTCAATACGGCCGACTAAGCGGAACGCATCTTCTGGAAGATGGTCATATTTTCCTTCCAAAATTTCTTTAAAGCCACGAACTGTTTCTTTTACAGGAACATATGAACCTGGTTGTCCTGTAAACTGTTCAGCGACGTGGAAGTTTTGTGATAAGAAGAACTGAATGCGACGAGCGCGATGAACGACAAGTTTATCTTCTTCAGAAAGCTCATCCATACCAAGGATGGCAATAATATCTTGCAATTCTTTATAGCGTTGCAACGTTTGTTGTACTTTACGTGCAACTTGGTAATGCTCTTCCCCAACGATGTCAGGTGAAAGCGCACGAGATGTCGATGCGAGCGGGTCTACCGCTGGGTAAATACCCATCTCTGATAATTTACGCTCTAAGTTTGTTGTTGCGTCTAAGTGTGCGAACGTCGTCGCTGGTGCTGGGTCTGTGTAGTCGTCCGCTGGTACGTAAATCGCTTGGATCGACGTAACCGAACCGACAGCTGTTGATGTAATCCGCTCTTGTAATTGACCCATTTCTGTCGCAAGTGTCGGTTGGTAACCTACCGCCGAAGGCATGCGTCCTAATAACGCAGACACCTCTGAACCGGCTTGCGTGAAACGGAAAATGTTATCGATGAAGAACAATACGTCTTGTCCTTGCTCATCACGGAAATATTCCGCCATTGTTAATCCTGTTAATGCTACGCGCATACGTGCTCCAGGTGGCTCGTTCATCTGACCGAATACCATCGCTGTTTTGTTAATAACGCCAGAGTCTTTCATTTCATGATACAAGTCGTTTCCTTCACGCGTGCGCTCACCAACGCCAGCGAATACAGAAATACCACCGTGCTCTTGCGCGATGTTGTTAATTAATTCTTGGATTAAAACCGTTTTCCCTACACCTGCACCACCGAACAAACCAATTTTTCCACCTTTAATATAAGGGGCAAGAAGGTCAACAACTTTAATTCCTGTTTCAAGAATTTCAACTTGTGTTGAAAGTTGTTCAAATTTTGGTGCTGGACGGTGAATGGAGTCGCGACGAGCATCTTCTGGAATGTCTTCGCCTAAGTCAATTGGTTCTCCTAATACGTTAAATACGCGTCCGAGTGTAACTTCACCAACAGGAACTGAAATCGGTGCTCCTGTATCGATGACCTCCATACCACGCACTAATCCGTCTGTCGTTGACATCGCAATTGTGCGCACTGTGTCGTCCCCAAGGTGAAGGGCTACTTCTAACGTTAAGTCGATGTCGACTTCTTTTTCGCTACGCGCTTTATGTTTAATTTTTAGGGCGTTGTAAATCGCAGGTAAGTGTCCGTCTTCGAACTTGACGTCTACAACAGGACCCATAACTTGAATAACGCGTCCTTTTGCCATCGTTTTCCCTCCTAACTGCTAATCAACCTTATTGCAATGCGTTCGCTCCGGCCACAATCTCTGTAATTTCTTGCGTAATCGCTGCTTGGCGGGCACGGTTGTAAGAAAGCGTAAGTGTCCGAATCAATTCTTTTGCGTTGTCTGTTGCGTTTTTCATCGCTGTCATCCGCGCCGCATGCTCGCTCGCTTTCGCATCAAGCAACGCACCATAAATTAAGCTTTCAGCGTATTGTGGCAACAATACTTCTAAAATTTCTTCTTGTGACGGTTCAAATTCGTAAGTTGTCAACTTTTTATCAGAAGCTAAATCCGTTAAAGGCAATAGCTTTTTCTCCGTCACATCTTGTTGAATGGCGCTTACGAAATGGTTGTAAAACATGTACAGCTCGTCGAACGTACCATCTGCAAACATGTTTACTGTTTTGTTCGCAATTTCTTTAATGTCCGCAAATGTCGGCTGGTCCGGCAAACCGGTAATATGTAGAGCTACCGGGATATTGCGGCGTTTAAAGAAATTTAAACCGACGCGACCGATTGCAATAATCGCATACTCTTCTGCCGAACGGTGACGCTCTTGAATTGTTTGAAAAACGGTACGAAGCACGTTGCTATTGTAGGCGCCAGCTAAGCCACGATCCGATGTAATTACTAAATATCCCGTCTTTCTTACCGGGCGCTTTACGAGCATTGGATGAGAAGCGTCATTGCTACCGAGCGCAACGCTCGCCACAACTTCTTGAATTTTTTCCATATACGGTGTAAACGATCTTGCGTTATGCTCAGCACGGTTTAATTTCGATGCCGAGACCATTTCCATCGCTTTTGTAATTTGGCTCGTCTTTTTTGTCGTGTTAATGCGTGCTTTTATATCGCGTAACGATGCTCCCAAAGGTTTCACCACCTTTTTCGCTCAATTGTTGAAAGGGGAC
Source organism: Anoxybacillus eryuanensis (assembly GCF_051200995.1). NCBI lineage: Bacteria > Bacillati > Bacillota > Bacilli > Caryophanales > Anoxybacillaceae > Anoxybacillus > Anoxybacillus eryuanensis. The sequence continues at coordinate 89,002 of NZ_JBPODS010000006.1, read as the reverse complement.
GGAACAGCTATGCTGTTCCGCTCACTTTTCTTACTCGGATACAACAAACGTCTTTTTGAACGCTTCAATCGCTTTGTTGAAGTCTTCTTCGTTTGGAAGATCGCCTGTTGTGCGAATATGTTCCATTAGTTTCTGACCGTTTTCGTCTTTATCTAACCACGCATGGAACTCTTTTTCAAAGCGGCGAATGTCTTCTACTGGAATGTCGTCTAAAAAGCCGCGTGTTAATGCGTAAATAATCGCTACTTGTTTTTCAACTGGTAGCGGCTCATGTAAACCTTGTTTCAATACTTCAACTGTGCGCGCACCGCGAGCAAGTTTTGCTTGTGTCGCTTTGTCAAGGTCTGAACCGAATTGTGCAAACGCCTCTAATTCGCGATATGCCGCTAAGTCAAGACGCAACGTACCTGATACTTTTTTCATCGCTTTAATTTGCGCTGCACCACCGACGCGCGATACAGAAAGACCGGCGTTAATCGCTGGACGCACGCCTGAGAAGAACAAATCAGACTGCAAGAAAATTTGTCCGTCCGTAATAGAAATGACGTTTGTTGGGATGTATGCTGAAATGTCGCCCGCTTGTGTTTCAACGAACGGCAACGCTGTTAATGAACCTGCACCTTTCGCATCGCTTAATTTTGCTGCGCGCTCAAGCAAGCGAGAATGCAAGTAGAATACGTCACCCGGATACGCTTCACGACCTGGTGGACGGCGTAATAATAACGAAAGCTCACGATACGCTGCCGCTTGTTTGGATAAATCATCGTATACAACAAGGACGTGTTGTCCTTTGTACATGAAGTATTCGCCCATCGTTACGCCCGCATATGGCGCTAGGAATAAAAGCGGAGCTGGTTGTGACGCAGATGCTGTAACGACGATTGTGTAATCTAATGCACCATATTTACGCAACGTTTCAACGACGTTACGAACGGTTGATTCTTTTTGTCCGATTGCGACATAAATACAAATCATGTTTTTACCTTTTTGGTTGATGATTGTATCTACCGCAACGGACGTTTTACCTGTTTGACGGTCCCCGATAATTAACTCACGTTGACCGCGACCGATTGGAACAAGCGCGTCAATCGCCTTAATTCCCGTTTGTAATGGCTCATGAACAGATTTACGATCCATAACACCAGGGGCTGGACTTTCAATCGGACGAGTTTCTGTCGTTTCAATTGGACCAAGTCCGTCTACCGGTTGTCCTAGTGGATTGACGACACGACCGATTAACGCTTCACCGACTGGCACTTCCATAATGCGACCTGTGCGACGTACTTCATCGCCTTCTTTAATACCTGTGTACGGCCCTAAAATAACGATACCGACGTTGTTTTCTTCTAAGTTTAGCGCCAATCCCATGACGCCGTTGGCAAACTCAACAAGCTCTCCTGACATAACGTTGTCGAGGCCATGAGCACGAGCGATTCCGTCACCGACTTGAATGACTGTACCGACATCGCTCACTTCGATTTCAGACTGATAGTTTTCAATTTGCTTTTTTATCAGCGCGCTAATTTCTTCCGCTTTGATGCTCATGCATTTCACCCCTATCTATAAATGTTAGCGAGTTAACTGTCGCTGTAATCTTGCTAATTTTCCGCTGACGCTTCCGTCGAAAATGCGGTTTCCGATGCGCACTTTGACGCCACCGATCACATCTTTATCGATGATGTTCGTGATGCGAAGCGTATCGACGCCGACTTTTTTCGCAAACACATCTGCAAGCGCATTCGTTTCATGTTCCGTTAACGGACGAGCGGAATAAACGATCGCCTCGGCTACACCGCGCGCCTCATTCGCTAGCGCAATAAACGCATCAGCTAAATCGTTGACGATATCGATGCGATGGCGATCTAAAAGCAACATGAGCGTATGTTGCAATACCGTCGAAATGTTTGCAAATGCTTCTTGAACGAGCGCTTTCTTTTTCGCTAGTGCAATTTTCGGATGATTTAACACAGAAAGAAGCGCTTCATTTTGTGCAAACACTTGTTTGACGACGCGAAGTTCTTGTTCGAGCTGATCAAGAAGCTGTTGTTCTTTCGCAATTTCAAAAAGTGCCGACGCATATCGTTTCGCTACGACTTGTTTGTTCATCGGCTTTCTCCTACCTCTTGAATGTACTCGTTAATCAGCTTCGCTTGATCTTGTTCGCTCAACTCTTTCTCAATAACCTTTGATGCAATAAGTACGGATAACGAAGCAACTTGTTGGCGCAACGCTGCCATCGCTTGTTCTTTTTCTTGTGCGATTTCTTTTTTCGCTGCTTCTTTTAGGCGCTCTGCTTCCTGGCGAGCGGCTTGAATGATTTGTTCTTTTTGTTCTTCACCAAGCTTGCGAGCTTCTTCAATCAGTGCTTGCGCTTCTTGGCGTGATTTTTTCATTAATTCGCGTTGCTCTTCTGCAAGCTTTTTCGCTTCTTGATGATGCTTTTCTGCTTGCTCAATTTCGTTCGCAATATGCTCTTCGCGTTGTTTCATGACGCCCATTAACGGACCGAACGCATATTTACGAAGCAAGAACATGAGCAAGAGGAACATGATTAATTGAAATAAGATGTCGCCGCCGTTGAACCCATGTCCACCAGCACCTAATACAAACATGTTTACCACCGCGCGTTTCACTCCCTTCAAAAATCGCCCGAATTATCGATCGGAACGTGTGCGTACGAACATAAAGGAATGGCGAAGGTTCTCATGGAATGATCTTCGCCATTGTTGAACGAGTTTCGTTTCCGTATGCAGTTATAGCTCGTTTCGAACGAGCGCTCAGTTCTAGCGACCTTGAACCATGAACGCGATAACGACCGCGATGATTGGGATCGCTTCGACTAACGCTACCCCGATGAACATTGTTGTTTGTAACATACCGCGCGCCTCTGGTTGACGTGCAATTCCTTCCACTGTACGAGATACGATTAAACCGTTACCAATACCAGCACCAAGTGCCGCTAAACCAATTGCAATTGCAGCTGCTAATACACCCATTTGAAAAGTCCTCCTTCAATTTTTTATGTTGAAATGAATGTGTATGAAAATTAATGGTCATGACTCACTTTGTGCGCCATATAAACCATTGTTAACATCGTGAAGATGAACGCTTGGATCGCGCCGACGAAAATACTAAATCCTTGCCATGCGATCGTTGGAATGATCGCCGCAATCGTTCCGCCGACTCCTGTCGCTAAACTTCCCGCCAAGAGCGCTAACAAAATTTCACCCGCAAAAATGTTTCCGTATAGACGGAGACCGAGCGTTAATGTGTTTGCAAACTCTTCAATAATTTTTAGCGGGAATAAAATTGGCATCGGGCTAACGAACCCTTTTGCATATTCTTTGAAACCGTTAAGTTTGATGCCGTAGTAATGCGATAACGCCACAACCATCGTTGCCAACGTTAACGTCACAACCGGGTCAGCTGTTGGGGATTTCCACCATAACTTGTTATCAATGACGACTGAAAATGGTAGACCGAGCATATTCGCTACAAAAATGTACATGATGAGCGTCATCCCAAGCATATGAAAGCGTCCACCTGTTTTCCAATCCATATTGCTTTTAATAATGCCTTTGACAAAATCCATGACCCATTCAAGGAAGTTTTGCATTCCCGTTGGCTTCATCGCTAAGTTGCGTGTTGCTAATACGGCAATGACAAACACAATGACGGATGTAACCGTAATCATTAATACGTTGGCCAAGTTAAATGTTAAGCCAAACAACGTGTATAAAGGAGCTTCGTGATGCATCTGTACTCACCTCTCTTCCCCTTTTGGTTTTTGGAAAAAGAAATCTATTATAATGACAATATAAGATGTCATTAATCCCAATACGATCCATCCAACAGAAAATTGATCTGGCCAGCGAAAAGCAATGAAAACAGCCAAGGCAGCCGCAGCCATACGTGACATCATGCCAAGCGAGCGCGCTTTTTGGCCAGACGCAACCGCTTGTCCAAATCGTTCAACTTTCCGCACCATTGTCCAACCATTATATAGGCTGATGACCGTTCCGAGAAACAAACTTGAAAACGCTTGCGAATAAGGTGTAAATGACCAACCAAGCACGTAAACCGCCAGCAAATATAGTATGTATGACTTGTGACGCCGCCAATGTTGCTGTAGCTCGTTCATTTTTCCTCTCCTGAAAAAAATGAGCGAATGAGGCGAATCGTTGCATAAACACCGGCCGACAAGCCAAGAAGCAAACCAATGACTAAAAAAAGCGGTTCGGTGCCAAATCGTTCATCGACAAAACGCCCTCCGAAAATCCCAACTAAAACAGAGCCGACAAGTTGGGAAGATATCGCCGTCATCAAACCGATCGCTCGAAACGGATGGCGCTCATGTTGTCGCATACGAAAGCCTCACTTTTCATTTTCAGAATTTACTGTATTTTTAAAAAGGTTATCCTTATCCCTTTGTAAGCATACAATAGTGAAAACGTGATGTCAATGCGTTCGGTCACAAAAAGTGGGAAAATTTTTGGCAAAGAAAAGGGATGCGTCATGACATCCCTTTTTCATGTTGAAATGGCGTTGGCGGAACATCGCTTTGTTTGAAATAGTAGCGAATCGCTTCGACAATCCGCTTCGATGCCCATCCATCACCGTACGGATTTGACGCTTTTGCCATTTGGTCATATGCTTTTTCATCTGTTAATAGTTCACTTGCTAGCGTGTAAATCGTTTGTTCATCCGTTCCAGCTAACTTGAGCGTTCCTGCTTCGATGCCTTCAGGGCGCTCCGTCGTATCGCGCAATACGAGAACAGGCACACCAAGTGAAGGGGCTTCCTCTTGTACACCGCCTGAATCTGTTAGAATGATGTGCGCTCTCGCTGCGAAATTGTGGAAATCAATAACATCTAACGGCTCAATTAAATGAATGCGTCCATCATTTCCTAATATGTCGTTCGCTAACTCGCGCACGACAGGATTTAAATGGACAGGATAAACGACTTGCACATCATCATAATCTTCCACAAGCCTTTTGACCGCACGGAACATATTTCGCATCGGATCGCCAAGGTTTTCACGGCGGTGTGCTGTCAATAAAATCATACGGCTTCCCGCTATCTTTTCTAAAATCGGATGCGTATACGCTTCACGCACCGTCGTTTTTAACGCATCAATCGCCGTGTTACCTGTAATGAAAATGGCGTGCTCTGGCTTATTTTCTGCACGTAAATTTTCCGCTGCTTTCGCGGTTGGAGCAAAATGCAAGTCAGCTAATACCCCCGTCAATTGTCGATTCATTTCTTCTGGAAACGGCGAGTACTTATTCCACGTTCGAAGTCCTGCTTCCACATGCCCGACGGCAATTTGGTTATAAAACGCTGCCAGACTAGCGACAAATGTCGTTGTTGTGTCGCCATGGACAAGAACGATGTCTGGTTTTACTTTTTTCATGACCTCGTCTAAGCCAGCAAGCGCCCTTGTCGTAATATCAACAAGCGTTTGACGCTCTTTCATAATGTTTAAATCGTAATGTGGCTGAATACCAAAAATATCAAGTACTTGATCAAGCATTTGACGATGTTGTGCTGTGACAGTCACAATTGACTCAATATCTTCATATTTTTGCAATTCTAACACGAGCGGTGCCATTTTAATCGCTTCCGGTCTCGTACCGAAAATGGTCATGACTTTTCGTCTATTCATCGTGCCCACCTTACTTCGTTCCAAATAGACGATCTCCAGCATCACCAAGACCCGGTACAATATAGCCGTGATCGTTCAATTTTTCGTCTAATGCGGCAATGTAAATATCAACATCTGGATGGGCCTGTTGCACGGCCTCTACCCCTTCTGGTGCAGCGATTAAACACATAAACTTAATGTTTTTCGCGCCGCGTTTTTTCAGCGCATGAATCGCCTCAACAGCTGAACCACCTGTCGCAAGCATCGGATCGACGACAATGAAGTCGCGCTCTTCGACATCAGTCGGAAGCTTTACATAATATTCAACAGGTTTTAACGTCTCTGGGTCGCGATATAAACCGATATGTCCGACCTTTGCCGCTGGAATGAGCTTTAAAATGCCGTCCACCATTCCGATCCCTGCTCGTAAAATCGGGATGATCCCTAGTTTTTTGCCTGCGATCACTTTCGCTTTCGCTTTGCTGACAGGTGTTTCAATTTCAACTTCTTGAAGTGGCAAGTCGCGTGTAATTTCAAATGCCATGAGCGTCGCCACTTCTTCAACAAGCTCGCGAAACTCTTTTGTTCCTGTATGTTTGTCGCGAATGTATGTAAGCTTATGTTGAATTAACGGATGATCAAATACGTACACTTTACTCATGTCAGTCGCCCCTTTTTGTAATATGCATTCTTGTAAATTTTACATAAAAACAACGGATGATTCAACTGAAGAAAAGGTGCCCCAGTCCGGGACACCTATCATTATGCATACAATGGGAATTTTTCAGTTAACGCAGCCACACGACGGCGCGCTTCGTCTAATTTTTGCTCGTCATCTTTATGTTTGAGCGCAAGCGAAATGATGCGCGCAATTTCATCCATTTCTTCGAGTCCAAAGCCACGGCTCGTTACTGCTGCTGTACCGATGCGAATACCGCTTGTGACAAACGGGCTTTCCGGGTCATATGGAATCGTATTTTTATTGACTGTAATACCGATTTCATCAAGCACTTTTTCAGCCACTTTTCCTGTTAATCCGATTGAACGAAGGTCAATTAATAATAAATGATTGTCTGTTCCACCTGAAATAAGTGTAAAACCTTCTGCCACTAGCGCTTCCGCTAGACGTTTCGCATTGTTCACAATGTTTTGCGCATATGTTTTGAAATCGTCTTGTAACGCCTCACCGAGCGCAACGGCTTTTGCAGCGATGACATGCATGAGCGGGCCGCCTTGAATACCTGGGAAAATCGCTTTATCAATTTGTTTGGCGAACTGCTCTTGGCATAAAATCATGCCCCCGCGCGGACCGCGCAGCGTTTTATGCGTCGTTGTCGTGACAAAATGTGCATACGGAACAGGATTCGGATGCAAACCTGCCGCCACAAGCCCTGCGATATGCGCCATATCAACCATGAAATAAGCGCCTACTTCATCAGCGATTTCACGAAACTTCGCAAAGTCAATCGTGCGAGGATATGCACTTGCCCCAGCAACGATCAATTTCGGTTTATGTTTTAATGCTTTTTCGCGAACATCGTCGTAATTGATGCGGTGCGTCTCTGGATCAACGCCGTACTCGATGAAATTGTATTGAATACCACTGAAGTTCACCGGGCTTCCATGTGTTAAATGTCCCCCGTGTGATAAATTCATGCCAAGTACAGTATCCCCATGCTCCAAAATCGTAAAATATACCGCCATGTTCGCTTGTGCCCCAGAATGCGGCTGAACATTTACATGCTCCGCTCCGAACAATTGTTTTGCACGTTCGCGCGCAAGCTCCTCAACGACGTCAACATGTTCACAACCACCGTAATATCGACGTCCCGGGTATCCTTCCGCATACTTGTTTGTTAATACGGATCCTTGTGCTTCCATCACGGCTTCACTAACGAAGTTTTCCGATGCAATTAACTCAATTTTCGTTTGTTGTCGTTTCAATTCATCTTGAATAGCTTGAAATACTTGTGGATCTTGCTGTGACAAGCGACTCATTGACAATCCTCCCCTAAATTGTGAATATTCTTTTTTATCTTAACACATTTTCAAATGAAAAAGTGAACAAAATTAACCGAGTGAACATGATTTGTTCGCCTTTTCTTGTGAATAGACGGCACGCTCGCCCCCGATCAGTTTCGGTCTCGTTTTCGCAAATGTAATGGTCGCATGCCCAATTTGCTTAATCGATGTGCGAACAGGAACCGCAACATGTTTCAAATGCATACCGATTAATGTAGCGCCAATATCAATCCCCGCATCTGCACGAATATGTTCAACGACGACAGGGTCATCTAGCTGCGTATATGCATATGCTGCCATCGCTCCTCCTGCGTTGCGAACGGGAATAACGCTCACGATTTCAAGCTGCTTTGTCATTGCTGTTTTTCGCTCGACAACTAATGCTCGGTTTAAATGTTCACAACATTGAAATGCAAGTTGCACACCCGTCTCATCGTGCCACCGTTTTAGCTCTTGAAACAACATCGCCGCCACGTCCATCGTGCCTGCCGTCCCAATTTTTTCCCCAATGACTTCACTTGTACTACATCCAACGACGATAACATCTTTTTCCGTCAGTAATACTTGGGCACGAAACTCAGCAAGCGCCTTTTGCCATTGACTACGCCATTGTTCCATGTCCGTCACGACAATCCCACCTTTATTGCTCGTTTTCATAAGCCGAAATTTTTTGAATGCGTTTTTCGTGACGGCCTCCTTCAAATGAGGTTGTCAGCCATACTTTTACAATTTCGCGCGCCAGTCCTGGTCCGATGACGCGCTCGCCCATTGCTAATATATTGCTGTCGTTATGCTCGCGCGTTGCTTTCGCACTAAATACGTCATGAACGAGCGCACAACGAATACCTTTCACTTTATTTGCAGCAATGCTCATTCCAATGCCTGTCCCACAAATTAAAATGCCGCGGTCAAACTCACCGCTCGCTACTTTCTCTGCGACCGGCAACGCGTAATCTGGATAATCGACCGACGCTTCACATTCACATCCAAAATCTGTATATTCAATCCCCATTTCATCCATTAGCTGTTTTATTTCCTCACGAATACGAATACCACCATGGTCTGATGCAATTGCTACTTTCACGTTTGAACCCCTCCTCAATCGTTGTAAAGAAAAAACCGTCTCTTTTCATTTTAACGGGTCGAGACGGTCTTTTCATCATTTATTATGCTTATAAACGAAAACGAGCAATCGTTTGTTTTAATTTTTCTGCTTGTTCTCCAAGTTCCATTGCTAGTTCACGCACGCTCTCGATAACGGCTGTTTGCTCTTGTGTCGCTGCTGTCACTTCTTCCGCCCCAGCGGATGTTTGCTCGGCAATAGCAGCCACCTCTTGCGATTGAACAGATGTTTGTTGAATGTATTTCGTTTGTTCATCAACAAGTTGAGCAATTTGTTTCACGGCATCTGCTACTTCATGAATGGATGCGCTCATATGGGAAATGGCTTCATTTGTTTCGTTTCCTTTTTTCGCTTCGTCATTTGCTTTGTTCACTTGTTCTGTAATTTGGTTAACGACGTTGGCTACTTCATGTTGAATGTTTTGAACGAGCTCTGAAATGCCTTGTACCGCCTTGGCACTTTCATCCGCTAGCTTTCTTACTTCTTCTGCAACGACAGCAAAACCTTTGCCATGCTCACCAGCACGCGCTGCCTCGATTGAAGCATTTAACGCTAATAAATTCGTCTGCCCTGCAATATCCCCAACAAGCGAAATAATTTGTCCAACTTCTTTCGCATGATCTTCTAAACGTCGCACCACATGTAGCGATGCCTCGTTGTTTTTCGCTAATTGTTGAATACCAGCGATAAGCGAGCCGATGACGCGACGGCTTTCTTCGAGCTTCGCTACCATCTCAGTCGATAGCTTTTCAGACTGCATCGCTTTTTGTTGTACATTTCCTGCGATCGCTAATACATCTTCTACCGCTTCGGCTGTCGTTTGCATCGCAACAGCGGAATTATCCGCCCCTTTTGAAATTTCATCAATCGTGCGCGCAATGTTTTCCGCTTGTTCTGCAGCGATGCGGGACACATTTGTCATCTCTACTACTTTTTCATTCGTATGTGCAAAATTTTGTTGAATACTTTGTACCATTTCCCGCAAACTGCGCAACATATCGTTAAACGCAAGCGCAAGCGAACGAATTTCATCATCTGACTTTGGTACAGGTACATCTTGTCCGATTTCACCTTTTGCTGCTTTTAATGCAGCTTGTTCAAGTTGAGAAAGCGGTTTCGTAATGAAACGTGCCGCATAATATGCCAATACACCAGACCAAAAAATACCGAGCAACAGCGTCAAAATGGTAAACGTATTTTCACTAAACGGAAGCCACGGTTTGACATAGTCGTAAAGCACATAAATGTAAAAGGCGCTTGTTGAATACGTAATGATTGCTAATACAGTTGTAAAAATGGCTAACTTCTTTTGTAAGCTAAATGTATATTTTCCCCCCATCGTATATCCCCCCTGCTTTATAGCTTTTCATGTAGCTTTTCGATTGCTTGTTCGAGCTCATCGCGCGTTTGGCGATACACATCAATCGAGCCACCAAATGGATCAATAACATCTTTATCGTCACCAAGAAATTCGTTTAACGTATACGTTTTTCCTTCTGCCTCTGGAAAACGCGCTAACACATGTTGCTTATGACTTTCGGTCATCGTTAATACGTATGTCGCCCAGTCAATATGTTCTTTCGTTAACAACGAAGCGCGATGATCGATGTCGATTCCTTTTTCAGCAAGCACTGCTTTCGCATGTTGTGATGCTTCGCTCCCATCAAACGCAAAAACTCCAGCCGACCTCACTTGCACGTGCGGGAGTTGTTTATGCTTGAGTAGTGCCTCCGCCATCGGACTTCGACACGTATTTCCTGTGCATACAAACAAAACGTTCGTTTGACTCACTATTCACACCTCTCATCATTTCCCACATGTTTACTATTATTATAAAGCAAACCGTAGGACAAAATATAGACTAAACAAAAGAAAAAGAACTGGAATCCCCCAGCTCACAAAGGAAATAATAGTTTACATGCAAATAAAAGTAAAATAGTACCACCTAACGCCTCGCTATATGTACCTAACCAACGTTGAAAACGGCGTCCAAGAAGCAATCCCATCCATGTTAACACCATGCTCGTCAATCCGAATGCAATCACCGCAAATACGACTTCTACTCCGTAAATGCCTAAACTTAATCCAACAGAAAAACTGTCGAGGCTAACGCTAAATGCAAATAAAAACAAACCGATGCCAACAGGCCTCAACCAACGTTCTTGTTCATGACGAAAAGAAGCGACAACCATTTGCACACCAAGAATAAACAATAATACTCCCCCGATATATGTCGCCATATGACCAAGCTGAACAGATAACAATCGACCGATCACTATCCCAGCTAAAGGCATGACAATATGAAAAAAACCTACCGTTAATCCAATGTAGGCAATTTGCTTCAAACGAAGCTGAAGCAAACCCATACCAAGGCTGACTGAAAATGCATCCATCCCCAACGCAAATGCCATCATCGCTAATGTGATCATTTCCCCAATCATACAAAGCCTCCTTAGGACGTGCCTTCACGTTAACATATGCACACCCTAAGGAGTTTAGACATCATTTTTCCATGATTTGTTCATGACCTGCCGCTTTTAATAAACGATTCATAATGGCTACACCGATTCCTTCATACGGAAACGATTCGCTATAAATGATATCAACATTTGTTTCATCAAACGCTCGCAGTACATCATATAGTTGTTGAGCAACGGTCCGTAAATCGTTCCGTCGTCCACAAGGAATGACAACGTCAGATTCATATGTGTGACGTCGTTCTTCCGTCGTCAACACCCCTACTCTTAAGCCGTTGGCACGCTTTTCATTCACAAGTTGTTGCAAAAAGGCCGAAGAACCGTTCACGACAATTAACGGCGCTTTCGGAGCATAATGCGTATATTTCATCCCCGGAGATTTCGGCACCGCTTCTTTTTCCACAAGCGCACGATCGATATCCACAACACCGATCACTTGTTCAATGTCCTCTTTTGTTACGCCACCCGGTCGTAAAATCGTTGGGATCGCTGTCGTGCAGTCAATAACCGTCGATTCAACCCCAACTCCTGTCGCCCCTCCATCGACAATGGCCGCAATGCGTCCATCTAAATCATCAAGCACATGTTTAGCCGTTGTCGGACTTGGTCTTCCGGAACGATTCGCACTTGGTGCAGCAATAGGCAGGCCGCTTGCCTGAATGAGCGCAAGAGCGATCGGATGATTCGGCATGCGCACCGCCACCGTATTTAACCCTGCAGTAACGCGCGAGGAGACCGCTTCTTTTTTTGGAAGGACGAGTGTCAACGGACCAGGCCAAAAATGCTCTATCAATGTGGATGCAACAGGAGGAATGTCGCAAGCAATATCGTGCAATTGTTCTGTCGTTGCAATGTGGACAATGAGTGGATTATCACTCGGTCTTCCTTTCGCTACAAAAATGTTTTCCACAGCTGCTGTGGACATCGCGTTCGCACCAAGACCATACACCGTTTCTGTCGGAAATGCGACAAGCTCACCTCGCTGTAAATACGACGCTGCCTGTATAATTTGTGGACAACTGTTTAAGTCATCCACATTTTTATCCACAAAAAACACATGTGTTTTCAACGTTTTCACCTCATACATATTCAAGTTGCTTGTTTGTTTATCGACATCTGACAAGCATTTTACAGCCATTTCTTCCATGAGTATAAAAGATTCATACAAAATACTCAATAATTGTCCACAAATTGTGGATATGTTTTTCTTTTTTGTTGATAATTTTGTGGATATATTTATTGCATGAGCTTTTTCCATACTTCCGCAACGAAAAATTTCACTTCTATTTGCTGTTCATCCTCGACAACAAGCGGTTGTTCACTTATTTGATCGACTTGTTTCCCTTGTTCAACTTGTTTTTCTACAGAACGAACGGCTTCACCTGTGGAAAAGTCGAGAAAACAGAGCGGTGGGAATAAAACGCACCACCAATTCGCTCCTTCACCTTTGCCGAGCGTAATTAATACGGCATCGTACTCACCTGCTGGATATACGTATGAGCCGTATATTTTCGTTGGAAATGATACACGTCCAAACGTCACTTTGTAAGACTGATCGCTCTTCTTCTCATGAAGAACGCGAGCGACCGTTTGTTCAATGTCTGGCACATGTTGGGCAATAACCTGCTTTGCTTCTTCAAATGATGTTAGGTCGCTTACCCATGTCGTAATTTGTTCATTGACCGCATCGCGAACGGCGCGCTTTAACGCTTGGTCATCTGGCGAATCGCTATTCGCTAAAATGCGCAACCGTACCGCTTCATTTGGAATGACGACATCTCCTTGCGCTTCGGTTTGTTGACCGTATATTGTAATAATCGCACCGATCATAATCATTGTTATATATAAAATAATCACGTATTTATTCATCGTTTATCTCCCCTTTCTTGTTATGCAGTGTAACCAGAAAAGGAGTTTGATAAACTATGAAAATGAAAAAAATATAAAAAGCTTCCGATGTTACTCGGAAGCGAGATCGGCAATGACGATGCGCTCTTTGTTGTTTATGTCAAAAAGGACGTCGACATACGCGGAAGGAAATGTTTGTTGTAACATCGTTTGTACCGCTTGTCCTTGTCCGTGACCGATTTCAAATGCAATTAGTGCTTTTGCTGAGACAACTTGTGGCAATTGTTCGGTGAGACGACGATAAAATAATAAGCCGTCTTCACCGCCGACAAGCGCACGAAGCGGTTCTTTTTGCACGACAGGCGATAATGCCGGAATGTCACAGGCTGGAATGTATGGCGGATTAGAAACAACGACATCGACTTGTATGCCTCGTTCGATCATCGGCTGTAATAAATCCCCCTCCAACCAATGCACGTTCGCGCCAAGCTGAGCGGCATTTTTTTTCGCGACTTCAAGCGATGAAGCGGCAATATCAATGCCATACACACGCCACATTGGTCGTTCTAACGACAACGTAATCGCAATCGCTCCACTTCCTGTTCCGACATCAACGACGGAAAGCGGCTGTTTTTGTGCGCGCGCCAGCACATGTGAAACGAGCTCTTCAGTTTCTGGACGTGGAATTAATACATGCTCATTGACGATAAACGTCCGTCCGTAAAACTGTTCATATCCGATCAAATATTGAATGGGGATATGCTCTAGCGCGTGTTTTTTTACATCCGCCATAAATATTTGTTTACACGTTTCATCGATCGGCTCGCGCAAATTAGCAAATAGTTGCGCACGCGTCATTTGTAAATGATGACGCAATAACCATTCCGCAGCCGTTTCTTCCTTTCCATGCTCTCGGAAAAAAGAAGAAGCCCATTGAAGGACTTCATATATTTTACTGCTCATTGTTCGCTTGCTCCAATTTTTTGGATTGATCATCTAAAATGAGCGCATCAATAATTTCATCTAACTTTCCTTCTAACACTTGATCAAGTTTTTGGATCGTCAATCCAATGCGATGATCTGTCACGCGATTTTGCGGGAAGTTGTACGTGCGAATACGTTCAGAACGATCGCCTGTTCCGACCGCTTGTTTGCGCGTTTGGTCATATTCGGCACGCGCTTCTTGTTGGTATTTATCGTAAATGCGTGCGCGCAATACTTTCATCGCTTTTTCTTTATTTTTAATTTGCGATTTTTCGTCTTGGCACGATACGACAATTCCTGTTGGAATGTGCGTTAAACGAACAGCTGACATCGTCGTATTGACACTTTGCCCTCCCGGACCGCTCGATGCGAACGTATCAACGCGAATATCTTTTTCGTTAATTTCAATTTCGATTTCTTCCATCTCTGGCAAACACGCAACTGTCGCTGTTGACGTATGAATGCGTCCACCCGATTCCGTCTCTGGTACGCGCTGAACGCGATGGGCACCGTTTTCAAATTTTAATTTTGAATATGCCCCTTTTCCTTGAATCATAAAGATGATTTCTTTGTAGCCGCCAAGTCCTGTTGGATGTGCCTCAATCACTTCTGTTTTCCATCCTTGCGACTCCGCGTAGCGCGTATACATGCGATATAAATCGCCTGCAAAAAGCGCGGCTTCCTCTCCACCTGCTGCCCCACGAATTTCCATAATGACGTTCTTATCGTCGTTCGGATCTTTCGGAAGCAACAATACTTTTAGCTTTTCCACAAGCTGTTCTTCACGCTCTTCTAGCTCGTTAATTTCTTCTTTCACCATGTCGCGCATATCTGGGTCGAGCTTTTCTTCCAGCATCGCTTTCGCATCTACTAACTGCTCACGCACCGATTTATATTCGCGATACGTTTGTACCGTTTCCGCTAAATCGGATTGCTCTTTCGAATAATCACGTAACTTTTTCGGGTCATTTAATACTTCTGGATCCATTAATAGTTCATTTAATTTTTCATAACGGGCTTCTACTGCCTGTAAACGATCGAACATTTTTCTCACCTCGACTTTTCATTATATCATAAACGATCATACGGAAAAACTCGCCCTTATGGACGAGTCGCTGTTTCTGTACTTGTTTTATTTTTCGCTGGGTGATCAGGCACTTCGTGATGATGGCGACAACGTGGTTCGTACGATTCGCTGGCACCGATTAAAATGACAGGGTCGTTGTACGATGCAGGACGACCGTTAATGAGCCGCTGCGTGCGCGATGCGGGAGAGCCACAGACGGTACAAACAGCTTGTAGCTTTGTCACCGATTCAGCGATAGACATTAACGTTGGAACAGGTCCGAACGGTTCACCGCGAAAATCTTGGTCTAAACCAGCTACAATGACACGATACCCTTCATCAGCAAGCTGTTGCACAACATCAACGACATGTTCGTCAAAAAATTGCACTTCATCAATTGCCACAACGTCCGTATTTGCGGAGATGTGCTTTCGAATGTCTAGCGCACAAGAAACAGGGATGGCGATAACAGATGTTCCATTATGAGAAACAACTGCCTCTTCGCTATATCGATTATCGATCGCTGGCTTAAACACTTTCACTTCTTGTTTCGCAAATTGGGCGCGACGTACGCGGCGAATGAGCTCTTCCGATTTTCCTGAAAACATGCTACCGCAAATGACTTCGAGCCAGCCGGATTGCTTCATGACATACATCAGGGCGTCCCCTTCCTTTCAAGCTTTCACGAAAAAAACAGGCAAGTGAAAAATGTTCGCTTGCCTGTTTTCATGACATACGGATTACTTAAGGCCGTATTTTTTGTTAAATTTATCAACACGTCCTGCAGCAGAAGCGAATTTTTGACGTCCTGTGTAGAATGGATGGCACGCTGAGCAAATTTCTACGCGCACTTCGTCTTTAACAGAACCGCTCTCAAACTCGTTTCCACACGCGCATTTAACCATCACTTTTTTATAGTTTGGATGGATTCCTGCTTTCATTCCATTTCATCTCCTTCCGCCCTGAATCTTTTCGAAACAGAGTTTATATGCAATCAAAAACACACATGATAAAATTATAACAACCGTCCCGCTGTTTTGCAACTATCCATTTATAACCGTTTTAAATTTCCGGCTGTTTTCCACTCTTCATCCAACATCGCAAAAAACTCTTCGTTCGTCTTTGTCTGTTTTAATCGGTGAATAAATCGTTCAATAAAGTCTGGCGTATCCGACATCGTTTTGCGAATCGCCCATAATTTTTCTAAATGTTCTCTCGGGATTAATAACTCTTCTTTTCGTGTACCTGAGCGACGAATGTCAATCGCAGGGAAAATACGTTTTTCGGCTAATGAACGGTCAAGATGAAGCTCCATATTTCCTGTTCCTTTAAATTCTTCATAAATGACATCGTCCATGCGCGAACCTGTATCAACAAGAGCAGTCGCTAAAATCGTTAAACTACCGCCTTCTTCAATGTTGCGCGCAGCTCCAAAAAACCGTTTTGGACGGTGGAATGCGGCCGGGTCAATTCCTCCTGAAAGCGTACGTCCGCTTGGAGGAATGACGAGGTTGTATGCACGTGCTAAACGAGTAATACTGTCCATTAAAATGACAACGTCACGTTTATGTTCAACAAGACGCATCGCACGTTCAAGCACAAGCTCCGCCACTTTAATATGATTTTCTGGCACTTCATCAAACGTCGAGCTCACGACATCGGCAGATACGGAACGTTCAATGTCGGTCACTTCCTCTGGACGCTCGTCAATAAGCAAAACGATCAACTCAACATCGGGATGATTCGTTGTGATGCTGTTGGCAATTTCTTTTAACAACATCGTTTTCCCTGCTTTTGGGGGCGCGACGATTAAACCGCGCTGACCGAATCCGATCGGAGCAATCAAATCGATGAGACGAGTAGATAGTTTTTCCGGTGTCGTTTCTAGCTTCATCTGTCGGTTTGGATAAAGCGGCGTAAGCGCTGGGAAGTGTACGCGCTCTTTTGCAATTTCTGGATCTTCACCATTTACAGCTTCGACGTGCAACAACCCAAAATACCGCTCGTTTTCTTTCGGTGGACGCACTTTTCCTGATACTTTATCACCGTTGCGCAGATCGAAGCGACGAATTTGCGATGCGGAAATATAAATATCTTCTGAACTAGGGGAATAGTTAATTGGACGTAAAAAACCAAACCCTTCTGATTGAATAATTTCAAGCACGCCTTCCATGAAGAAAAGACCGTCTTGTTCCGCGCGCGCTTTTAAAATGGCAAAAATTAATTCTTTTTTTGTCAGTTTACTGTAATATGATATTTTGTATTGACGAGCTAATTCGTATAGCTCTTTAATCGTCATATTTTCTAGCGTTGCAATCGTTAAATCTCCTAACTCCATACTTACACCACTCTTTTGTTTATTTTCATGAATTGCTCTTTGGGTTGGAAACAGCGAAGATGAAAAGATGATTACGAGAAGAGACGTAACATGACTATTTTACCCTTTTTTTATATTGTCAATCAATAGAAAAAGAGCGAGAGCGCGAAAAGTTCGCGCATCCCGCAATTATTTGATGACTAGGTTCGGCTTTTTCTTTAAGCTGTGGCGTCCTTCGATAAAACGAACCGTGCCAGATTTCGCACGCATAACAACGGAGTGTGTTTCGCCATATGTACCTTTAAATTGTACCCCCCGCAACAACTCTCCGTCCGTTACACCCGTTGCTGCAAAAATGGCATCGTCCCCTTTGACGAGATCTTCCATACGCAACACACGGTTTACGTCAATACCCATTCTTTTACAACGATCTAATTCCGCATCGTTTTGTGGCAATAGTTTTCCTTGTATTTCTCCACCGAGACATTTCAGCGCAACAGCCGCTAATACCCCTTCTGGTGCGCCTCCTGAACCAAATAAAATATCTACACCTGTATGATCAAACGCTGTATTAATTGCAGCAGCGACGTCACCATCATTAATGAGCTTAATACGCGCACCCGCTTCACGCAACTCCGCAATGATGCGCTCGTGGCGTGGACGATTTAAAATAATCGCCACAACGTCTTCAATATCTTTGTTTTTCGCTTTTGCTACCGCTTTTAAATTATCAATAATCGGTGCGTTAATGTCGATCATGCCGACCGCTTCAGGTCCAACAGCAATTTTATCCATGTACATATCTGGCGCATGAAGCAAGTTGCCATGATCCGCTACAGCAACAACCGCTAAAGCGTTCCAACCGCCAGAAGCGACAATATTTGTTCCTTCAAGTGGGTCAACTGCGACATCAACGCGCGGACCGTAACCGTTGCCAAGCTTTTCCCCAATGTACAACATCGGTGCTTCATCCATTTCCCCTTCACCGATGACAACCGTTCCTTTCATCGGAACTGTATCAAATACATCACGCATCGCGGACGTAGCCGCCTCATCTGCTTCATCTTTTTTACCGCGCCCCATCCAGCGTGCTGCAGCTAATGCAGCAGCTTCTGTTACACGGACAAGCTCCATCGATAAACTTCTTTCCATCGTTTCTCCCTCTCCCCTTTGTTGCATTATGTGTTCTTCAGCTGTTCGATTTCTTGTTCTGTCATTTTTTCGCGCCAAATCGTTGCGCCGAGATTAGCAAGTTTGTCAACTAAGTTGCTATAGCCACGATCAATATGTTCCAATCCTGTAATTTCTGTAACCCCTTCGGCCATCAATCCAGCAACGACAAGCGCAGCTCCTGCACGCAAATCGGTCGCACGTACTTTTGCCCCTTGTAGTCGAGATGGACCTGTAATGATCGCTGAACGCCCTTCAACTTTTACGTTAGCGTTCATGCGCCGCAATTCATCAATATGCTTAAATCGCGCGCTATAAATTGTATCTGTCACAATGCTCGTCCCAGACGCTTTCGTTAATAGTGAAGTGAATGGCTGTTGTAGATCGGTCGGAAAACCAGGGTAAACGAGCGTTTTAATATCGACAGCACGAAGATGATCTTTCGTCGCAACAAAAATTTGGTCATCGCTCGTTTCTACGATGACGCCCATTTCTCGCATTTTCGCAATGACCGCTTCTAAATGTTGTGGAATGACGTTGTCGATGATCACCCCTTTTCCCATGGCTGCACCGATAATCATATACGTTCCTGCTTCAATGCGATCCGGAATAATGGAATGGCGGCAACCGTGCAACTGCTCTACCCCGTCAATACGAATGACGTCTGTTCCTGCTCCTTTAATGCGCGCACCCATATTTGTCAACAGCGTCGCAACATCAATAATTTCCGGTTCTTTTGCCGCGTTTTCAATAATGGTTCGTCCTTTCGCTAAGACGGCAGCTAACATAATGTTGATCGTTGCGCCTACGCTGACGACGTCCAAGTAAATGCGCGCACCGTGAAGTTCTTCAGCCCGTAAATAAATGGCACCTTGTTCATTTGTCACTTTTGCACCAAGCGCCTCAAATCCTTTAATATGCTGATCAATCGGACGCGGTCCTAAATGACAACCGCCCGGCAATCCAATAACTGCTTTTTTAAATCGTCCGAGCATCGCACCCATCAAATAATAAGAAGCGCGCAACTTTTTCACTTTTCCGTTTGGCAAAGGCATGGAAACGATATGTGTCGGGTCGATGACGACTTCGTGTTCATCGAAATGAAAGGTACCGCCAATTTCTTCAATTAATTGTCCGAGCACATGAACGTCTGAAATGTTCGGCAACCCTTCAATGACTACAGGTGAGTTGGCTAAAATAGCGGCTGGAATGAGGGCAACTGCGCTATTTTTCGCGCCACTAACGCGCACGGAGCCTTGAAGGAGGTCACCGCCAACGATTTTTAACTTTTCCATATGTGTCTCCCTTCTCGCAAAGCAAGTACTAGAACGCGACGGAAAACTGCTTAATTGTTATTTTTGGTTTGCTTTATTCCAGTCTGCTAAAAATTTTTCGATGCCTTGATCAGTAAGTGGATGTTTAAATAGTTGCATAAGCACGTTGTAAGGAACCGTCGCAATATGCGCACCTTTTAATGCCGCTTCTGTCACATGTTGTGGATGACGAATGGATGCCGCGATAATTTCTGTCTCAATGTCATGAATGGCAAAAATGTTTGCGATCGTTTCAATTAAGTCTAATCCGTTATGACCGATATCGTCTAAGCGACCTAAAAATGGCGATACATATGTTGCCCCAGCGCGTGCCGCCAACAATGCTTGATTTGCGCTGAAAATAAGTGTTACGTTTGTTTTAATGCCTTTTTCGCTAAATACTTTTACTGCCTTTAGTCCTTCTGGCGTCATCGGTACTTTAATTGTAATGTTTGGGGCAATTTTCGCTAATTCTTCCCCTTCCGCAATCATTCCTTCTGCATCTGTAGCGATAACTTCCGCACTAACCGAGCCCGAAACGAGAGAAGTAATTTCACGAAGACGATCGTGGAACGACACGTTTTCTTTTGCGACGAGGCTTGGGTTTGTTGTTACTCCCGCTAAAATACCAAGCTCATGCGCATGGCGAATTTCATCAATATTTGCTGTGTCAATAAAAAATTTCATAATTTTCAACCTCCTAAACGCTTTCAAAGTGGAATGAAACAAAACCGCCCGCTTCAGCAAGGCTGAAACGGTGCGGCTTTTATTACAACGCTTTGCCGGAAGAACCGAATTCACGCATTTTGCCAATCACTGTTTCTTTAATCGCATCGCGGCCAGGGCCGAGGAACTTGCGTGGATCGTACACTTTTTCATCTTTTGCTAACACTTCACGCACCACTTTTGTAAACGCCATTTGATTTTCTGTGTTTACATTAATTTTTGATGTACCGAGCGAAATGGCACGTTGAATTTGTTCAGTCGGAATACCTGTTCCACCATGTAATACGAGTGGTACACCTGTACGATCACGAATTTCTTCCATCTCTTTGAAGCCTAATTTTGGCTCACCTTTGTATGGACCATGTACCGATCCAAGCGCTGGTGCTAAACAGTCGATGCCTGTACGCTTGACAAGCTCTTCGCACTCATCTGGATTTGCATAAATGATTCCTTCTGCAACAACATCATCTTCTTGTCCGCCGACTGTTCCGAGCTCGGCTTCAACAGATACGCCACGTGCATGAGCGTACTCTACAACTTTTGATGTAATTTCGACGTTTTCTTCAAACGGATGATGTGATGCATCGATCATAACAGATGTAAATCCGGCGTCAATTGCTGCTTTACACTTTTCAAAGCTTGAACCGTGGTCAAGGTGAATCGCAACAGGAACCGTAATGTTCATGTCTTCCATTAACCCTTTGACCATATTCACAACTGTTTTAAAGCCGCCCATATAGCGAGCTGCTCCTTCAGACACACCGAGGATCACAGGGGACTTTTCTTCTTCCGCTGCTGCTAAAATCGCTTGCGTCCATTCTAAGTTGTTAATATTGAATTGACCGACCGCATACTTGCCTGCCAATGCTTGTTTAAGCATTTCCGTCATTGAAACTAAAGGCATCGTTAAATCCTCCTTAAATGTAGCCATGATTCACTATCCGAAAGCGCCTCTCACATGTACAATGACCAAAATACGACAAATTTATACAAGACGACATCGAATAGTATGTACATTATAAGAATAACAAACTTTGTTTCCACACATCAACCTTATTCACCGAAACGAACAAAACTTTGTGAAAAAAGTTCAAAAAGATGTCAATGGTTATCCGATATATTGTTTCACTGCATCACGCATATCGTCTATATCAAAAGGTTTCGCAAAATGTGTCAGCGCACCGAGTTTCTTCGTTTCATGAATCATATCAAGCTCTCCGTAAGCCGTCATTACAATGACTTTTACATTTTCATTCATCTCTTTCATTTTCTTTAAAATTTCTACTCCGTCCATGCCCGGAATTTTCATATCTAACAACACTAAATCTGGGGAGTGCTTCGCAAACAAATCAAGCGCTTGAACACCGTTTGCCGCTTGATACGTTTCGTACCCTTCTTTTTGAAATACTTCATTTAATAAAATACGAATGCCAAACTGATCGTCCACAATCAAAATCTTCCCCGCCATATAAACACCTCTATTTTTCCCTTTTTTTCATATGTAAAGCTCCTATTTTTATTATCGTATCATTATTTCGAAATTTTTACCATTTATCCTGCTTCATGCTCTAATTTTGATCATTTTTTTATTTTTTAATATAATGAGCAACAAAGATAAAGTCGCATGAAAAGGAGATTTATCATGTTAAAAATATTATCGACACAGCTTGCTGGAGTGTTTCAACGAATAAGCGCACAAGAAGAGGAGCAGTTTGAAGATGCTGCCCGTTTACTTGCGCAGGCGGTCATTGGTAACGGTACGATTTTTATTTACGGTATCGATGAAATGGAAGCGGTTGTTGCGGAAGCGCTACATGGAGCTGAAAGGCTGCCAAACGTAAAACGGTTCAACATAACCGAAGTAACAACTGCTGACCGCGTGCTCATCGTTTCACGCTTTTGTGCAAATGAAGAAGCGATTCGCATCGCTAAACAACTTCAAGAACAAAACATATGGACGATCGGTATGTCATCTATCGTGGAGAGCACGAAACCGTCGCTTGTTGACTATGTCGATGTACATATTGATTTATGTTTAAAACAGCCGCTCGTTCCAACAGAAAATGGCACGCGTGTTGGCTTTCCTTCTGCGATTGCCGCTTTATTCGCCTATCATAGCTTAGCGTTCATGACGCAAGAAATCGTTGCCGAATACGAGTAAGAGGATGCCCATATCGGACATCCTCTTTTATTTTTCTAACGATGCGCGAATAAATTCGCGGAAAAGTGGCTGTGGACGCGTCGGGCGGGATGTAAATTCCGGATGAAACTGCGCCGCAACGAACCAAGGATGATCTTTCAACTCAATAATTTCTACAAGACGACCATCTGGGCTTGTACCGGAAAAGACAAAACCATTTTCCTCCATCATTGTACGATACTCGTTGTTAAATTCATAACGATGGCGATGGCGTTCATAAATGACTTCATCTTGATATGCTTCGTACGCTTTCGTTCCTTCAACGAGCTTGCACGGATACAAGCCAAGGCGAAGCGTTCCTCCTAAATCTTCAATATCTTTTTGTTCTGGCAATAAATCAATAATTGGATGTGGTGTGTTCGGATCGATTTCCGCCGAATGAGCGCCTTTTAATCCGACGACATGACGAGCAAATTCGACAGATGCTAACTGCATACCTAAACAAATACCGAGGAATGGGATACGTTGTTCACGGGCATAACGGATCGCTTCAATTTTTCCTTCAATACCACGATCGCCAAATCCACCCGGAACGAGAATGCCATTTACCCCTTGAAGCAACTGGGCAACGTTGTCTCGATCAACATGTTCAGAGTTAATCCAACGAATATCGATATCCGCATCAAATGCGTATCCAGCATGACGCAACGCTTCGACGACAGAAATGTACGCATCTTGCAGTTCAACGTACTTTCCAACGAGCGCAATCGTTGTTTTATTTGATAAGTTGCGCACTTTTTCGACGAGCGCAACCCATTCGGTCATATCCGCTTCATTACAATTTAGTTTTAAATGTTCGCAAACGATTTGATCGAGCTTTTGTTCTTGAAGCATAAGCGGTACAGCGTATAACGTATCGGCATCGCGCGCTTCAATGACCGCTTTCGGATCGATGTCACAGAACAAAGCGATTTTATCTTTCATATCTTGAGACATTGGCATTTCTGTACGCACGACGATGACGTTTGGCTGAATGCCCAAGCTGCGCAACTCTTTGACACTATGTTGCGTCGGTTTCGTTTTCATTTCACCTGCTGCTTTAATATACGGTACAAGCGTACAATGAATGTACATGACGTTGTCACGGCCGACATCGCTTTTAATTTGACGAATCGCTTCCAAAAAAGGAAGAGATTCAATGTCGCCAACCGTTCCTCCAATTTCAGTAATAACTACGTCCGCATTCGTTTCACGTCCTGCACGAAACACGCGCTCTTTAATTTCGTTTGTAATATGAGGTATAACTTGTACCGTGCCGCCTAAGTAATCACCGCGACGTTCTTTTTTCAGTACGGTCGAATATATTTTTCCTGTTGTTACGTTGCTGTATTTGTTTAAATTAATGTCAATAAAGCGCTCATAATGTCCTAAGTCTAAGTCCGTTTCTGCTCCGTCATCTGTAACGAACACTTCTCCATGTTGATACGGACTCATCGTTCCCGGGTCAACGTTAATGTACGGATCAAACTTTTGAATCGTCACTTTTAAGCCACGATTTTTTAATAATCGGCCAAGTGACGCAGCCGTAATTCCTTTTCCAAGCGATGATACGACGCCACCTGTTACAAAAATATATTTTGTCATGAAAACCTTCCCCCTCAACTCATTTAGAATAGTTACAGTGTGTGCGAATTCGGGGAAAAATAAAAACGCTCCGCTTACAAATATGTAAGGGAGCGAACGTATCTCTATGAAAAGAGCCCAAACAGAATTCTACATATATCGATGTAAAAAGTCAAGGTTATAATTCCTCATCTTCTTCTAACTCTAATTCCTCATCGACGACGTCTAGCTCTTCATCAATTGGAGCGTCGTCTAAATCGAGTTCTTCATCTAATAAATCATCAATGACTTCTTCGTCTTCATCTAATACAAAATCATCGTCTAACAACTCTTCATCATCTAATAATTCCTCATCTAAATCGTCATATACTAATTCGTCTTCATCGATGAGTTCATCGAAATCGTCAAAGTCATCGGCTACTTTTTTCTTCTTCTTCACGCGTTCTACAGGCACTGCTTCATCTTCTGTTTGATCATACGGATACCACGAACGCAAGCCCCAAGCCGTTTCCCCAACACAAATAAATCGGCCGTCGACGTTTAAATCTGTATAAAATTGCGCTAATCGCGCGCTTACTTCACTTTCAGATAACCCTTTCATCGCGACTAGCTGTTCGACCATCTCTTGAAATGACACCGTCTGCTTTTTCTCAGACAATAGCAAATACGCAAGTTCGACGAAAGACATCTCTCGCAATTGTTCTTGAGAGTATTGCTCCAAACTCACTTTCCGCACTCCCTTTCTCCAACGTATGAAAACAACAAAAATCCATACCATTCATTATAAACAAATTCATTTACTTTATGCTAGACGGTTGCCCAAAAAAAATGTCGGGACATGCCCCGACATTACATATTGCGGCGATATTGCCCACCGACTTCATACAACGCTTTCGTAATTTGTCCTAAGCTTGCAACTCTGACCGTTTCCATGAGCTCAGCGAAAATGTTTCCTCCGCTTACCGCGACATGTTTTAACCGCGCCAGCGCTTCTTCCACTTCGTCTTTATGTTCTTCGTGGAATTTGCGCAAGTTTTCAAGTTGTAATTGCTTTTCTTCATATGATGCACGTGCAAGCTGCAGGCTTTCAATTTCTTCCTCAACCGCTGCGTTCGGGTTTAAATATGTGTTTACTCCAATAATCGGCAGTTCTCCACTATGTTTTTTCATTTCGTAATACATCGATTCATCTTGAATTTTACCGCGTTGATATTGCATTTCCATCGCACCAAGTACACCGCCACGCTCATCAAGACGTTCAAATTCTTTTAATACTGCTTCTTCAACTAAGTCCGTTAGTTCTTCAATAATGAATGATCCTTGTAGCGGATTTTCATTTTTCGTTAATCCATGCTCTTTTGTAATGATAAGCTGAATGGCCATGGCGCGACGAACAGATTCTTCAGTCGGCGTAGTGATCGCTTCATCATAGGCGTTCGTATGAAGCGAGTTGCAGTTATCATGAAGAGCCATGAGAGCCTGTAGTGTTGTTCGAATATCATTAAAGTCAATTTCTTGAGCGTGAAGCGAACGTCCTGATGTTTGTACGTGATATTTCAACTTTTGGCTTCGCTCATTTGCTCCGTATTTTTCGCGCATCGCAACCGCCCAAATGCGTCGGGCCACCCGACCGATAACGGTATATTCCGGATCGAGACCGTTGCTGAAGAAAAACGATAAGTTTGGCGCAAAATCATCAATGTGCATGCCTCGGCTTAAATAATATTCCACGTACGTAAAACCGTTTGCTAGCGTAAACGCCAATTGCGTAATCGGATTCGCCCCTGCTTCAGCAATATGATAGCCTGAGATGGAAACAGAATAATAGTTACGAACGCGATTGTCGATAAAGTATTGTTGAATGTCCCCCATCATGCGCAAAGCAAACTCAGTCGAAAAAATACACGTATTTTGCCCTTGATCTTCTTTTAAAATGTCCGCTTGGACTGTCCCCCGAACCGTTTGCAAAGTCCATGCTTTGACTTGTTCGTATTCTTCTTTCGTTAACTTTCGTCCAAGCTCTGCTTCTTTCTTCTCTACTTGTTGATCAATCGCTGTATTTAGAAACATCGCTAAAATGATTGGCGCAGGGCCGTTAATTGTCATCGATACAGATGTAAGCGGATGGCATAAATCAAAACCTTTGTATAACTTTTTCATATCATCTAACGTACAAACGCTTACACCGCTTTCACCGATTTTTCCGAAAATGTCTGGACGTTCATTCGGATCTTCCCCATATAACGTAACGGAATCAAACGCTGTACTTAACCGTTTCGCTGGATCGTCTTTACATAAGTAATGGAAGCGCCGATTCGTTCGCTCTGGCGTACCTTCTCCTGCAAATTGTCGCTTCGGATCTTCTTCTTGCCGTTTAAACGGGAATACACCTGCAGTAAATGGAAATACACCTGGAACGTTTTCTTTATAAAGCCATCGTAAAATTTCTCCGTAATCTTTAAACTTCGGCAATGCGACTTTCGGAATGTCTAAACCGGCTAAACTTTTCGTTGTTAGCGGTGTAACGATTTCTTTATCACGCACTTTCGTCACAAACTCTTTAGCGGCATATTTCTTTTTGACATCTTCCCATGAAGCTAATAGTTTTCTTGACTCCGGTGTTAATTTTTCCTCATATGATCGTTTTGCATCTTGTAAAGCTTCCAATGCTTGTTCATGATGGTACTCATTCATCGTTTCGATGGCGCCTTCAAGCTGAAATACGCGGCGAGCAATGTCACATTGTTCATTGACGCGCTTATGATATTGACGGATCGTATCGGCAATTTCGCGCAAATAATGGCGACGTTCGTTCGGGATGATGACGTTTTGTTTTTCGACATGATCGACTTTTTGCAACGTCGTCGTCCAATTCGTGCCCATTCGTTCATTAATCAAGTCGATTAAGGCAACAAACAGCGTATTCGTTCCTGGATCGTTAAATTGGCTGGCGATCGTGCCGAATACAGGCATTTCGCTTACATCTCGATCAAATAATTGATGGCTTCGTTGGTATTGTTTTTGCACTTGGCGTTTTGCATCTTCTGAACCTTGTCGCTCAAATTTATTAATAACGATGAGATCGGCATAGTCGATCATATCAATTTTCTCAAGCTGTGACGGAGCACCGAACTCGCTCGTCATCACATACATCGCAATATCACAAATATCTTTAATAGCTGCATCGCCTTGCCCGATCCCGCTCGTTTCTACGATCACTAAATCAAAACCTGCTGCTTTCACCACTTCAATCGCATCTTGAATCGCAAGTGACAATTCCGAACGCGAGCTACGTGTCGCTAAGCTCCGCATATACACCCGCGGAGAAGAAATGGCATTCATACGAATGCGATCCCCAAGCAACGCACCGCCCGTTTTTTGTTTTGTCGGGTCAACCGATAAAATGGCCACTTTTTTGTCTGGAATTTCGTTTAAAAAGCGGCGGACAAGTTCATCGGTGAGCGAGCTTTTTCCCGCACCACCTGTTCCGGTAATGCCGAGAACTGGTACGCGTTTCGCCATCGCTTTCACTTGTCGTAAAACGGCTTCGGCTGTGGCAGCGATTTCGCTATGAGCGTTTACGCCGTTCTCACACACTGTAATTAAGCGAGCTACGGCTTGAACGTCCCCGGTTGCTAATCGCTCTACTTCATCGGTAATTTCTTTGACAGTCGGAAAATCACATTCTTCCATCATGATGTTAATCATTCCTTGCAATCCGTAACGTCGACCGTCTTCTGGCGAGAAAATACGCGCGATACCATATTCGTGCAATTCTTTTATTTCCCTTGGAATAATGACACCACCACCACCACCATAGATGCGAATGTGTCCCGCACCACGCTGTTGTAATAAGTCGTACATATATTTAAAAAACTCCATATGACCGCCTTGATACGAAGATACCGCAATGCCCTGCACATCTTCTTGAATCGCAGCGTTCACAATTTCTTCAACCGAGCGGTTATGTCCAAGATGAATGACCTCAGCTCCGCTCACTTGCAAAATGCGACGCATAATGTTGATTGCCGCGTCATGTCCATCGAATAAACTAGACGCCGTCACAAAGCGAACGTGATGTTTTGGACGATAAATGTGCGCCATGTTTCTCCCATCCCCTTTCGCTACCGCTTCATAAGCCCTTCAAGCAATAGCTTTGTTTGCAATTGAATATATTCATCGAGCGTATACATTTTTTTCAACGCCCAACGACGGAACCCCCACATTTGACCGAGCACGAAAATGTTATGTGCAAATAATTGAATTTCTTGTTCCGTTAAAGAAAATACCCTATTGTCTACACAGCGTCGTAAAATATGTTCAAACATTGCAACCATTTGTAATTCTTTATTAAGCACATACGGAAGCGATTCTTTACCAAGTGACTTTGCCTCTTGATACATGACGAGCACTTCATCTTGCAGTTCATCAACGACACGAAAATAGTAAGCAATCGCTAATTTTAACCCGTCTAAATCCCCTTGTGTCGTATCAATAGCTTGTTCCATGCGGTCGCGCACTTCATCGTAAATGCGATCGCACACTAAATAAAGGACGTCTTCTTTTTTGCGAATGTATTCGTATAGCGTTCCGATGCTAAAGCCAGAAGCGCGGGCAATTTCGCGCGTCGTCGTTTGATGGAACCCTTTTTGTTTAAATAGCGAAATCGCCCCTTTAATCATTTGGTTGCGCCTTTTTTTCACAAGCCGCTCATCTTTGACAGACGCTGGTACTTCACGCTTTTTCATCACACCCCTCCTATTTCGTTAACATTCTTGAAATGACGATGCGTTGAATTTCTTGCGTCCCTTCATAAATTTGCGTAATTTTTGCATCGCGCATAAACCGCTCCACTGGATAGTCTTTCGTGTAACCGTAGCCACCAAAAATTTGTACCGCTTCAACGGTCACTTTCATCGCCGTGTCCCCTGCAAACAATTTCGCCATCGCTGATTCTTTTCCATACGGTAAACCGTTTGATTCAAGCCATGCCGCTTGATATGTTAGTAAACGAGCAGCTTCGATTGCTGTTGCCATATCGGCTAGCTTAAAGGCAATGCCTTGTTGTTCTGCAATTGGCTTACCGAATTGAATACGTCCTTTCGCATATTCTACCGCTGCATCTAACGCCCCTTGAGCGATGCCGACCGCTTGCGCAGCGATGCCATTTCGACCACCATCAAGCGTCATCATCGCAATTTTAAATCCTTCTCCTTCTTCACCGAGCAAATTTTCTTTCGGAATGCGACAATCTTCAAAAATAAGCTCCGTCGTTGGTGATGAACGAATGCCAAGCTTTTTCTCTTTTTTCCCGATCGAAAATCCAGGCGTTCCTTTTTCAACAATAAATGCGCTAATGCCACGATGTTTTTTCTCTGGGTCTGTCACCGCAAAAACAACATAAATGTCTGCTTCCCCACCGTTTGTAATCCATACTTTTGAGCCGTTTAATACGTAATGATCGCCATCCTTTACAGCACGCGTTTTCATTGCTGAAACGTCAGAACCTGCTCCTGGTTCAGACAAACCGTACGCCCCAAGCTTTTCTCCTGTCGCTAATGCTCGTAAATACGTTTGTTTTTGTTGTTCTGTTCCAAATTTATAAATCGGCCAACTTGCTAACGAAATGTGAGCGGAAAGCGTCACCCCTGTCGATGCGCACACCTTTGAAAGCTCCTCCACAGCGATGACGTATGCTAAATAATCGCTACCGATACCACCGTATTCCTCTGGCCACGGGATGCCCGTCAAACCGAGCTCCGCCATTTTATTAAAAATGTCGCGATCAAAACGTTCTTCTTCATCGCGTTCTGCTGCTGTCGGTGCCACTTCGTTTTTCGCAAAATCGCGCACCATTTTTCGTATCATTTCATGCTCTTCACTAAGTTGAAAATTCATTTTCCCATCCCCCTCAACAAATGTTTACTAATGACAAGCCGTTGAATTTCACTCGTTCCTTCATAAATTTCGCACACTTTCGCATCGCGGAATAGCCGTTCAACCGGATAGTCTTCTGTGTAGCCGTTGCCTCCGAAAATTTGTACCGCTTCAATGGCGTTTTCCATCGCTGTTTTTGATGCAAACAGCTTCGCCATCGACGCTTCTTTTCCACACGGCATGCCGTTTGAACGTAAAAAAGCAGCATGATAAACGAGCAGTTTGGCCGCTTCGACGTTCGTTGCCATATCGGCTAGTTTAAACGCAATGCCTTGTTGTTCGGCGATCGGCTTACCGAATTGAATGCGTTCTTTCGCATAATTCGTTGCATGTTCAAGCGCGGCTTCGGCAATACCGAGCGATTGAGCCGCAATCCCGATGCGACCGCTATCTAAGTTAGCCATCGCGATTTTAAATCCGTCCCCTTCTTGACCGAGTAAGTTTTCCGCAGGCACGCGCATATCTTCAAACGATAATTGAACGGTTCGCGACCCGTGAAGCCCCATTTTTTTCTCGTCTTTTCCGATGATAAGACCTGGCGTATGTTTTTCAACGATAAATGCGCTTACTCCTTTACTTCCTTTTTCTTCTGGATTTGTACGAGCAAATACGATATACGTATCCGCTTCCCCACCGTTTGTAATAAATACTTTCGAGCCATTTAATACATAATGGTCACCATCGCGAATGGCTGTCGTTTTTAAGCTTGCTGCATCCGATCCTGATCCTGGTTCTGTTAAGCAAAACGCTCCTAAATATTCACCGCGCGCGAGCTTCGGCACATATTTTCGCTTTTGCTCCTCCGTTCCGAAATATAAAATCGGATTTGTGCCGACAGACGTATGGACAGATAAAATGACCCCTACGACAGCGCTCACTTTTGAAATTTCGTGTATCGCAATGATATATGACGTAAAATCCATCCCCGCACCGCCATATTGCTCAGGTACAGTAATACCCATTAAGCCGAGCTCCGCCATTTTTTCAAGAATCGGGCGCGGAAACTCTCCGCGCTCCATCCGTTCAACGAACGGTGCAATTTCATTTTCAGCAAACTCGCGCACCATTTGACGCATCATTTGCTGTTCTTCTGTAAAATGTAAATTCATGCTGACAACCCCTTTATTCGTACGTGTAAAATCCTCGCCCTGTTTTTCGTCCGAGCCAACCCGCTTTCACATATTTACGTAAAAGCGGACACGGACGATATTTATCGTCACCAAGTCCATCATGAAGCACTTCCATAATGTATAGACACGTATCTAAGCCGATAAAATCCGCTAAGGTGAGCGGTCCCATTGGATGATTCATGCCAAGTTTCATCACTTCGTCAATCGCTTCTTTCGTCGCCACACCTTCGTATAAACAATAAATCGCTTCATTAATCATCGGCATTAATACACGATTGGAAACAAATCCCGGGAAATCGTTTACTTCAACCGGTACTTTTCCTAACGTTTTTGTCATTTGTTCGATCGCTTCATATACTTCGTCAGCCGTCGCGAGACCGCGAATAATTTCAACAAGTTTCATAATCGGTACTGGATTCATAAAATGCATGCCAATGACTTTCTCTGGTCGCTTCGTTGCTGCGGCAATTTCTGTAATCGGTAGTGAGGACGTATTTGTCGCTAAAATGGCATGCGGAGGAGTGATTTCATCTAGCTGTGCAAACAATGCTGTTTTCACATCCATATTTTCAACAACCGCTTCGATGACGACATCGACATCGCTTCCATCTTGCAAAGTTGTCGATGGACGAATGCGACCGATCACTTCATCGCGCTGTTGTGCGCTGAATGTTCCTTTTTCAACAAACTTATTGATGCTTTTTGCAATATTGTTCAGCCCCCATTGTACGCGCTCTTCATTGACATCGTTTAAAATGACGTCATATCCTGCTGTGGCACACACTTGAGCAATCCCTGATCCCATTTGACCAGCACCAACAACCATCACTTTTTTCATCGTTCCATCCCCCGTTAATGAACTTCAATCATTACTGCATCGCCTTGACCGCCACCGCTACAAATCGCTGCAATGCCAGTGCCGCCACCACGGCGTTTTAATTCATGAATTAACGTAATAATAATGCGCGCACCGCTTGCCCCGATCGGATGCCCAAGGGCAATGGCGCCACCGTTGACGTTTACTTTTTCTTCTGGCAAGTCAGCAATTTTCATGCTTGCTAAAGCGACAGCAGCAAACGCTTCGTTAATTTCAAATAAATCAATGTCGTTTACTGTTTTTCCTGTTTTACGCAACAATTCATTGATGACGATGCCTGGCGTTTTCGGAAAATCTTTCGCTTCAATGGCAATTGCCGTATGCGCGACAATCGTCGCAAGCGGGGTGAGCCCTTCTTGTTGCGCCCGTTCTTCGCTCATTAATACAAGCGCAGCTGCCCCATCATTTACCCCTGGCGCATTTCCTGCGGTAATGGTGCCCGTTGGATCAAACACAGGCGTAAGCTTCGCTAATTTTTCAAGCGACGTATCTTTACGCGGCGACTCATCAACCGCTACTGTGATCGGCTCGCCTTTTCGTTGCGGAATAGTAACAGAAACGATTTCTTCCGCAAACTTACCGCTTTCGATCGCTGCAATAGCTAATTGATGACTTCGATACGCCCAACGATCTTGCTCTTCACGCGTAATACCTAACTCTTTTGCCGTCTCACTTCCGTAAATGCCCATATGCACGCCTGTAAAACTGCATGTTAATCCGTCATACACCATTAAATCTTTTACCGTCGAATCACCCATGCGCAGTCCCCAGCGTGCTTTCGGCAATATATACGGTGCATTGCTCATCGATTCCATTCCACCTGCAACGATGACATCCGCGTCCCCAGCACGAATAATTTGATCACCGAGCGTGACACTACGCATCCCTGAGGCGCATACTTTATTGATCGTTTCTGTTTTCGTCTCCCACGGAATGCCTGCTTCTCTGGCCGCTTGTCGCGATGGAAGTTGTCCTTGTCCACCTTGCAATACAGTACCAAAAACGACTTCATCGACATCTTCTGCATTCATATTTGCGCGCACGAGCGCCTCTTTGATTGCCATACCTCCAAGCTGCGCAGCGCTGAATGCACTTAAACTTCCACCGAATTTTCCAAATGGTGTACGTACCCCGCTAACAATGACCGTTTTCCCCATGTTTCTCCCCCTTTTCTTCATAAGAAAGCCCTTTCAAAAATGTTGAGCGAACGCTCGTTCAATTATGGACGGGCAAAGAAGGCGCACGAAGCCGCACACCTTCCCGTTGCTTTCATTATACTGAAAATGTCTTAAAAATAAAACTATTTATTTTTTTTAGAATTTTTAATGAACAGGTCCAAATACAGCCTTTTCTAACAGCTCAGCGACATCATACGTGCCGACTTTTTCTTCCACTTCTTTTGCTTTTGTTCCATCTGATAACATCGTTAAACAGTACGGACAGCCCGAGCTAATAACTGTTGGATTCACTTCAAGCGCCTGTTCTGTGCGCGCTACGTTAATGCGCGTGCCTGTCGTTTCTTCCATCCACATTAATCCGCCACCTGCACCGCAACACATGCCTGTTTCGCGATGGCGTGCCATTTCCACGAGCTTCACACCCGGAATCGCTTTCAAAATTTGACGCGGTGCATCGTATACATCGTTATATCTGCCTAAATAACATGAATCGTGGAATGTAACGACTTCGTTGACTTCATATTTCGGGACGAGGCGACCTTCTTCCACAAGCTTTGCTAGTAACTCTGTATGGTGATATACTTCCGCTTCAAAGCCGAAATCCGGATATTCATTTTTGAATGTGTTATACGCATGCGGATCGATCGTCACAATTTTTTTCACACCTGCTTTTTCAAACTCTGCAATGTTAGATGTTGCTAATTCTTGGAATAAAAATTCGTTTCCTAAACGGCGCGGCGTATCGCCAGAGTTTTTCTCCTTGTTGCCTAAAATCGCAAATTTCACGCCTGCTTCATTTAATAGACGCGCAAAAGCTAACGCAATTTTTTGGCTTCGGTTATCGAATGACCCCATCGAGCCGACCCAGAATAAATATTCGAATTCTTCTCCAGCTTTTTGCATTTCTTTTACTGTCGGAATCCGGACATCTTCACGCAACTCGCGCCAATTTTCCTTTTCTTTGCGATTCAGTCCCCATGGATTTCCTTGACGTTCGATATTTGTCATCGCACGCTGTGCATCAGGGTTTAACTTTCCTTCTGTTAATACGAGGTAACGACGTAAGTCAATAATTTTATCGACATGTTCATTCATAACTGGGCATTGGTCTTCACAGTTGCGACACGTCGTACATGCCCAAATTTCTTCTTCCGTAATGACATCGCCAATCAAATTCGGCATTTCGATCGTTGCCGCTTGTTCTTGCATTCCTTGCGCCATGAAGGCGAGTTGGTTTCCTTTTGTATTCGCAAACGCAAACGTTGGTACCCAAGGAGCTTTCGATGTGATGGCTGCGCCTTTTTCAGTTAAATGGTCACGCAATTTTAAAATAAGATCCATCGGTGATAACATTTTCCCTGTCCCCGTTGCTGGACACATGTTCGTGCAGCGCCCGCACTCGACACACGCATATAAATCGATGAGTTGCGTTTGCTTAAAATCTTCAATTTTCCCAACACCAAACGACTCTTGCGTCTCATCTTCAAAGTTGATTTTCTCAAGCTTCGGTCTCGTTAACCGACTAAAAAAGACATTGACTGGTCCAGCGATTAAATGGGCATGTTTCGATTGTGGCACGTACACTAAAAACGTTAATAAAATCAGCAAGTGCACCCACCAAGCAACGAAAAACAATACTGCTGCTCCTGTTTCTCCTACCCAATTAAATGCAAGTGCAATCGCAGAAGCGACAGGTTCGCTCCATGACGTTCCTTCGTTATGCCAAATGCGCCCCATGCCATTTCCAAACAGCACGGAAAGCATAAGTCCACCGATAAAAATAAGAACAAGTCCTGCTTTGAAATCACGTTTTAAGCGGACAAGCTTTTCAATGTAACGACGATAAAACGCCCATAGTACCGCCACTAAAATAAGTAATGTCACAATTTCTTGAAAAAACGTAAACGCTGGATAAAGTGGCCCGAGCGGCAAGTGCGCCCCTGGGACAAGCCCTTTAATGATGAAGTCAATGGCACCAAATTGAACGAGAATAAAGCCGTAAAAGAACATGACGTGAATAATGCCGCTTTTTTTATCTTTTAATAGCTTTTTTTGCCCAAAAACATTGATCCATATGTTTTGCAGACGTTCTTTTACTTTTCCATCAAACTCAACTTTTTTCCCTAGCTTAATATACGCAATGCGCGTTTTGACGAGATAGACAAATAGATGAACAGCGTACGCTGTCACAAGCAAAAAAGCGATCCAGTTCAACCAAAGCACAATACCCTTCCCCCTTTGTTGTAAAAATAAAATAAATTTTCTGAACAAACTTACTTTCATTATATAATGAATGAGCATTCAGTCAATATTTTTTCTCATTTTTTATTTTCTTTTTGGGGAAACTACACGAAAGAAAGGAGTGAAGGCATGCGTTGGCTCGTCATTGCGATCATTTTATTGTTTCTTCTTGTGCTTGATTATAAATGGGGCGATAAAGTGTCAAAAGCATCAGCACGAAAAAAGGTCGGCATTGAACGTGAAAGCGACATTACGCTATTTACGACAGGTGAAACGTTGTTTGATGACTATTTTGCACAGTTAGAACAAGCGAAACATCATATTCACATTTTATTTTATATCGTGCGCGATGATGAAATCGGTCAGCGATTTTTTTCTTTACTTGAGCAAAAAGTAAACGAAGGGGTAGAAGTACGTCTGCTCGTCGATTGGGTCGGCAGCTTCGGGTTACCGGCTTCCCTCCGACAAAAAAGTGGGCAATTTGCTTTTGCGAACCGTCCGACATTGCCGTTTTTTTTCTACAAATTGAACGAACGGAATCATCGGAAAATTACTGTTATTGACGGGAAAATTGGCTATTTAGGCGGGTTTAACGTCGGAAAAGAATATATGGGTCAAGATCCGAAGTTTGGCCATTGGCGCGACTATCATTTGAAGATTGTCGGAGAAGGTGTGCATGATTTGCAGCGACAGTTTCAAGAAGACTGGACAAAAGCGACTGGGCAATCGTTTGGAGATGATGAACGGTATTTTCCTCCCCTTCGAAAAGGAATGATGAAACATCGTCTTCTTCCAACG
Source organism: Anoxybacillus eryuanensis (assembly GCF_051200995.1). Classification (NCBI taxonomy): domain Bacteria; kingdom Bacillati; phylum Bacillota; class Bacilli; order Caryophanales; family Anoxybacillaceae; genus Anoxybacillus; species Anoxybacillus eryuanensis. The sequence goes on along the minus strand of NZ_JBPODS010000006.1, from coordinate 52,385 downwards.
GACGGGAAGTATTTAGAAGATGAATTTATTCAGCTGATTAAACAAGCAAAACAGGAAATCATCATCGGAACCCCATATTTTATTCCAAGTAAAAAAATTATGAATTCTCTTCTTGAAGCGATGGAACGAGGTGTTCAACTGACGATTATTGTACCGATGCAAGCGGATCATCCGTTTGTTAAGGAAGCCGCATATCCGTATTTTCGTCAACTTTTGCGCGCAGGGGCACGTATTTATCAGTTTTATAACGGATTTTACCATACAAAAGTGATCGTCATTGATGATCATTTATGTGATATTGGCACGGCAAATTTTGATCGTCGCAGTTTGTTCATTAACTACGAAATGAATTGTTATATATATGACAAATCGTTCATTCAACATGTCAAACAAACGATCGCCAAAGACATCGACACATCAACGTTGTTGACAGCGGAATATTTTCGCAAGCAATCTTGGCTTCATCGGCTGAAAGAAGGGGTTGCGACATGGATGTCTCCGTTATTGTAGTGAAAAAGGGTGCCCTATTGGGGACACCCTCTTTCGTATTACATTTTTTCAGGAGCATGTACACCGACAAGCGCTAAAGCATTTTTTAATGTAATTTGTACAGCTTTCATAAGTGCTAAGCGAGCGCGACTTTTTTCCACGTTCGTTGCATCAAGTACTTTTTCCGCATTGTAAAAACTATGCAATGCAGAGGCAAGATCGAAAATGTAGTTCGTCATTCGATGTGGTGAACGCTTCACCGCTGCTTCCGCAACAGCTGAAGGAAACTCCCCTAGCTTTTTCAATAAGTCGATTTCTTTTTCCGCTAATTCGTACGTAAAAGATAGGTCACCATCATAAGATAACCCTTGTTCTTCGCCTTGACGAAGCATGCTGCATACGCGCGCATGGGCATATTGTGCATAATATACAGGGTTTTCGTTTGATTGCGATACAGCTAAATCCATATCGAAATCTAAATGCGTATCTGATGAGCGCATCGCAAAGAAATAGCGCGTAGCGTCCAGTCCGACTTCCTCCATTAAGTCACGCAACGTAACCGCCTTTCCTGTCCGTTTGCTCATACGTACTTTCTCACCGTTTTGATATAAACTAACGAGCTGAATAATTTCAACTTCTAACACATTTGGTTCGTATCCGAGCGCAGCGATCGCCGCCTTCATGCGCGGAATGTAACCGTGATGATCTGCGCCCCAAATGTTAATAATTTTTTCAAATCCACGCTCAAGTTTATCTTGATGGTATGCAATGTCCGGCAATAAATACGTGTACGTGCCATCTTGTTTAATAAGTACGCGGTCTTTGTCATCACCGAATGTCGTCGAGCGGAACCATGTCGCGCCATCTTGCTCGTAAATATGCCCTTTTTCGCGCAACGTTTCAAGCGCCTTCTCAATTTTTCCGTTATGGTAAAGCGATGTTTCCGAATACCAAACATCAAATGTGACGCGGAAATCGGCTAAATCTTTTTTAATTTTATCCATTTCAAACGCTAACCCATATTCACGGAATTGTTGAAGTCGCTCTTGTTCATCGAGCGCGACAAACTTGTCGCCATGTTCTTCTGCCAACTTTTTCCCTAATTGTACAATATCTTCACCGAAGTAGCCGTCTTCTGGCATGTCCTTATCGATACCAAGCGCTTGAAAATAACGCGCTTCGACCGACTTGGCTAAATTGGCGATTTGATTGCCAGCATCGTTAATGTAATATTCACGTGTGACGTCAAAACCTGCTTTTTTCAAGATGTTACATAATGAATCGCCAACAGCTGCTCCACGCGCATGACCTAAATGTAAGCTACCTGTCGGGTTTGCGGAAACAAACTCAACTTGCACTTTTTGTCCATTGCCGACGTTTGTTTCACCGTACGCATCGCCTGCTTGTAAAATGGTCGGAACGAGCTCAGTTAAATAACGATTGTCCATGTAAAAATTAATAAACCCCGGTCCAGCAATGTCCACTTTTTGAACAAATACGGCTTCACCGTTAAAATGACGTACAATATCTTCCGCGATCATACGCGGTGCTTTTTTTGCGACGCGCGCAAGTTGCATCGCCACGTTTGTTGAATAATCGCCGTGCGCTTTGTCTTTCGGCGTCTCTAAAATGACGCTTGGAACGTCTGCTTCTGTCGCGACGCCTGAGCGAATGACCGCTTCTTTAATTTCTTCTTTTAGTTTTTGTTTCATTTGTTCAACAATGTTCATTTTTTTGCCTCCTTAAATGAAATCGTCACTGCATGACGACCGACATGTTTCCCAGATAAATGGAGTATGTAGGAAAAAAACAACTGCCCTTTTTTTGTTTTTTCATTATACTGATACAAAACTTGTTCTGTTTTTGTTTTCATTTCCCAGTGCGCCACCGGACTTTCGTACGTGCCGACGGTTTCTGACTGTTTACGGAACGTATGGCGCATCGAGACTGCACCGGAACGAAGAACGACGACTTCATCATTGGCAATCTTCACAATATTTTTGATCGTTTCTCCTTCGTACGTCTCTTCAAACGTCACATACGTTGCGTCTCCTTTTAAGTAGTATAAACCATTTGCCTCAATGACAACAATTTCTTTTCGTGCACCGTCACGAATTTCTGTCACTTGCTTGAGTTGTATTGGTGTTCCGTTCACCTTCCCCACATCCTTGCTGTTGTTGTGACTGTAGTTAAGTATAGAAAAAGAGGCGCATACATGCAATAGGCGGCCTCTTTTTAGAGACCGCCTAACATATTACACCTGCTTTAAGTTTTTTAATACATTCCATGCAAACACGAGTACGGCGAGCGTCACAAGAGTACCTCCGAGCGCTGTCAGCGGAATAAATGCTTCGTATCCCGAGACGACAAACGCTAGACCAATCATCATCGCCGGCAAGCCGATGTTATGAAGCCAAAAATGCGCTTTCGCTGTTTTCGTTTCCGCAATATGAGGGAATAAATGATATAAAATGCCAGCAAGCGTTAACGCTGTCCAACCAAGCAAGTTAATATGAACGTGAACAGGTGTAAATGTAAAAACGTGCGTCATCGACATATAAAGCCCTAAACAGACGCCAATTGCGAAATAAACAGCAGAAATTTTAATTAATCGAATGCCCATTTTTTCACCTCCTTTCCAATATTGACACTATGTAAATGTTACTTTCAATGTATGACGTTGGCAATAGTTTTATGAAAAAAAATCCCTGTCTCACCGACAGGGATTGATCTTTATTTCACCCAACCGAGAAGCATTTCGCGCACGAGCTTGCTTGCTGTGTTGGCTGTTTGTTCAGAATGGTCATATACAGGTGCAACTTCAACTAAATCTGCTCCGACAACGCGCACATCGGAACGAGCGATGGCGTGAATAGCAGCCAGTAGCTCTTTTGACGTAATACCGCCTGCATCGACGGTTCCTGTTCCTGGCGCGTGCGCTGGATCTAATACATCAATGTCAATTGTGACATATACCGGACGACCTGCAAGCGTTGGAAGCACTTCTTTTAACGGCTCAAGCACGTCAAATTTTGCGATATACATGCCGTTTTCTTTCGCCCACTCAAATTCCTCTTTCATTCCAGAACGAATGCCGAAAGAATATACATTTTTCGGTCCGATAAGCTCAGCAATTTTACGAATTGGCGTGGAATGAGATAACGGCTCGCCTTCGTAATGCTCGCGCAAATCTGTGTGAGCATCCATATGAATAATCGCTAAGTCTGGATATTTTTTATACACCGCTTTCATGACCGGCCAAGACACTAAATGTTCGCCACCAAGACCGAGCGGAAATTTTCCCGCTTCCAATATACGATCAACAAACTGTTCAATCATGTCTAAACTGCGCTGAGCGTTACCAAATGGTAAAGGAATATCACCTGCATCAAAATATTTCACTTCATCCAGCTCACGGTCTAAATATGGGCTATATTCTTCAAGCCCAATCGACACTTCGCGAATGCGCGCTGGGCCGAAGCGAGAACCTGGACGGTAGCTCACCGTCCAGTCCATTGGCATTCCGTAAATGACCGCTTGGCTTTCTTCATAATTTGGATGGCTTTTAATAAATACGTTGCCGGAATACGCTTCATCAAATCGCATCGTTTTCTCTCCTTACTTCACTAAGTCTTCAACAAATTTCGGCAATACGAAGCATGCTTTATGAAGCTGTTTTGTATAATATTTCGTTTCAATATCGTGGAAGCGATCATCGCTCACTTCAAGCGGATCATATTTTTTTGAACCAAGTGTAAACGTCCACATGCCGCTTGGATATGTTGGAATGTTTGCGATATATAAACGTGTGATTGGGAAAATTTCACGTACATCACGTTGAACAGTGCGAATTAAATCCGCTTTAAACCACGGATTGTCTGTTTGTGCGACAAAAATACCGTCTTCTTTTAACGCTTTTGCAATACCTGCATAAAACCCTTTTGTAAATAAATTAACTGCTGGACCAACAGGCTCCGTTGAGTCAACCATAATGACATCATATTCGTTTTCGCTTTGCGCAATGTGCATGAAGCCGTCGTCTACTTTTACTTCAACGCGTGGGTCGTCCAATTGACCTGCAATTTCCGGTAAATATTTTTTTGAATACTCGATCACTTTTCCGTCAATTTCAACGAGCGTCGCTTTTTTCACGCTCGGATGTTTTAACACTTCGCGAATGACGCCGCCGTCTCCGCCACCAACGACAAGAACGTTTTCTGGATGCGGATGCGTAAATAACGGAACGTGCGCAACCATTTCATGATAGACGAACTCATCTTTTTGCGTTGTCATCACCATTCCGTCTAAAATAAGCATGTTCCCAAACTCTTCTGTTTCGACCATATCGAGCTTTTGAAATTCCGTTTGCTCTGTATGTAAAGTGCGTTTAATTCGTGCTGTAATGCCAAAGTTGTCCGTCTGTTTTTCAGTAAACCAAAGTTCCATATTGAACACCCTTTCGTCAATAATGCACCGCTTATCATGCCCAAAAAATAAAATGCTAAACATGAAAAAGTATAGAGCAATCTAGCAAAATTTCAAGTAAAAATTGCTAGAAAACGTTTAAAAAAATAAAAATGTTTTCATACTAATTTTAAACGTAAAAAATGAGGTGATGGCTATGGAGATGATTGCCATCGAACGATGGAAACGAACATTTAAATATATGCGTCTATTTCTTTGGCTTGCTTTTATTGCTAGCCTGTTATGCACGCTCACGATCGCCGGGTTGATTATATTTGCAAAGTGGCAAGGTCCTCCCCCTTTAGCCGTTCCACAATCAACGATTTTTTATGCGGAAGACGGGACGAAAATTGGCGAAAACCATTACGGTGGGAAAAGATATTGGGTTAAACTATCGGACATGTCCGAACACGCCATTCATGCAACGATTGCAGTGGAAGATCGAAAGTTTTTTGACCATTACGGTTTCGATTTGAAACGTATTGCTGGGGCAATCGTTGCAGACATAAAAGCGATGAAAAAAGTGCAAGGAGCAAGCACAATTACCCAACAATATGCGCGCAATTTATTTTTAAGCTATGAGAAGACGTGGTGGCGCAAAATACAAGAAGCGTTATATACAATTCGACTGGAAGCAAACTACGATAAACGTGATATTTTAGAAGGATATTTAAACACGATTTACTACGGGCATGGCGTGTACGGCATTGAAGCAGCTGCCAACTTTTATTTCGGAAAGTCCGCTCGTGAGTTGACAGTGGCAGAAGCAGCGATGCTTGCAGGTATTCCGAAAGGCCCAAGCTACTATTCACCACTCGTTGATTTAGAACGAGCAAAGAAACGGCAACGCATCGTTCTACATTCGATGGTTGAAGCAAAATTTTTGTCGAAAGAAGAAGCAAAACAAGCCGCAAACGAACCACTTTACTTTTCAAACGGCCAACAAATGAAAACAAAAACGATTGCTCCGTATTTCCAAGACGCTGTCAAGCATATGTTAAAAACGGTGCTCGGACTTGATGAAGAAACGATTGAAATGGGCGGATTACGTGTGTACACGACGCTCGATGTCAACATGCAGGCAATCGCAGAGGAAAAAATAAAAGAAACGATTCATTCGCAATCAAACATTCAAGTCGCACTCGTTGCGATGGAGCCAAAGACAGGGGAAGTTAAAGCGCTTGTCGGGGGGCGCGACTATGAAAAAAGCCCGTTCAATCGCGCGATACAAGCAGAACGTCAACCCGGTTCTACATTTAAACCGTTTTTATATTATGGCGCGCTACAGCACGGATTTACTCCATCGACGCAATTACGTAGTGAACCGACGACGTTTACGCTTGAAGATGGCTCGACATATACACCTCGCAACTTTAACAACTATTACGCAAACGATACGATTACACTTGCTCAAGCGATTGCTCTTTCGGATAACGTCTATGCCGTAAAAACACATTTGCTGCTTGGACAAGACAAGCTTGTGGCCATCGCGAAACAACTCGGTATTACAAGTACACTGAAACAAGTGCCGTCGCTTGCTCTCGGGACGTCGCCCGTTAAAGTCATTGATATGGCGCGCGCCTACAGTATCATCGCCAATGGAGGAAAAAAAGTCGAGCCTATATTTATTAAAAAAGTGACAAATTACGAAGGAAAATTGCTATATGAACAACGGTCAAGCGATGAACAAATACTCGATCCGGCGCTTGCTTTTGTGACGACACATTTAATGACCGGCATGTTTGATCCAACGTTAAATGACTATGCTTCGGTAACAGGGCAATCGATTATACCGCGCATGACTCGACCGTATGCCGGAAAATCAGGAACGACGAAAACAGATAGTTGGATGATTGGCTTTACACCCCAACTCGTCACCGCCGTATGGACGGGATATGACCGAGATGAAACAATTGATCGCACAGATGAAAAGCAGTACGCAAAACATATTTGGGTCAGTTTTATGGAAGATAGTTTACGCGAGAGAAAGGTCGCGACATTTGAGCCGCCAGAAGGAGTCGTCGGCGTATATGTCGATCCTCACAATGGCAAGCTAGCTACAACAACTTGTCCGACAAAACGGTTAAGCTACTATGTCGTCGGCACAGAGCCGACTGACTACTGCAAAGACCATCAAACAGAAAAGAAAAAGAAGAAAAAACAAAAAGAAAAAGATTCATGGTTGAGACGGTTGTTTGATTGGTTTTAAAACATAAACGCCCAAGCGAGTATGCTTGGGCGTTTATGCGTCCTAGTTTTATCATGTGTTACATTTGTACCTTTAGTTTACTCCTTTTCCCACTCAACGACAAGTATGGATATGACCTCGTTCACAAAACCGTCACATTTTATCCATGATTTTGAAGCTGACGTTTCAATTCCTCGCTCGAACGCTCCCACATGTCGCGGTTATGTTGTTGTAAAAATGAAGCTAAAACTTCTTTTGAGCGCCCATCCATATGGTCGACGATAATATGGCGCTTTAATGATTTATCCATTCGATTGACGTGCTCAGGAAGCGATTTATATCCGCGGCGTGCTTCACGATCGACCGTCATTTCACATGCCGTCACCCCGGCATAATACGGTCCTTCTTCCGTCTGATCAATCGTTACCCACACGAGCCAATATAGTTTGCCATTTGGCACTTCCTCACGATTTGGTGTAAATTTAATGCCTTTTTCTACGACGCTACGCGCATGCATCGCCCCCATATCAATAAACGCTTCACCTGCTTCAACGTCGATAATGACTGGGGAGACGTTTGATAAACTGAGCACCCCTGTTCCAAACGTTCCGTGCACTTTTGGCTCTTTTTTAATAATGTTAAACATCGGCTTTTTTTTCTCTTCCACGTTCGTTCATCCTTTCTTTACAAAATAAGTGTTGAAAATATGCTTTGTAGCCATTGAGCAACCGCTGGAATAGCGACATGAAAAATCGGTTGAATCGTATATTGATCTAATGGCGTAAAAATAAGAATTAAAAAAATGAGCGCCCCGTAGTTTTCAAATTGCGTCATTTTCGCACGCACGTGCATCGGTGCTAAATCTTCGACAATACGATAACCATCAAGCGGAGGAAACGGCAATAAGTTAAAAACGAACAATAAAATATTCAATCCGATATAAATTTCAAAAAACTGATACAATCCGTCCCGAAACCAGATCGGGATGAAGTCAAATATACCGATGCGAATCATCGCATACCATAAAGCGAAGCCGATGGCCGCAAGCAACAAATTGCTGAGCGGACCTGCGACAGAAACGAGAACGCCCGCAAGACGCGGATGGCGAAAATATCCACGATTCACCGGCACCGGACGAGCCCAACCGAACCCAGCAATAAAAATAAGCAACGTCCCTAATATGTCTAAGTGAGCAAGCGGCGACAACGTTAGTCTCCCTTGTTGTTTTGCGGTTGGATCGCCAAATTTATACGCCACGTATGCGTGTGCAAATTCATGAACAGAAAACGCAAGCGCAAGCGCCAATACAACATACGGTATTTCTCGAAGCGGATATGCTAAAAATTGATCCACGTTTCTTCCCCTTTTCAAACTTTTTTCATTTTTTGATTATTATACACGAAAAACAAGCGGAAACACTACTGATAACGGTCGATGAGTGATATAATAACGATTGTCGAATAAAGGAGAAAGGGGCGATCGCGATGCCATATGTAACAGTAAAAATGCTTGAAGGTCGCACAGAAGAACAAAAACGAGCGCTCGTTGAAAAAGTAACAGAAGCCGTTGCGGAAACGACAGGTGCACCGAAAGAAAAAATTGTCGTCTTTATTGAAGAAATGTCGAAAAATCATTATGCGATTGGCGGAAAGCGATTAAGCGACGAAAGCTGACCCTGATGGTCAGCTTTTTATGTACGTCTGCTCACGTAACTGTTCGATATAACGATACGCTTCTTCAATTTCTTCTTCTGTGTATCGCTGCTTGCTTTTTAATGTAAATACTTTTTCTTTCACTTCATCTTTACTTAAGTCTTCAAAATATAAAATCGTAGAAACAAGCTCTAAAAATCTTGCACTTTGTTCATTTAAGCTGCGCAAGCAAACATCTAAATCAGGCATGTCCAAATGATAGTGAGTTAAAAACTGCTCGCCCGCTTCCGTCAACGCATAACGATATTGATAATATCCGCCTTTTTTTTCTTTCATTTCTTGCAAAAATCCGACGTTACATAACTCTTCAATGCGCAATGTCAACTCTTCGGAATACGGACCGTAAAAATGAAAATCGAATTTTTCATAAAAAGGAAACCTCATTTTTTTCGCAATGTAAATCATTTTTTGTAGCTTTTTTCGCCCTACAATCTCCCCGACTGCCGCCAACGCTTTCATTATTTTCGCATGCTCGAAAAGCAATGTCCCCATCTCCTATTCATATAAAAGTTGCTTAATTTTTTTCTTCACGTTTCGTTTTGTCGATAAGTCATCGAGGAAATCTTGTGGGAAATATAGTTTATGATCCGTACGCCGTTTCCCCGAAATCGCATCAACGATCGTCGATTCCCGCGATAACTCACGCAACTCCCCATTCGGCATTAACAAATAAATCGGAAGCCTCTCTTCTTCTTCCCCAGGACGATAAAAGTCGTACGGAAGATCGGATGAAGAGTCAACGACCAAATAATAATCCGGATCGATGCCCGCCTTTTTAAACAACGTCGTCAATTCCACTAGCTTTTTCATTTCCTCGTTCGTCGGTTGAAACTCGACGTATTTAAATAAATTACGATTCATAAAGCGACGGCATAAATCGCTCAAAATTGAATCTCGTTCATCTTGCCATTGTTGAAAATAGTATAATGTCACCGCTTCATCTAATTTTAAATAGTCTTCTAGTTGCACGTTTCCATGAAAAAGAGATTGGAAATGGACAGGAGGTGTTTGAAATGTATAACCGGCTAAATATAAATGTTTCGCGCGGTGCAAAATTTTTGTCAAAATGACTTCAGCGCTGCGCGTGACAGGATGGAAATATACTTGCCAATACATTTGATATCGGCTCATAATATAATCTTCTACCGCATGCATACCGCTTCGCTTAATAACAACTTGTTCTTCGCGCGGACGCATGACGCGCAAAATACGCTCCATATCAAAATGTCCGTAACTGACACCTGTATAGTATGCATCGCGCAATAAATAGTCCATGCGATCAGCGTCAATTTGACTTGAAATAAGGCTAACGACGAGCTTATTTTCGTACGTCTTCTCAATGACTTCCGCAACCTTTTTCGGAAAGCTTAATGATACACGACGAAGCACCGCGTTCACTTCTGTATCGCCTAAAATAATCGCGCGCGTAAATTGCTCATGATCAAGACGAAACACTTTTTCAAATGAATGCGAAAACGGACCATGTCCTAAATCATGCAAAAGCGCCGCGCATAAACAAAGCAAGCGCTCATTTTCATCCCAATCCGGTCGACCTGCGAACACATCATCGACGATGCGACGAACAATTTCATATACACCAAGCGAATGATTAAAACGACTATGCTCTGCCCCGTGAAACGTCAAATACGTCGTACCGAGCTGTTTAATACGACGCAACCGTTGAAATTCTTTTGTGCCAATTAAATCCCAAATGACTTTATCTCGCACATGCACATACCGATGCACCGGATCTTTAAACACTTTCTCTTCACTTAATTTTTCATTGAGGTACAATCCTTCTCCCTCTCTTCTGTTCATAACATAGCTTTATTATAGAGCGTTCTTTGTAAAAAACAAAGACTTCCTTCAATGACATGTACCAAAATAAAACAAAAAAGGCATTCCTCTCGCATAGAATGCCCCTTGATCGGTGACAGCCACCTTATTTTTTCAACTTCGCAGCAATCTTTTCAATTAATTCATCTTCCGTCATCGCCGATACAGGGCGATTGTTGACGAACGCAAACACTTTTTTCCGACCTGGACCGCAATACGATTGACAGCCAATTTCAATAGTCGCGTTCGGATCTAATTTTTTTAACCTTGGCAACAACGTTTTTAAATTCGTTGCTTGGCAATCGTCACAGACGCGAAATTCATTTTGCATACCGTCCTCACTCCTTTTCGCTAACGAGTATTCTAACGTGTATATGCGAACAATGCAAGCTACATCTATTTCCTTTGAAAAATAGTATATCTTTCTTGTTTTTTGGTGATTATGAAAATAAAAGAATGCGAAAGGGGTTTTTTCCATGACAAAAAAACGACAAGATGCTTGGACTGAAGAAGAAGATTTGTTGTTAGCTGAAACGGTGCTGCGCCACGTGCGCGAAGGAAGCACACAATTAAATGCATTTGAAGAAGTGGGTGATAAGTTGAATCGTACGTCAGCCGCATGCGGATTTCGCTGGAATGCGGTCGTTCGCCAACAATACGAAGAATCGTTACAAATGGCGAAAAAGTTCCGTAAACAACGGCAACGTGCACTTGGAAATAAACACGCGTTGCGAAAACGGCCGCTTTATACACCTCCTGTACCTTCGCTTGAAGAATTAGGGATGGAACCGTTAGAAGTGCAAACAAATGAATATGAACATGTCGGGACAAGTCATTTAACACTTGACCATGTCATTGCTTTTTTACACTCTTTAAAGCAATCGTACATCGGTCAAGAAACAGCGCTAGTGGAAAATAAGCAACTAAAGCTTGAGCTCGAAAAATTACAACAACAATATAAACAACTAGAACAACAATTTACAAAACTACAAAAAGAAAACGAAGAATTGCGCGAAGATTATGGAACGATGGCTCGGATCATCAATCGGGCAAGACAAATCGAAATTTCAGAAGATGAGTTTAAGGCACCTATTTTCAAAATGGATCGCAACGGAAATTTAGAAAAAATCGAAAAAATTGCTGAGTAAAAAAGCTGTCACACCCGGACAGCTTTTTTATTTCGGCAACATCGTTTCATTTCGGTCGATCATACGCTGAAAGTACATATAGTATCGCTCCCATTCTGCTTGAGTAAGCGATGATGGCGCAAGCGTACTTCCAAACGATTGGAGAGCTTCGTATAGGCGGATGATAAGCATTGAAACGGTCATTTGTTTGCCGAGCAATTCACTTAACGATGCCATCGTATGCGGAACGATTGTCGGATACGTAAATTTCGTTTGTTCTCCCGCAAGAGATCGCTCATAAAACTCACGAATCCATTGCGCTCTTTCGGCGCCGCTTCCGTTTGCACATATATACACTTGCACAGCGACGCCACCTCGAATGCGGCGCTGTGAAATGCCCGCAAACTTTTTTCCATCAATGCTTAAATCAAAACTTCCTGGACAATACGAACCAACGACTTCTCCTGCTTGCACGCGCGCTTCTGGCAGCATGCGCGCAATGAGTGTCGCCATCGCTTCATATCCTCGATCAATGTCAATTCCTCTTTTTGTATCCTGAAAAATAAGTGAAACGTTTAAAACCCCTTCATCTAATACGACCGCCAACCCACCAGAGTTACGAACGATCGTATGCCAACCTTGTTCGTGTAAGTAGGCGAGTCCTTTGTCAATATACGGCAATTTCGTATCTTGAATGCCGAGCACAATCGTATGATGATGTACCCATAAGCGAACAATCGGTTGTGACTGACCGTTACCTACGGATTCACAAAGCGCATCATCAAACGCAAATGACTGTTTCGCATCAAACGATGGACCGAGACTCGAATGATCGATAATTCGCCACGTTTGTTGTCGCAACAATTCACTCATTATTCCATCGCCGCAAGCGCCTGCGCTGCTGTGATAAGTGATAATTTGTATACATCTTCGGCGTTACATCCGCGCGACAAGTCGTTTACCGGTTGATTTAATCCTTGTAAAATTGGACCGACCGCTTCAAAGTTGCCGAGACGTTGGGCAATTTTATACCCGATATTTCCTGCTTCTAGGCTTGGGAAAATAAAAACATTCGCATTGCCTTGGATGACGGAGTCTGGCGCTTTCTTTTTCGCCACAGACGGCACAAATGCAGCGTCAAATTGAAACTCGCCATCGAGCGTTAACTCTGGCGCCATTTCTTTTGCGATGCGCACCGCTTCGATCACTTTTTCTGTTTCCGGTGATTTCGCTGATCCTTTCGTTGAGAAGCTAAGCATCGCTACGCGCGGCTCAATATCAAACATTTTCGCTGTTTGGGCACTTTCGATTGCGATTTCTGCTAAATCTTGGCTATCTGGAGCGATGTTAATGGCACAATCAGCAAATACATATTTCTCATCGCCACGTACCATAATGAACACGCCAGACGTTTTACGAATACCTGGTTTTGTTTTAATGATTTGTAACGCAGGGCGAACCGTATCGGCTGTTGAATGTGCGGCACCGCTCACAAGCCCGTGCGCTTTTCCCATATACACAAGCATCGTACCGAAGTAGTTTTCATCAAGCAAAATGTTGCGCGCATCTTCTTCCGTCACTTTTCCTTTACGACGTTCAATAAACGCTGCAACCATCTCATCCATTTCTTCATACGTGTGTGGGTTGATGATCTCTACTTTCTCAAGCGTCAAACCGAGCTCTTTTGCTTTTTGGACGACAGCTTCTTGATCGCCAATCACAATCGGACGCAATACATTTTCTGCTGCTAGACGTCCGACAGCTGTTAAAATACGTTCATCAAGTCCTTCTGGAAATACGATTGTTACATTTCTTCCTGCGACCTTTTGTTTTAAGGCTGCAAATAAGTCACTCACGAAATGTTCCTCCTTAGTTTAAAAAAATTCGTCTATCTATTAGAATACTCTTATTGAGACGAAAAGCAATGAATTACGCCGTAAACGAAAATAGTCTTTTTTTTATAACAATTCTGTTTTTTATGCCGAGTGATATATCGCCTAAAAAGTGATATATTTGTTAAGAAGCATGTACAAAACAAAGGAGCGTTATGATATGTCACAATGGATTCATTATATTGAACAATGGTTGCTTGAATTTGGTGTTATTGGTCTCGTCATCGTTTCATTTACAGAGTCCTCGTTTTTCCCGATTCCACCTGATGTATTATTAATTCCATTAAGCATCGCCCAGCCAGAGAAAGCATTATGGTTTTCCTTTTTAACGACGGTCGCTTCTGTGCTCGGTGCATTACTTGGGTGGTATATTGGAAAAAGGTTCGGCAGACCGATTTTACGTTACTTTATCTCGGATGAGAAAATGGACAAAGTCGAGCAATATTTTCAACAATATGGGGCGATGGCGATCGTCATCGCAGGATTCACACCGATTCCATATAAAGTGTTTACGATTTTCTCTGGCATTTCTAACATCAACATTCGTACGTTGCTTTTTTGGTCGTTTATCGGTCGTGGAGCACGCTTTTTTATAGAAGGGCTCATTATTTTCATCCTAGGTGCGCAGGCGAAAACATTTATTGAACAGCATTTTACAACGATCACGATCGTCGGCGGAATCGTCATTGTCATTGCTTTTCTTATTTACAAACGATTAAAATAGTGCGTTTGGCATAAACGAAACACATATGATACAATTTCGATAGTACATAACAAAAGGAGTGTTGGACATGAGTGAAGCGGCACAAACGTTAGACGGTTGGTATTGCCTGCATGATTTCCGCACGGTAGATTGGGCGGCTTGGAAAACGCTCACAAACGAAGAGCGCCAAGAAGCGATACAAGAGTTTTTCACGTTAGTTGAAAAATGGGAAAGCACAGAGGCTGCGAAAGAAGGTAGTCATGCGATTTACACGATTATGGGACAAAAAGCAGACATCATGTTTATGCTTTTACGTCCAACGATGGAAGAGCTTCATGAAATTGAAACAGCGATCAATAAAACAAAGCTCGCTGAATATCTCGTACCAGCCTATTCATACGTCTCTGTCGTTGAACTAAGCAATTACTTGCCGGCTGAGGCTGGCGATCCATATGAAAATCCAGAAGTGCGTCGCCGTTTATATCCGATCTTACCGAAAACAAATCACGTTTGCTTTTATCCGATGGACAAGCGACGCCAAGGAAACGACAACTGGTACATGCTTCCGATGGAAGAACGCCGCAACTTGATGCGCGCACACGGCATGACAGGAAGAAAGTATGCTGGAAAAGTCGTTCAGATCATTACAGGTTCGGTCGGATTTGACGATTACGAGTGGGGCGTCACGCTATTTTCAAACGATGTCCTTCAATTCAAGAAACTCGTATATGAAATGCGTTTTGATGAAGTGAGCGCACGATTTGGTGAATTCGGCTCTTTCTTTGTCGGCAACATTTTACCGAAAGAAAAAATGGAACAGTTTTTACATGTATAGGCCTCCGATTTGGAGGTCTTTTTTTATGATGTGTTTCATACATATAACAATGACGACTTTCCTCACATTTTTTATTTTTCATCATAGGCTAATAGCGATTTCTATAAAGTGAGGTGAAGGGATGGCTGTTGTTGCGTATACAGAGGAGGATGTTAAATTGCTTGCCCGTCTTATGCGGGCAGAAGCCGAAGAAGATGGTCAGCTCGGTATGTTGATGGTTGGGAATGTTGGGGTGAACCGCGTACGCGCAAACTGCTTAGATTTTGAAGGACTTCGTTCGATTCGCCAAATGGTATTTCAAAGTCCTGGCGGGTTTGAAGCAGTACAAAAAGGATATTTTTATCAACGGGCACGTGAAGAAGATATGCGCCTTGCCCGGCGTGTCATCCGTGGCGAGCGATTCCACCCTGCAACGAATTCGCTTTGGTTTTTCCGCCCAGACGGTGCTTGCCCAGCCCAATGGTTTAATCAATGGAATGCCGGACGTTTTAAGTCACATTGCTTTTACGCACCGACTCGCTCAGATTGTCCACGCGTATATTAATTTTTAAGGAGGAAGTACAATGAGTGATGAACGTCAACAAATGCCGTATTATTCATATCCATACTACTATCCATACCAAATGCCAACGTACCCGTTTGGTTTGCCTACGCCAACATTTGCACCACAAACAGGAGCGATGCAAACACCAACAACTGCAAGCCAGCCATTACCTGGCATGCTTCCAATTGAAGAATCGTACATTGAAAATATTTTGCGCCTAAACAAAGGGAAAATCGCTACGGTTTATATGACATTTGAAAACAATCGTGAATGGAATGCGAAAATTTTCCGCGGTGTCATTGAAGCGGCTGGTCGTGATCATCTCATTTTAAGCGATCCTCAAACAGGAATGCGCTATTTATTGCCAATGATTTATCTCGACTATGTAACGTTTGATGAAGAAATTAATTATGAATACCCATTTGCATCAGGGATCGGATTAAGCACATATGCTCCACGTTAAAAACGAGGCGTTACACGCGCCTCGTTTTACATTTGTTTCATTGCCACATACGCTAAAAGTAGCCAAGCAATAATAAACGATACGCCCCCAAACGGTGTAATCGCCCCGAGTATTTTTATTTGCGTCAAGCTCAGGACGTATAAACTACCTGAAAAGAAAACGATTCCTACAACCATTAACCATCCAGCCGGCGTCACGTTCGGCCATTTTGTCGCAAGTAATGCAACAATAAATAAACCAATCGTATGGAACATTTGATACTGAACAGCTTTTTGCCACGTATCCATATACCGTTCTGGAATTTTTCCTTCTAACACATGTGCCCCGAACGCACCGAGCGCAACACATAACGCTGCACTAATTGATGCGATCATTGTAAATATTTTCATATTGTTCCCCCCTAAAAATCAAGTAATGATGGCCCGTTCGCATCAGCATCGATAGTTAATCGTTCAGTTGTTGTTGGTTGCGGTGTAATGATCGTTTGTGCACTTGGCGATGGTTGATGTAAAATGACGTCGCACAACGCGCGAACGGCATATATATGTTCACGCACCGCTTGCGGTGACGACGCATGTTTGGCTTTTGCAATTTCTTCTTCTATCTTTGTTAATACATTTGCTACTGATATATCCAAAACGTTTTCACTCCCCACTTCTTTTTCCACTAAAACAATGTTATCTTATACATAGCAACTTTTCAAATTGAAAACGCTTTAAAAAAGGAGTGACAACGAATGAAACGGACATGGTGGAAAGAAGCGGTTGTATATCAAGTATATTGGCGGAGCTTTTTTGACTCAAACGGCGATGGATATGGCGACTTAGAAGGGCTGATTCAAAAGCTTGATTACATTCGCGACTTAGGGGTCGATGTCATTTGGCTGAATCCGTGCTATGAGTCGCCAGATAAAGATAACGGATACGACATTTCTGATTACTATCGCATCATGGATAAAGCGGGTGATATGGAGACGTTTGACCGCTTGCTTCATGAGGTACATAAACGTGGAATGAAATTAATTATGGATCTTGTCGTAAACCACACATCTGATCAACATCCTTGGTTTATTGAGTCTCGTTCATCAAAAAACAATCCGAAACGCGATTGGTACATATGGCGCGACAAGCCGAATAACTGGCGTTCATACTTTACGCCATCAGCGTGGGAATATGATGAACAAACGGGTCAATATTACTTCCATTCTTTTGCGGTAGAACAACCAGATTTAAATTGGGAAAACGAAGAAGTTCGTGAAGAAATTTATAAAATGATGCGCTTTTGGTTAGATAAAGGCATTGACGGGTTCCGCTTAGATGCGATTGCTTTGCTTGCCAAACCTGAAGGATTTCCTGATGCCGAAAATCCATATGACATTCGTTATTTAACGAACAACCCAGGCGTGCATGATTATTTACAAGAAATGCATGAAAAAGTGTTAAAGCATTATGACATTTTCACTGTGGGGGAAGTCGCTTTCGTGTCACCAGAAGAAGGCTTAAAATATGTCGGGGAAGACCGAAACGAGCTACATACCCTTTTCCATTTTGAAGTGTGCGACGAAATGCCGACATGGGATCCGATTCGCTTTAAACAAATTCAAAAACGTTGGTATGAAGGACTGTGGGGGAAAGGGTGGAACTCGCAGTTTTTAAACAATCACGACCATACGCGACAAGTGACGCGCTACGGAAACGACAAACAGTTTCGTGTTGAATCAGCAAAACTGCTCGCGACGCTCGTGCATACGTTGCCTGGAACGCCGTACATTTATCAAGGGGAAGAAATCGGTATGACGGGCGTCAAATTTGACTCAATCGATGACTATAACGACATTGCGATGAAAAATAAATATGCCGAGGAAGTCGCCAAAGGTCGCGGTCCGAAAGAAGTGCTTGAAAGTTTGCAGCTATTAAGTCGCGATAACTCGCGCACACCGATGCAATGGGACGATAGCGAACATGCAGGATTTACGACGGGAACACCTTGGCTAAAAGTGAATCCGAATTATAAAGAAATTAACGTAAAACAAGCGTTAGCAGATCCAAACTCGGTGTATTATTACTATAAAAAGCTCATTCAATTACGTAAGCAAAATCCGGTTATGGTGTACGGAACGTTCCGTGATTTTTCAGAAAATGATCCGTATATTTACGCCTACACACGTGAACTTGATGACATTCGTTGGCTTATCGTCTTAAATCATTGTGATAACGACAACGTATATAAATTGCCAGAAAAGCTCGCTTCGGCTCGCCGTCACCTTTTGCTTGGTAACTATACAGACGTAAAAGAAGAAGGCTCAACGCTTCATATGCGTCCACATGAGGCAAGAATTTACGCACTACAATAGCAGCCATACCGGCTGCTTACTTTTTATTTACCTCCTGTTCAAACGCATCTAATGCTCGTTTCGCACCGAATACAATGATGACATCTCCAACGCAAAATCGCTCTTCCGGCATCGGGTTTCCAATAATATCATTTTGACGTTGAATGGCAATAATTGTCACGCCAAAGCGCGTGCGCACCGCTTGATCACGAACAGATGTCCCGACAAATGAAGAGTGCGATTCAATCGTAATTTCTTCAATCGCATATTGTTCAGCATGGTCGTGGAAAATCGTATCGACATAATCGACACTCACCGGCTTTAACATCGTCATCGCCATGCGCCGACCGCTCAAAAAAGCAGGGTTTATGACTTTATCCGCACCAGCACGACGCAATTTTTCTTCCGATTCCGTTCGCTCGGCACGCGCAACAACTTGAATGCTAGGATTCAGTCCTTTTGCAGTTAAAGAGATGAAGACGTTATCTGCATCAGAAGGCAATGCAGCAACTAATCCCGACGCACGCTCAATGCCTGCGGCAATTAACACGTCATCTGCTGTCGCATCCCCCTCAACATACGGAATGGGATCGCCCATTTCTTCAAGCCAATCTACATTCCGTTCGATGACAACGACAGATGTCCCATTTTTGATAAGCTCGCGCACAACTTGTTCGCCAACACGTCCAAACCCGCATACAATAATATGGTTCGTCATCGCTTCAATTTTCTTTTTCATTTTTCGCCTCCGCACCGTTTTCGAAAATTCCCCTTCCATCATCATCGAAACAACCGCCCCTGTTGCATATGTCACGATACTAATACCGACGGGAATAATGATCAGTGCAAACATCTTCCCATAAAACGTTTGTGGAACTGTATCACCATAGCCGACCGTCAAAATCGTAACAACCGTCAACCAAAGCGCATCAAAAAACGTTAATTGTTCAGAAAACATAAAC
Organism: Anoxybacillus eryuanensis; assembly: GCF_051200995.1. Classification (NCBI taxonomy): domain Bacteria; kingdom Bacillati; phylum Bacillota; class Bacilli; order Caryophanales; family Anoxybacillaceae; genus Anoxybacillus; species Anoxybacillus eryuanensis. Next base: position 32,838 of record NZ_JBPODS010000006.1, on the reverse strand, counting down.
CCTACCGTTCCTGCGATAATAGCGACGATCATCGCGACGACGGAAACGACGATAGAGCGCGACGAACTCATCCGTTTCTCCCCTTATGTTCTTTTTTTACAAACTTCATGCAAGGTGTACCTGATGATTGTTTAACGACAATAGACGGCAACATTGCGCTTTTAAAACCGAATGCACGACAGCCACGCGGCAATTGCGCATCCCATGTGACATAAAAATGTTTGCATTCATAACAATTGACACGCGTATTAAATGTTTTCGATTTGCCAGTCAATCGGCTCTCTCCCTGTCTGTTGTAAAAAAGCGTTTGTTTTTGAAAACGGACGGCTGCCGAAAAAACCTCGTGCTGCGGAAAATGGACTTGGATGTGGCGCTTCAATCATGTAATGATGTTCATTCGTAATGAGCGTTTTTTTTGCTTGGGCATGACGCCCCCATAAAATAAAGACAACAGGTTCATCCTTTTCATTTACAAGTTGAATGACGCGGTCCGTAAAATGTTCCCATCCTTTTCCTTTATGCGAATTTGCTTCTCCACGTCGCACTGTTAATACCGTATTTAACAATAACACCCCTTGCTCTGCCCATTTTAATAAATAACCGTTGTTTGGAATATAGCAACCAAGATCATCTTGTAACTCTTTAAAAATGTTTAATAACGATGGCGGCAAAGCAACACCTGGTTTTACGGAAAAACTTAATCCGTGCGCTTGATTTGGTCCGTGATATGGGTCTTGTCCTAAAATGACGACTTTGACATCTGCATATGAAGTATAATGAAGGGCATTAAAAATGTCGTGCATATCGGGATAAATTGTTTTTGTACGATATTCTTCTTTTAAAAACTGGCGCAACTTCAAATAATACGGTTTTTGAAACTCCTCTTCTAATAAAGGAGCCCAATCATTTTTCAATATGCTCATCTTCTCACTCCTTTCTAATACAAAGGCTACCCTACTACATAGGATAGCCTGTTTTCATTTAAAACTGAATTTTTTCTTCTAAGAAGTTTTTTAATTCCGCAATTGGAATGCGCGTTTGCTCCATCGTATCGCGGTCGCGCACGGTTACCATGCCATCCTGCTCTGAATCGAAGTCATACGTAATACAGAACGGTGTTCCAATTTCATCTTGGCGGCGATAACGTTTACCGATTGATCCAGACTCATCGTAATCAACCATAAAGTGTTGTGAAAGTTGTTCAAAGATCGCACGTGCACCTTCTGATAACTTTTTCGATAACGGTAATACAGCTGCCTTATATGGCGCTAATGCTGGATGAAGATGCATCACAGTGCGCGTCGTGCCGTCTGCCAGTTGCTCTTCTTCGTACGCATCAATCATAAATGCGAGCGTCACGCGATCTGCACCGAGTGAAGGTTCAATGCAGTACGGAATGAAACGTTCATTCGTTTCTTGATCGAGGTAGTGAAAATCTTCTCCTGAATATTCCATATGGCGACGTAAATCGTAATCGGTACGTGATGCAATGCCCCATAGCTCGCCCCAACCGAATGGGAATTTATATTCAATATCTGTTGTCGCGTTGCTGTAGTGAGACAGTTCGTCTTCGGAATGATCGCGCAAACGAATGTTTTCTCGCTTCATACCAAGCGATAAAAGCCATTGTTCGCAATACTGTTTCCAATAACTAAACCACTGCAACTCTTCTCCTGGTCTGCAGAAAAATTCAAGCTCCATTTGTTCAAATTCGCGTGTGCGGAACGTAAAGTTTCCTGGCGTAATTTCGTTACGAAAACTTTTTCCAATTTGCGCAATACCAAACGGCAATTTTTTACGCATCGTCCGTTGCACGTTCTTAAAGTTGACGAAAATGCCTTGTGCCGTTTCAGGACGAAGATAAATTTCGTTTGCGCTCGACTCCGTCACACCTTGGAACGTTTTAAACATTAAGTTAAATTGACGAATGTTCGTAAAGTCGCGACTTCCGCAATCCGGACACGCAATGTCGTGCTCTTGAATGAGCTGCTCCATTTTTTCAAACGGAAGCCCATCGACAACCATTTCAATGCCTTTTGCTTCAAGCGCGCTTTCAATTAACTTATCCGCCCGATGACGCGCTTTACATTGCTTACAGTCAATCATCGGATCATTAAAGTTTCCTAAATGACCTGACGCTTCCCACGTGCGTGGGTTCATTAAAATCGCCGCATCTAAACCGACGTTATACGGCGATTGTTGAACGAACTTTTTCCACCATGCACGTTTAATGTTGTTTTTCAACTCTGTCCCTAATGGACCGTAATCCCACGTATTCGCTAATCCGCCGTAAATTTCTGAGCCAGGAAAAACAAAACCACGATGCTTCGCATGTGCTACAATTTGATCCATCGTTACCGACATCTTTCATCCTCCTTTTGTCAAATGTAAACAAAAAACGCTCTCATCCTTAGGCCTTTCGCCTAGGGACGAGAGCGTAACTCCCGCGGTTCCACCCTAGTTGATGCATAGCGCATCCACTTTTGCGTGAAGCAACTCCAGACTGCCGTTTCACTAAGTGTCTTTGCTAGGCTTCCACCATCCCTAGCTCGCTACAAAAGAACAAACTTAGCTACTATCCATCTTTCATCGTTGCACCTGTATTTCATTTGGTTGATATTGTATCAAACTAAAATAGGAGAGTCAAGGGGGAGGGAAAAACAAAACTCGCTTTACTATCATAAAGTAAAGCGAGTTAAGGGGTTATGTTAATTTCGAATTAAGTAGTCAAACGCCCCTAAAGAAGCTGTTGCGCCTGAGCCCATGGAAATGATAATCTGTTTATATGCGCTATCTGTACAATCGCCAGCAGCGAAGACGCCAGGAACGTTTGTCGCACCGCGCTTATCGACGATAATTTCGCCAAAGCGATTGCGTTCTACCGTTCCTTCTAACCATTCTGTATTCGGCACAAGCCCGATTTGAACGAATACACCTTGAAGTTCAATATGGCGCTCTTCGCCTGTTGCGCGATCAATATATGTGAGGCCATTCACTTTGTCTGTACCTGTAATTTCTTTTGTTTGTGCATGTTTAATGACCGTGACGTTCGGTAAGCTGTACAAACGATCTTGCAACACTGCGTCCGCTTTTAATTCTGGTGCAAATTCAAGAACCGTCACATGCTTAGCAATGCCGGCAAGATCAATCGCGGCTTCAACGCCAGAGTTACCTCCGCCGATGACTGCGACATCTTTTCCTTCAAATAACGGACCGTCACAATGTGGGCAGTAAGCGACTCCTTTATTTTTAAACTCCGCTTCACCCGGAACGCCGAGATTACGCCAACGTGCACCTGTAGCGATAATGACCGCCTTACTTTTTAAAACAGCCCCGTTTTCAAGTTCTACTTCAATAAGGTCTTTCTTTTCTAACCGTTTGGCACGTTGTAAGTTCATAATGTCGACGTTATAATGTTTCACATGTTCCTCAAGGCTTGCGGCAAGCTTCGGACCTTCTGTATATTTCACACTAATGAAGTTTTCAATGCCTAACGTATCTAAAATTTGACCGCCAAAGCGTTCTGCAACAATTCCTGTACGAATACCTTTACGCGCCGCATAAATCGCCGCTGTCGCACCAGCAGGACCTCCACCGATGACAAGCACATCAAACGGGTCTTTGTCCGCAAAGACCGAAGCATCCGGCGTACTTCCTAACTTCGCAAGAATTTCCTCAAGCGACATCCGACCGCTTGCGAACGGTTCGCCATTTAAAAAGATAGTTGGCACCGCCATTACGTCTTTTTGTTCAACTTCTTCCTTAAATGCTGCCCCATCAATCATCGTATGGGAGACGTTCGGATTTAATACGCTCATAACGTTTAATGCTTGCACGACATCCGGACAATTATGGCACGTTAAGCTGACGTATGTTTCAAAGCGATACGTCCCTTTTAAATGTTTGATTTGTTCAATGACCGCTTCATCTACTTTTGGCGGTCTTCCACTCACTTGAAGCAATGCAAGCACAAGAGAAGTAAATTCATGTCCTAAAGGCACGCCCGCAAATACAACGCCTGTGTCTTCATCAACACGATTAACGCTAAAACTTGGCGTTCTCTCTAGCGTTGTTTTTTCTACTTTGATTTTCGATGACATTGTGGTGAGTTCATCGACTAAAGCAAGCATATCGCGGGAAACTTCATCGTCTCCCGCGCTTACTTTTAACACAATGTCATTTTCCATCAACTGTAGATATTGGGCGAGCTGTGCTTTAATTTCCGCATCCAATATCATTTACATAAGCCTCCTTAAATTTTACCTACAAGGTCAAGGCTTGGCTTAAGCGTTTCGCCGCCTTCTTGCCATTTTGCTGGGCATACTTCACCAGGATTGTTGCGCACGTATTGTGCTGCTTTAATTTTGTTTACGATTGTGCTTGCATCGCGACCAATGCCGTCAGCGTTAATTTCAACTGCTTGAATGACACCATCTGGATCGATGATGAACGTACCACGTTGTGCAAGACCTGTTTCTTCATCAAGCACTTCAAACATGCGCGATAATTTTTGTGAAGGGTCACCAACCATTACATACTCGATTTTGCTGATTGCTGGTGAATGGTCGTGCCATGCTTTATGTGTGAAATGTGTATCTGTTGAAACAGAGTATACTTCAACACCAAGTTCCTTTAACTTTGGATATTCGTTTTGTAAATCCTCTAACTCAGTTGGGCAAACGAATGTAAAGTCCGCTGGATAGAAGCAAACAACGCTCCATTTTCCTTTTAAGTTTTCTTCTGTCACCTCGATGAAATCTCCGTTATGAAACGCCATCGCCTTAAATGGTTGTACTTGTTTTCCTACTAATGGCATTGTGAATCATCCTCCTGCTTCATTTTTTTTGCATGTTAGTAGTATGCTACAGTCATACGAAAAATATGACTGAAAGCGAAATTAAATTATAACAATTACAATTCGATATAAATTATCATATAGGAATGTTTATTTGTCAAGTAGAAACTATCGAACCGTCTTAGTTTTTCGACACACACTTCTTTTATTCCTTTTTCGTCAATAAAAAACAGAGCCTTCGCAAAGACTCTGCTCCCTCATTGTATAAAGATAAAACAAAGCAAAATAAGTACATTAAGTAATAATGCAACGGCAAAAAGCCACTTTTGTTTCCTTTTTTTCTTCACCATATATTCTGCAAATGCGACCGTCCCGAAAGCGAAACAAACAAACGATAAAAATAATACGATTCGCCCATGGAACACATGTCGAACAAGGAGCGGGGAAAACAAAAGCAAAATGAATAATTGCTGGAAGCTCCACCTATACATCTTGTTTCCTCCTAACAACGAACGAAATGAGCGAGCCGTGAACGAAACGGTTCACCGTTCCATATGATTTCACTTTTTGCTTTCCGTTTTTGCACTTCCGGCTCCGATAGAAGAAGCCAAAAGTTTTTCGTCGGTAAATCGCCAAGCTCATGTTTTTCACTTAATCGGTTTAAATACATTTGTCTCTTTTCGTTCATTTGTTTCGATAAATGATCGCCTTCATTTGAAAAAGCATAAAGGACGCTCGCTATCGGTACGCGTTTGATGCGAAATTGTTTTGCAACACGTAAAAAGAAATCCCAATCCCAATAGTTATGAACGTACGGATCAAAATAACCAATTATATCATGAATCACGCGCCGATACATGCTACCTGAAGGGACATACGTTGAAAATGAACGCATCGCTTGTAAATCACATTCATATGCAAATAAAAAACGATCTGTCGGTATGCGCATTCCGTTTTCAATACGATAATGGAAAATTTCTACGTCCGCATATACAAAATCCGCATCATTCATATTCGCAATCATTCGCTCGATATGGCACGGCAATAGTAAATCGTCATCATCGCAAAGCATAATAAAATCTTCTGTCACCGCACGCACACCGATATTCCGCGCCTCAACATGCCCGACATTTTCATGCAATTGGATGAGCTCAATAGGAAGCTCAGGATACGCATCAACCGCGGCTTGTACGGATGAACCCCCATCGTTGACAATAATGACTTGTGTTGGTTTATACGTTTGCTTGCTTAATGATTCTAGTAATTCTGCTAAAGGTAGTAATCGGTTATATGTCGCAATGACTACAGAAACACCCAAATGAAATATCTCCTTTCAAAAAAAGAAGCTACAATGATACCATTATAGCTTCTTTTCTTATGATTATGCGAGTTCTTGTTGTTTCGTTTCTTTTCCTAGGAAAAAGACAGCAAGCGCGCCGATGAAAATGGCGATACAAAACATCGCAAAAATCATCGTGATCGACACGTTTTGTGCAACGAGATAGCCAACAAGAAGCGGGCCTAAAATACCGCCGATGCGTCCGAATGAAGCGGCCATCCCTGCCCCTGTTGCTCGAATAACCGTTGGATATTGCTCTGGTGTGTATGCGTAAAGCGCTCCCCAAGCACCGAGATTGAAAAACGATAACAATGCGCCAAATGTCATTAATGCGGTAGCTGTCTCGGCATTTCCGAAGAAATAAGCACTCAACGCTGTCCCGATTAAATATATAACAAGTACCGCTTTTCGCCCGATGCGTTCAATTAACCATGCCACGCTAAAATACCCTGGCAATTGTGCTAACGTCATAATAAGTACGTATTCAAAGCTTTTAATTAAACTAAATCCTTTCATGACCATGACGCTCGGCAACCATAAAAACATGCCGTAATAGGAAAAGACGACCGCAAACCATAAAATCCAAAGCATTGTCGTTTGTTTTGCATACGGTTTTGCCCAAACGTCCGCAATATTTCGCCAAACGGAACGACGCTCTATTTTTGTCGCGATAAACTTTTGTGAATCTGGTAAGTTCATGCGTAAATAAATCGCATATAACGCAGGTACAGCTCCTAAAATGAGCGCCATTTGCCATCCATACGATGGAATAATGAAAAATGAAATGAGCGCTGCTATTAACCAACCGCCTGCCCAAAAGCTTTCCAATAAAACAACCACTTTTCCGCGCTCATGTGCAGGCACGCTTTCCGATACGAGCGTCGATGCAACCGGAAGTTCTCCTCCAAGCCCCATGCCAATAAAAAAGCGTAAAATTAAAAAGACCGTTAACGTTGTGGCAAGGGCAGATAAACCGCTACCGATCGAAAATAATAAAAGCGTAATAATGAACACTTGTTTTCGCCCGATGCGGTCAGCTAACAATCCGAAAACGAGGGCACCGACCGCCATGCCAATCGAGTTCACACTTCCGATCCAACCCATTTGCTCAGCTGTCAAATTCCATTCCTTTTGCAAGGCGGCCATAATAAACGAAAGCATGCCGACATCCATCGCGTCAAATAGCCAACCAAGTCCTGCAATCCAAAGCAATTTGTTTCTTGATATGTCTTTACTCATGTCATCCCTCCGTTGTCATCTGTCAAATCGTCTTCCTCATGATTATATTTCCTTTTTTGTTATGTATCAATGCAAAAAGCGTCGGGAAAAACCGACGCTTATCGCAAATCTTCTTTTGAAAAAGCTCCAGGGAGAAGTTCTTTCACTGTCGTTTCTTGCACATCGCCCTTCATATTCGCTAAAATGACGGGCATATCCGGATCACACAATTCAACAATGACTTGACGGCATGCACCACATGGCGGGACTGGTCGCTCCGTATCCGCAACGACAGCTAACATCGCATACTCATGGTCGCCTTCCGAGTATGCTTTAAATAAAGCGGTACGCTCCGCACAGTTGCATAAACCGTATGAGGCGTTTTCAATGTTACAGCCACCATACACTTTTCCATCTTTCGTTAACAAAGCTGCCCCCACTTTAAATTTTGAATACGGAACGTACGCCCGCTCTCTCGCTTGTTTTGCCGCTTCAATTAACTGTTGTTCATTCATTGTTGATCATCCCTTCTTGGGCTGTTTAATTAAAAAACGTCTTCATTAACCAATCTGCAACAACGCCACCTAAATATACGCCAAATACCCCCATCATTCCTGCTAATACAGGCGGAGCTGGCAACGGCAAACGTAAAAACTTAAATAAAATCCCAACGACAAGCCCTGCAAGTAAACTAAGTAATACTTCTTTCATATGTGGCTGCCTCCATTAATATGCTTCGTTTGACGTTGTGCCGTCCATAATTGCTGGTCCAGAGCTTGTACCAATGCGGTTTGCTCCTGCTTCAACCATCGCTTTTGCATCCGCTGCACTACGTACACCACCAGATGCTTTTACACCAACGTTTGGACCAACTGTTTTGCGCATTAATGCGACATCTTCGACCGTTGCCCCACCGCTTGCAAATCCGGTCGATGTTTTAACAAAATCAGCACCAGCACGAACAGCGATTTCGCATGCGCGCACTTTTTCTTCATCTGTTAACAATGCTGTTTCAATGATGACCTTTGTTAATGCTTTCCCCTTTGCTGCATCAACAACAGCACGAATGTCACGCTCGACAAGCTCATCATCGCCATCTTTTAACGCACCAATATTGATAACCATATCGACTTCTTGTGCGCCGTTTTCAATTGCTTGTTTTGTTTCAAACGCTTTTACTTCTGGTGTTGTCGCTCCTAACGGGAAGCCAATGACTGTACATACTTTTACTTTCGTTCCTTGCAAACGTTCAGCCGCAAATTTCACCCATGTTGGATTGACGCATACGGATGCAAATTCGTACTTTTTCGCCTCTTCCACTAACTTTTCAATTTGTGCTTTCGTTGTTTCTGGCTTTAATAACGTATGATCAATCATGCTAGCAATGTTCATCATGCATTCCTCCTTAAAATTTGATGTGATTGAAGCGTACGAGGCGCTTCGTGGTTAAATAAACATTCCTGCAATGGATGCGCTTAACAATGACGCAAGCATACCAGCGAGAACGGCTTTTAAACCCATGCGCGCAATGTCGCTGCGACGATTTGGCGCTAAGCTTCCTAACCCACCAAGCAAAATACCCATCGAAGAAATATTAGCAAATCCACATAGCGCAAAGCTAACAATCGCTACCGTTTTTGCTGATAAGTCTGGAATTTGTGGCGCAAACGATGAATACGCAACAAACTCGTTTAAAATTAATTTTTGACCGATAAATCCACCAGCTGTCACCGCTTCAGACCAAGGTACACCGATCGCAAACGCAATAGGAGCAAACAAGAATCCTAAAATCTTTTGAAGCGTTAAACCATCATAGTTAAACAAACTGCCGATGCCGCTAAGCAATCCGTTAATTAACGCAATAAGGGCGATAAACGCTAACAACATTGCACCGATATTTAATGCTAACTTTAAGCCATCACTTGCTCCGCGCGCAGCCGCGTCGATGACGTTTGTTGATTCTTCGTCTTTTTCCATTTCAAAATGTTCATCTTCTTTAATCGGCTCTGTTTCTGGCACAATCATTTTCGCCATGACTAATCCTGCTGGCGCTGCCATGAAACTTGCCGCAAGTAAATATTCAAGCGGGACACCTAAAAGCGAGTAACCAACAAGAACAGAACCAGCAACAGATGCCAATCCTCCTGTCATGACCGCAAACAGTTCAGATTGTGTCATTTTTGATAAATACGGACGAATGACAAGCGGTGCTTCTGTTTGACCGACGAAAATGTTCGCTGCTGCTGACATCGACTCCGCTTTACTCGTTCCGAGCAACTTTGCAAGCGGACCACCGATCATTTTAATGACCCATTGCATGACACCGATATAGTAAAGAACAGAAATTAGCGCAGAGAAGAAAATAACAACGGGCAACACTTGGAACGCAAACACAAATCCGATGCCTTTTGCCGCAAACATGCCACCGAACAAAAAGTTAATTCCTTCGTTCGCATAGTTAATAATGCTCGTTACACCATTTGTTAACCATTGTAATGCAGCTTTTCCTGCTTCCCATTTTAAAACGATAAACGCAAAAGCGACTTGAATCGCAAGACCACCTAAAATCGTTCGCGGATTAATCGCTTTACGATTGTTGGAAGAAAGAAAAGCGATTCCAAGGACAACGACAATACCAACAAGTCCCCAAACGATATTCATGTTGCACACTCCTATAAGTTGAATTTTGATTACGTAATCAATATAACAGGAAAACGAACATATGTAAACGTTAACATGAACAAATGTCAAAGAAAATTCATGGTTTGACTAAATCTTTCTTCCTTCTTTGCATAAATAAAGGGGGCTTTCTTCTTTTCCCCCATTTGTCGCTTCTTTATTCTTTTTCTAACAAACATTCGGCAGTAAATTGATCGGTCACTAATACGTTTGCATATTTCCCTTTCAATGCGCCGTATATGCCAGCAACTTTATGAATACCTCCTGCGATCACAATCGAGTATTCCTTGTTTTTCAGTTCTTCTAGCTCAATACCGAGCGTGCGCGCATTTAACTCCTCACTACATAGTTTTCCATTTTGATCAAAAAAACGTGAACAAATGTCACCAGCAGCTTTTGAATAAATTGTTTGCAAATCTTCCTCTGTAAAATAACCGAGTTGAAACAATAACGACTCTGATTTAATTGGTCCGATCGTAAAGACAGCAATATTCGCTTGGCGTCCTAGGTCGAGAATTTTACGAATGTGGCGGTCAGCCTCCATCGCTTGTTTCACAACGACATGATCAACGATCGCAGGTAGCGGCAAATGATGCACCGTTGCGTTGAATGCGCTTCCAAACAAATGCAAAATATCAGAGGCAAACGTATTCGTTTCTGATAAGCTGACGCCACCTTTTAATTGTACAACTTTCACGTCTTTGACATGTTTATGTTTCAGTTGTAATGCGACGTGATATAACGTCGTTCCCCATGTGACACCGATAATATCGCCATCTTTAACAATCGAACGTAAGTATTCTGCCGCTTCTTTCCCTAAATATTTCTTAATAATGCCATCTTGATGTTCCGGTACAGATACAACAATTGCTTTTTTTATATTGAACTTTTGTTCAATTTGCCTTGCTAACTGTTGAATATCTTCAGCCGGATCGTTAATTTTAATTTCTACAATTCCTTCTTCTTTCGCTTGCTGTAGTAGACGCGACACCGTCGGCCGAGATACACCAAGCTTTTTTGCAATGTCGTTTTGATTGTAGTCTAGCAAATAATACAATTTCGCTGCTTCAACGACTTTTTTTAGCTTATCTTGCTCCATCGCCTCATCACCTTTTATTTATGAATGAAAAAGGAGCAGCCTTCCATATTTGAAGGAATACTCCCTTTTCTTTCATCATACGAAAAAAACTGAACATTTGACAAGAAAAAGTTTTAACATAATTTCTATTATTTCAACCAACCTTCACGTAGGATGTGCTCGACTTCACTGAGTGTTGGCAGCGCTGTCATTGCTCCTTTTGTTGATGCAGCTAGCGCTCCCGAAACACTTGCAAAGCGGGTCATTTGTTCAACTTCCGCAAGCGATAGAGAATCCATTGTGCCTTCTCTTTCATGCAAGCAATACAACATACCGGAAACAAAAGCGTCACCTGCTCCTGTCGTATCAACTGCCTCTATTTTGAGAGCTGGGGTAAATACCGATCCTTCTTTCGTAAACGCATAACTACCGTTTTCCCCTAGCGTGACGACAATGAGCGGAATGTTGTAGGAAGAAAGGGCATCTACACCTTTTTGTATATCTTTCTCCCCTGTAATAAACGTCAATTCCTCTTCAGAAATTTTAAGTACATCCGCTTCTGGTAACATTGATACAATCATTTGACGAGCTTGTTGTTCGCTTTCCCATAAACCGAGACGCAAATTCGGATCATATGAAACAATCATCCCGTTTTCTTTAGCTAGCATGACAGCCCGCTTTGTTGCGCTGCGTGCTGGTTCGCTAATCAATGAGATCGAACCAAAATGGAGAATGCGATGTGTACGAAATAGCGACTCATCTATTTCTTCTTCGCGTAAAAAGCGATCGGCACTTGGATTAATGTAAAAGTCAAAGCTTCGTTCCCCATTTTCCGCTAGCGTTACAAAAACGACACCTGTACGAACATCATCACTAAATTGAAGCCAAGTCGTATTTACACCGTATTCATCAAGCGTTTCTTTTAAAAAGACACCGAGTACATCTCGGCCCACTTTCCCTAGAAACGTCGATGGTGCACCCAACCGCGCGACACCAACCGCGACATTCGCTGGGGCTCCTCCTGGGCTTTTTTGATACGCAAGATTTGTTGCGTCAAGTGGAATAAAATCAATTAACGCTTCACCAAGACTAATAACTCCTTGCTTCATCGTCATCCCTCCCATTCCATCGTAATACGTTCCATCATACAAATGCAACGCACAACAATAAAACGTGCTACAATAATCGTAAAACAACATAAGAAACGGAGTGGATATGATGAATCCTTTTGCCACTCATTTTGAAAGTTTAGAGGAATTTGCAGATCGTGTGAGCGAGTTGTTGCAATGTCCAATTACGATTGAAGATGCAAACCATCGCTTAATTGCTTATAGTGGACATGAGCATTACACCGATCCAGCTCGTACAGCGACCATTATCCACCGACGCGTGCCAGAACGCGTCATTAATAGTTTATGGCGCGAAGGGGTGATCCCAAGGCTCCTGCAAAGCGAGGAACCTGTTCGTGTCGCGGAAATTTCAGAAGTAGGGCTCGGCAATCGTATCGCCATTTCGATTTGGAGAAATAAAGAGGTGCTCGGGTTTATTTGGGCAATTGAAATGAACGAACCATGGACGGAGCAACAGTTTGACTTGTTAAAACAAGCAGCGAAAGCAGCAAAAAATTTGTTATTGCAACTACAAATTCGCAAACATAAAAAAGAAGAGCGGATTCAAGAATTTTTTTGGAAACTATTGACTGGTCATTTTCCATCTCCTCACGAAGTAATTGAACAATGTCATCAATTAAACGTACATGTGTATCCGTTTTTTTCTGTTGGTATTTTTCAATTTCAACAACATATTCAAACACAAGTAGAAAGACAAATTGATTATTTACTAAAAACGACACAGCAACTCGCCGTCCCACTTTATACGATTGATCACCAACGACTAATTGTGCTCGTTGCTCCAAGTTCAGACGTCTATGGAGAAGCACACATTGAACGATTTTTTCGTTCATTTATGACACAAATGAGAGAGCGATTTCGCGTGGACATTATGATGGGGGCATTCGGAAATGTGTACGAGTGCTATACAAAAATTGCAAAAAGCTACGAGGAAGCGCAAACGGTGTTAAAAATGAAACGTGCCTTCCCTCATCAACTTGCGAATATTCAAGGTTATCAGCATCTCGGCATGTATCAATTTTTTGATTTACTTTTTGAAAAAAAACGACATGGGGATTTCCACAACGTAGCACTCGAAAAGCTGAAACAATATGATGCACAGCACCATACCAACTTAGTCGAAACGATTGAAACATATCTCGACTTTGACAGCAACGTGAACGAAACAGCAAAAGCGCTGAACATTCATCCGAACACACTCGCTTATCGTCTCAAACGAATAAGTGAAATCGGGAATATCGATTTAAGCAACATGGGCGAAAAAGTAAAACTATATATCGATATGAAATTAGACAAATATCGGACAACATAGCTTTTGTGGAAATCCACAAAAGCTCGTTTTTTCTTTCTCTTTTCTAAACAAACAACAAATGATAAAAAACATTTATACTGTAGATAATACAAAAAGACAACATGAAAGGGGAAACAGCACATGATTATTGGTGTTCCAAAGGAAATTAAAAATAACGAAAATCGCGTAGCTATTACACCTGCTGGCGTCATGTCATTTGTCAGCAATGGACATACTGTATTAATTGAGAAAGATGCAGGAATTGGAAGCGGTTTCACAAATGAGGCTTACGTTCAGGCAGGAGCGCAAATCGTTGAACGTGCTGCAGACGTCTGGGCGCAAGCGGATATGGTCATGAAAGTCAAAGAACCTCTACCAAGTGAATACGAATATTTCCGTCCAGGATTAGTATTATTCACATACTTACATCTTGCTGCGGAACCAGAGTTAGCGCGCGCCCTCAAAGAAAAAGGCGTAATCGCGATCGCTTATGAAACGGTACAAGTTGGTCGTACGTTGCCACTTTTAACACCGATGAGCGAAGTGGCAGGACGTATGGCAGCGCAAATTGGTGCACAATTCCTCGAAAAAACAAAAGGCGGAAAAGGCATCCTTCTTTCAGGTGTTCCTGGCGTTAGCCGTGGAAAAGTGACAATCATTGGCGGCGGTGTCGTCGGAACAAACGCTGCAAAAGTGGCAATCGGCTTAGGCGCAAACGTGACAATTATCGACTTAAGCGCGGAACGTTTGCGTGAACTTGACGATATTTTCGGAAGCCAAATTAATACATTGATGTCTAACCCTATGAACATCGCACAAGCGGTGGCGGAGTCTGACCTTGTCATTGGCGCCGTATTAATCCCTGGAGCAAAAGCACCAAAGCTTGTGACAGAAGAAATGGTAAAAGCGATGCAGCCAGGTTCGGTCATCGTTGACGTAGCAATCGACCAGGGGGGCATTGTCGAAACGAGCGACCATGTGACGACACACGACAACCCAACATACGTGAAACACGGTGTCGTTCACTACGCAGTTGCAAACATGCCAGGGGCGGTTCCACGCACATCTACACTTGCGCTCACAAACGTTACGATGCCATACGCATTACAAATTGCGAACAAAGGTGTACACAAAGCTGTCGCAGACAACTCGGCGTTACGCCTTGGTGTGAACGTGGCAAACGGAGAAATCACGTACGAAGCTGTCGCACGCGACCTCGGTTACGACTACGTTCCAGTTGAAGTGGCTTTAGACAAACAGTTGTTAGCATAAATAGGGCGATCGGAGCTAGACAGCTCTCTGAACTCGAATTTTTATACAACAAAAGAAAGGTGTCCTGGCAAACGGGACACCTTTTTCTATAACACTTTCGATAAAAATGACTTTGTTCGCTCATGTTGTGGCGCATCAAAAATTTGTTGTGGTGTTCCTTCCTCTACGATCACTCCACCGTCCATAAAGAGAACGCGGTCCCCGACTTCACGGGCAAACCCCATCTCGTGCGTCACAACGACCATCGTCATTCCTTCTTTAGCTAGTTGCTTCATTACCGCAAGCACTTCCCCGACCATTTCAGGATCGAGCGCAGACGTCGGTTCATCAAATAGCATCACTTTCGGTTCCATCGCAAGCGCACGAGCGATTGCTACACGCTGTGCCTGTCCGCCTGATAAAGAATCCGGATATACGTGCGCCTTATCTTGTAAACCTACTTTCGCAAGCAGTTGTAACGCTTTTTCGGTCGCTTTCTCTTTCGACCATTTGCGCACTTTCATCGGAGCAAGTGTAATATTATCAAGCACCGTCATATGCGGAAATAAATTAAATCGTTGAAACACCATTCCTACTTCTTCCCGCACTTTATTTAAGTCTGTTTTCGGATCTTTTAAATGAAATCCGTCAACAACAATATCCCCTTCATCAAAATCTTCAAGCATGTTTAAACAACGTAAAAACGTCGACTTTCCCGATCCAGACGGACCGATGACAACAACCACTTCTTTTTCATGAATGTGCACATCAATTCCTTTTAACACTTGGAGCGATCCGTATGATTTTTTTAAATTTGTAACCCGAATCATGCATCATACCTTCTTTCTAACCGATGTAGCAACTTGCTTAATGAGAGGGTAAGCACTAAGTAAATAAGCGCAACGGTTAAGTACGGTTCCCATACGCGATAATATTGCCCTTGCATCGCTCGTCCCCAGTACATCAGTTCAGGCGCCGCAATGATTGCCGCAAGCGATGAATCTTTAATAAGGACGATAAATTCGTTACCAAGTGGCGGGATCATGCGCTTGATCGCTTGTGGTAAAATGATGTAACGCATCGCTTGTACATGCGTCATTCCAAGCGAACGTGCCGCTTCCATTTGCCCACGATCAATCGATTGAATACCAGCGCGGAAAATCTCAGCAATATACGCGGCCGCATTTAAAGATAACGAAATCGCTCCCGATACGAGCGGGTTCGGTTGGGCGGTAAACATCGGCATGATGCCAAAATGAATAAGTAAAATTTGTACAAATAATGGCGTTCCACGGAAAAAATGAACGTACCAATCAAACGGCAAACGGACGAGGCGGTTTTGAACCATTTTTCCTAGCCCAATCGCCAAACCAAGAATCGTCCCGAAAAAAATACCGACTAACGATAAACCGACTGTCCATAGTACTCCTTTGAAGAAAAACGGTGCATATTCCAAAATAATATTGAAACGAAAATCCATCATCTATCACCTTTCTTCTTGTAAAAATTGCGTAACTGCTTGCAGTTACGCAATTTTTACTTCGACGTTATTGCTGTTGTTGTAATGATTCAATATTCGGTTCTGTCCCAAACCATTTTTTATAAATTTCTGTATACGTTCCGTTTTCAATTACCTTTTTCAACGCTTCGTCTACTTTTTGCTTTAACTCGCTTCCTTTCGGGAACATGAAGCCGTAAAATTCAGATTCAAAATGTTCAGGATCCTCAAATGCTACAATCTTGGCATCTGGATTATTTTTTACATATTCGTTCGCAACAGCATTATCTGTTACAACGGCTTCCACACCGCCGTTTAACAAGTCCATAATCGCAACGACTGTATTCTCAAACTTTTTAATATTTTGATTCTCTTTTCCTAAAATTTTTTCAACGGCTTCTTGTCCCGTTGTACCATTTTGAACACCGACAACTTTTCCTTGTAAATCTTTCGCGCTTTTAATCGAACTTCCTTCTTTCACGAGAATCATATGTGTCGATTCAAAATACGGAATCGAAAAGTCATACGTTTGTTTTCGGTCGTCGTTAATTGTAATACCTGAAACGGCCATATCCGCTGTTTTTCCTTGAATAGCCGCAAACAATGGATCCCAGCCGATGTTTTTTAATTCATATGCTAATCCTGCTTCCTTCATGACTGCTTTTAATAAATCGACATCAAAGCCGACAATTTCACCTTTATCCATGTACTCAAATGGAGCAAACGCCGCGTCTGTCACAACTGTAATTTTCTTTTCTGTTGTTGCTGTTTTTTCTGTTGAACTGCCACACCCTACAAGCGCAAACATAAGTATAAAAATAAGTGTTGCCATCATTCCTTTTTTCATCAACTTTATCCCCCTTACTATTTGTTGTAAAATAATAAATATTTGTGTATAAACATGTTATGCTCTCTATGTTTCACATATTATCAGCTTTATTGTTTTTATGCAACAAATTTTATAAAAATAATTTTTGGAAAAATCTTTATTTTAGAAAATATTTTTGATCAATGTTTCACAAATTCGTCAATCCTTCTTTCTCCTCGTCATGTAAAAAAGTAGTATTCTTTATATAGGGGGTACTTTTATTCTGATGATTGGGAGGAGATTATTATGACGCTACTTACTGTGAATGAAACGTTGACGGACGCATGGAGAACGTTCAAAGGTGATAAATGGAAAAGGGAAATTGACGTTCGTGATTTTATTTTAAATAACGTAACCGTTTACACAGGGGATGAATCATTTTTACAAGGTCCGACAGAAGCGACGAAAAAACTGTGGGAACAAGTGATGGAGCTTTCAAAGTTAGAACGCGAAAAAGGCGGCGTTCTCAACATGGATACGGAAATCGTATCGACGATTACGTCGCATGGACCTGGTTATTTAAATAAAGAACTTGAAAAAGTCGTCGGTTTTCAAACAGATGAGCCGTTTAAACGAGCACTTATGCCATTTGGTGGGATTCGCATGGCTGAGCAAGCATGCGAAGCTTATGGATATCAAGTAAGCGATGAAGTAAAGAAAATTTTTACGCAATATCGCAAAACACATAACCAAGGCGTATTTGACGTATATACAGACGAAATGAAAGCCGCACGCAAAGCAGGAATCATTACAGGACTTCCTGACGCCTATGGACGCGGTCGCATTATCGGTGACTACCGTCGCGTAGCGTTATATGGTGTAGATCGCCTCATTGAAGAGAAGAAAAAAGATTTACGCAACACAGGTGCGCGCACAATGAGCGAAGACATCATTCGTCTCCGCGAAGAATTAGCTGAACAAATTCGCGCCCTGCAAGAACTAAAAGAAATGGCAGCAAGCTACGGCTACGATATTTCCAAACCAGCGCGCAACGCACATGAAGCTTTTCAATGGTTGTATTTCGCCTATCTTGCTGCGATTAAAGAACAAAACGGTGCGGCAATGAGCTTAGGTCGCGTCTCCACATTTTTAGATATTTATATTGAACGCGACTTGCAAGAAGGAACATTAACTGAACGCGAAGCGCAAGAGCTTGTTGACCATTTCGTCATGAAATTGCGCCTCGTAAAATTCGCAAGAACACCAGAATATAATGAGTTATTTAGCGGTGACCCAACGTGGGTAACAGAGTCGATCGGCGGTGTCGCTATTGATGGCCGTCCACTTGTGACAAAAAACTCATTCCGTTTCTTGCATACGCTTGACAACTTAGGTCCAGCGCCAGAACCAAACTTAACGGTTCTTTGGTCGACAAAATTACCAGAAGCATTTAAAAAATATTGTGCAAAAATGTCGATTCAAACAAGCTCCATTCAATATGAAAATGACGATTTAATGCGTCCTGAGTTTGGTGACGACTACGGCATCGCATGCTGCGTATCCGCCATGCGCATAGGTAAACAAATGCAGTTTTTCGGTGCGCGCGCAAACCTTGCGAAAGCATTATTGTACGCAATTAACGGCGGGGTTGACGAAAAGCTAAAAGTGCAAATCGGGCCAGAATTTGCGCCAATCACATCTGAATACTTAGATTATGAAGAAGTGATGCGCAAATTCGATAACGTCATGGAATGGCTAGCAGAGTTGTATATTAATACATTAAACGTCATCCATTACATGCACGATAAATATTGTTATGAACGAATCGAAATGGCGCTTCACGATACGCACATTTTGCGCACGATGGCAACGGGAATTGCTGGTCTTTCTGTCGTTGCTGACTCACTTAGCGCAATGAAATATGCAAAAGTAAAAACCATTCGCGACGAAAATGGCTTAGCTGTCGACTTTGAAATTGAAGGCGACTTCCCGAAATACGGCAACAACGATGATCGCGTCGATGCGATTGCGGTCGATATTGTTGAGCGCTTTATGACAAAATTGCGCAAACATAAAACGTATCGCGATTCGAAGCATACAACATCGATTTTAACGATCACATCAAATGTCGTATATGGCAAAAAGACAGGAAATACGCCTGATGGTCGTCGCGCTGGCGAGCCGTTCGCACCTGGTGCTAACCCATTGCATGGTCGCGATACGAAAGGAGCGCTTGCGTCATTAAGCTCTGTCGCTAAATTACCGTATGAATATGCATTAGACGGCATTTCGAACACGTTCTCGATCGTACCAAAAGCGCTCGGTAAGGATGACGCGACACGCATTCAAAACCTTGTGGCGATTTTAGATGGCTATGCGCAAAAACGCGGTCATCACTTAAACGTCAACGTCTTTAACCGCGACACGTTACTTGACGCGATGGAACATCCTGAAAAATATCCGCAACTGACCATTCGCGTATCAGGTTATGCGGTCAACTTTATTAAATTAACACGTGAACAACAAATTGACGTCATTAATCGGACGTTCCATGAAACTATGTAATGGAAGCTCCCACACATTGTGGGAGCTTTCTACCTAGGAGGAAAACAATATGAACGGATTTATTCATTCGATTGAATCGTGCGGAACAGTGGATGGTCCCGGCATTCGTTATGTCATTTTCACCCAAGGCTGTTTATTGCGTTGTCAATATTGTCACAACGCAGATACGTGGGAAATTGGCAAAGGAAAGCAAATGTCCGTCGATGAAATCATCGCTGATGCCCAAACATATTTGCCGTTTATGCAAGCATCTGGCGGCGGGATTACAGTAAGTGGCGGAGAGCCACTTTTACAAATCGATTTTTTAATTGAACTTTTTCGTCGCTGTAAGCAACTTGGCATTCATACAACGATTGATTCATCAGGGGGATGTTATACGACGGAGCCGTCGTTCCAACAAAAGCTTGATGAATTGCTTCAATATACAGATTTAATTTTGCTAGATTTAAAACATATCGATGAAAAAAAACATCGGAAACTAACAGGAAAAACAAATGAACATATTTTAGCTTTTGCTCGTTTATTATCTGAGCGAAACGTACCCGTCTGGATTCGTCATGTGCTCGTTCCAACCGTCACAGACGATGAAGAAGATTTACATCGCTTAGCTGACTTCATTCGTACGTTACGCAACGTCGAAAGAATTGAGGTGCTTCCGTATCATCAACTCGGCGTGTACAAATGGAAAGCGCTCGGGCTGACATATCCGCTTGAAGGCATCCCGACACCATCAGAAGAACGTGTTGAAAAAGCAAAACAAATATTAGGCGCAAAATAAGCTGGTCGTCATTGACCAGCTTTTTGCATAAACCGTTTTTTTAACTCTCCCCACGTCAATTGTGTTGTCTGTTGAACGAGCCAATCAGGAGATAGTAGAGCTAAATGAGCTCCGATGCCGACGGAAAACATATTTGTTTGCTTAATCGCTTTCATACCCGCCTCTCCGTCTTCAATGGCGATACAACAAGACGGATCGACATGAAGCTCTTTCGCAGCTGTTAAAAAAATTTCTGGATCCGGCTTCATGCGCGTAATTGTTTTTACATCGACAATGACGTCAAAAAAAGAATGTACGCCAAGACGTTCAACAACAATACGTGCGTTTGAACTTGACGATGCGAGTGCCATCGGGACGCCGTCGCGCTGAATGTCGCAAAGAAGATCCCTCATTCCCGGCAACACGTCATTTGGCGACAATTGCTCGATCAACTCGCGATAATATTGACCGCGAAGGTCGCCAAGAGCTCGCTTTTCTTCTTCCGTCCATTCATGCGCTTTTTCACCAAGAAGCGCCTCAACCATCGCCTGTCTGCTCATGCCTTGTAGCTTTTGATTAAGCTGTCGATCAAACGGCACTCCAATTTCATCCGCGACACGTTTTGTCGCAATATAATATAACTCGACTGTATTAGCAATGACGCCATCTAAATCAAAAATCACCGCTTCAATCATTGCGTCCTCCCATTTGACTTTCCACCATTTTTCTTAACCGCGGACTAAGCGAAAGTTTCATCCAATGATCATATATTTCCTTCTTTTCCGTAAGCGACAAACAGTAGCGCCCATTCGCCTCTTGTTTTGCTCGCTTCGTGACATCGTACAGAGAGATGGCAGCAGCAACGGAAATATTAAAGCTTTGCACAAAGCCGTTCATCGGAATGATAAACTTCCCATCCGACAAAGCAAGCGCCTCTTCCGATACTCCGCGATGCTCATTTCCGAACAAAAGCGCCGTTGGCTTCGATACGTTGATTTGTTCAAGCGGAATCGTTCCCTCTCCTAAATAGCTTGCATATACTTGATAGCCGTTTTGTTGGAGGTGGCGAATGGCCTGTTCAATCGATGAATGTTTATGCACGGTTAACCATTTGTCCGCATGTCGCGTCACCCATTTATTCGGTTCAAACGGAGCGGCTCCGGCGACAACATGAACGTCTTGAATGCCAAACGCCTCGGCTGAACGTAACACCGCTGCTTGATTGTGCGGATCATCAACCGCTTCCGTCAAAATCGTAATATATCTTGTTCGTTCGCTTAACACATCATACATGCGCTTTAAGCGACTCGGCAAAATCATTTCCCAAAGCAAGCGATTGTCGTCTGTCAACAGCCCTTCTTCCATGCGTTGCTTTAGCCATTGACGTTCTTCCTCTTTTGTCATTCTCATGCGCCAACCCTCCTACGCTTTGATGACATGTGCGGTTTTCCCTTTCGTTAACTTTAATAAATCTTGAACAAAAAGTTTCATTTGCATGCCGATTTTCCCTGCACTCACAATGATTTGTTCGTGCAAAAGCGCCGATTCGTCGACATATGTGGCATACATTTTTTTCATTCCAATTGGCGAACAACCGCCACGCACATACCCTGTCATTTTTTCGATATCCGCCACAGGCAACATATGCACACTTTTTTCACCGACAACGGTCGCCGCTTTTTTTAAATCTAGTTCTGCGGCGACAGGGATAACAAATACGTAAAGTTGACCGCTCGCCCCTTTTGTGACAAGCGTTTTATACACCATCTCTTCACGTTGTCCAATTTTTCTCGCAACGGATATCCCATCAATTTGTCCATCTGTATATTCGTAAGTCAACAGTTCATACGGCACATGTGCGCGATCAAGCATGCGCACAGCATTCGTCTTCGCTTGTTTCACGATCGTCCCTCTCTTTCCTCTATTAGTGTACCATAAACAAAAAGAAGGGACATCCTTCATCGGACGTCCCTTATCTCAACTTTTATATGATGTAGGTAGTTGGCTTGTTGTATAGGAAAGTCAGTAGTTATCGACATATTTTATTTCTCACCAGATTTAAATATCAATATGTATTTTCCATCTGTATCTTTGTTTGTGTAATATTTCGCCCTCCATACTCCTTTTTGTGGCGTTACATTCAATTGCTTATTTAACGGTTGCGCAATCGTGACTTCCCCTCGATCGATGATATTTCCTTTTGGATCGTACAGCTCATATGTCAAACTACCGCCTTTGAGCTGAATGCGATGGTTAATATGCAACTTTTCGTACTTTATTTTATTCACCTCAATGGTTGCTTCGAAAACACGATATTTTTCCTCATACTGTTCAGGTAAAAATAATCCCTCTGCGGATGATTCAAAAGTCTCTTTGTATATGAACGTATAATAAAATATACCTAACAAAACAATAAACGTAAGACTGCCGAACAAAAGCAACAACTTTCTGCTCATTCACACTACCCCTTTCCCTTATCTAGCTGAATGCATCCATCACTAAGATAAATCATGCGATTAGCATAAGAAGCTATTTTTTCATCATGTGTAATGACAATGATACATTTCCCCTCTTCGTTCATTTGCTGAAGGAGCTCCATTACTTTCTCACCATTTTGACGATCAAGCGATCCTGTCGGTTCATCAGCTAAAACGATGTTCGTTTCCGCTACCATCGCCCTCGCAATAGCAACTCGTTGCTTCTGTCCCCCCGATAGCTTAGAAACATTCTTTTGTCGCAAATGAAAAATGCCAAGCTTGTTTAAGTAATATTCAACTTTTTCGCGTCGCTCCTTTTTTGACATGTTTCGTTTTAATAATGGGAGTTCAACGTTTTCAAATACAGTGAAGTTTGTCATTAATGCAAAGTGTTGAAAAATAAAACTGACTTTTTTATTGCGAATATCACTTAGCTGTCTGTCATTTAATCTCGTTACATCTTCCCCTTCAAGTCGATATACTCCTTCTGTCGGGACATCCATACATCCGATAATATGTAGTAAAGTCGATTTTCCCGATCCAGAAGGTCCCATAATTGCAATAAACTCTCCATGTTCAATTTGTAGACTTACCTGACTTAGCGCCTTCGTCGCGTATTCATCCTTACCGTATATTTTTGTTATATTTTGTAATTCAATGAACATCTATTTATTCCCTCCCTTCCACCAAATTGCGCAATGCTAATTTATTTACGTTCCAAAGTGGAATAAATGAAGATAGCAAAACGATAAAACATGAAACAACCATAATTTTTACGTACAACGACCAAGTGAACGCTTGCAAACGAATGTTATATTCAAAAAATGTATCTTGCCATTCTGTCCAATAACTTAGCACAACACCGATAATGGCTGAAGTCATCACAAGTAAAAACAATTCCATCACAACTATTCGCTCGATATCACGTTTGCTCGCCCCAGTCACCATCATGACCCCAATATCGTATTTACGTGCTTGGATAGAAGATATCGTCACAGAAATTACCCCAATGAGTGTAACAGCAACGAAAAACAAGCCAACCATAAAAGTAAATCGGGCGCTTTGTTTTGTATTATTTTTATACTCTTCCATCTCATTGGAAATTGTTTTTAACGTCGGATAAATACCAAGCTCTTTCCCTTTCTGTTCGATAGTTTTTTCGACAGATGAAAACTCCCGCTTATCAGATAACTGCAAAAATAGGTTGTTTAGCCGCACTGCAACATCCATCGGTCTTCCATCTCTTTCCTCAGGAAAATATGGAGCGACAAAAAAACGATCTAGCTCATTCGCGTGATCAATAAGATAATCATTGGCGGATAACCATTTCGCCCCTTGTTCCAATATCCCAACGACTTCGTATGTAACAAAAAACGCATTCTCTCCTAATCCAGCTAGAGCTTGAAACCGATCTCCAATGTGAAATACATCGCGATAATCATATCCTATTAAAATAGGAATCACATCTTTGTTTGTTTTCTCAAAGTCCTCTTTGCTCAGTTCCCTTCCTTTCATTAATTGAAACTTTGAAAAAAGACGATATATGTCATAGTCGAAATATATAATTTTTGTACTATCTGTATACGATTCCATACGAGTATTTGCATACAATTGTTCATTTTTTCGCATGTATCGTGTTTTATTTGCGAAGTTTTGTGGACTAATCGTCGTTTCTTCAAAAGATCCGTATCCCTTTACATTTGGTATTGTTTTTATAAATTTTTCAAGCTTGCGAAATCTCTCTACAAACCATTGACTATCGTCACCATCTGGAATAAACAATCGAATGGTCGTTTCTTCTTTCATATGTGTAACAGAAAATAGTTGTTTTTGTTGATAACGAATTGTCTCGATTGTGATCAGCGCATGATTGATGACCCAAAACGATACAATGAGTTGAACGATCATTAATGCTATGATCCATTTTCTTTGCCACATGCTTTTCAAATTGAGTAGCATATACTTCATTTTTTATCTCCTCAATTTCTACTTTTTATGTATGACATGAATAGGTTGCACACAAAAAGCACGAAAAGCTGGAACGATAATTGCAGTTAGTGATGAGCAAAAAACAAATCCAATTGCTGCTGAAAAGTGCAACAAAGAAATATGTAATGGGAATCCTACCCATTTTTCAAATATATGCTGAAATAGCCATTGCACACCATACCCAAAAACGACTGCAATACTACATAATACAACCATCTCACTAAAAATCATAAAAACGATGTCGCGATTCGTATATCCGAACGCTTTCCTTATTCCAATTTCATATATTCTCTCTTGTACCCAATAAAACGATAAATTCACAACATTAACTAAAGAAAGTAAGTAAATAAGAACGATAAGCATGAGGCGATCACCAATATCAATTCGGAACGATAACTGTGCTTCGTATGGAAAAGAATCAATGCTTGCTTGTGGAAATAACTTCTCTGCTTGCATACGAATAGATTTTTCATCCTTGTACGTATCTTTTTTAGCATTATAGAGTGTCAATGTAATTTGCTGCTGACTTAATAATTTACTAATAACACTCGGCGGTAATGACGTCATTGGAATAAGAACTTGTGAATCCAATAATCTTGAATTTTCTCCCATTATCCCAATTATCCCAATACACTTGTATCGCTCACCCGATAAGACAATATAGCGCTCATTCCCAATGATCGTTGTATCTTTTTCCCATTCGGATCCTATAAGGGCTACTTTTTCTCCGCTTTTCATTTCTTTCTTGGTAAAATAGCGTCCTTCTTTTATAGGTAGACGAGGTTCAACAGACTCCCTTACATGTTCCGGGGTCACCATTATGGGCATGCCATCATGCAAAAGAGCCGCACCTTCTAATATAATCCCTGTTTCCTGATCTATATTGTCAAACAATCGAAAAAGATCATTCCATGTTGGTTCATGTGAAAATGCTACCATTAGCTTTGTTGCATGCGGCGGAACATATTGCTCAAGCTGTCTTTGAAGTAAATGAGAATAATTTATACTAGAAATACCGATTGAAATCATCAGTAGTGATATAACTAAACCTAAAACTGCAAAGGCAGTTGTAAATGGATGAGCACGCCATTGACTCTTAAAAGATTGAAAGGACATATAAACCACCTTCCACAAACGCGATAAATCAAAATGAAACGAAAATAAATAAGCATGAGGCTTATTTATTTTCGTTTTACAGAAGGCATCAATCATCACGTAATGAACGGACAACTAACTCTTTATTCGTAGCTGTATCATTAATGGAATGGCGACTTTGATAGACATCCACACCTGTCCAAGAATAAGTTGCTTGAGCCCATTCCTTATCCTCTTGATATTTGTATCCTTGCATTTTATTATTTTTCCACATTTCTAACCTTACAGCTACTTTGTAACCACTCTTAGGATTGATAAATTTTGTATCCGCTACTGCATTATCATTATCAAATAAATTCCAATCAACATCCAACTTATAATTTGCTTGCAAACCTTTGTATTCTAATATCCCGCTCTGAACCTCAGCATATATATACATGCACTTTAAAGTAATGACTTCTGTATGAACATCTTTTTTCATGGCTATACTGCTCCTAAGTATTTCTATACAAAAGGAGCGGAATTGGCATGAAACGTTTGAAAATCACAAATGATCACGGTTGGACACCTCGAACACTTCGGAAACAAGAACGGAAAATCAAAGATGCTTCTCTTCGTGTTCGAGTGACCGCTGTTCGTCTTGTCATGGAAGGTCACCTCGGTAAAGATGTCGCGAAAATGGTCAATGTATGCCGTCAATCGGTTGCCCTCTACGTTGCACGTTTTAATGAGGGTGGGCTCGATCATCTACTCGATCGTCGGTTGCCGCCTGGTCGTGTGCCATTTCTTACGGAAGAACAACAACAACAAGAAATCAGACAACTCGTGTTAACTACTACACCTGTGGATGCTGGCTGGGGCATTGCTTCATCATGGAACACGCGTATTTTACAATCTTACATCCAACATACCTATGGCGTTTCGATGTCACGTGAAGGCATTCGTAAGTTATTGCATCGTCTTCGTTTGTCATGGACACGTCCGACTTATAAGCTTGTGAAAGGGAATCCAGAACATCAAGCTGCTTTTCAAAAGGAACTCGAATTTATAAAAAAAAACTAATTACCGAGAATGCCATGCTGTTTTATGTGGATGAGACACATGTTCGCGCTTATCAAGCGCTACGTACGACATGGGCAGAAGTAGGGAATCAGAAACAGGTGCCAAGCTACGGACACCATGACCATGTGTCCATTTTTGGTGCAGTTGACGTTCAACAAGGCGATGCGGTGTTTCATCGTGCATCATCCGCCAATGCCGAAACGTTCCTTGGCTCTTTGCGTCGATTGAAAGAGAAATATGTGGATCGATTCCTCGTGCTTGTGTTGGACAACGCACGCATTCATCATGCCAAGATGGTGCAAGCCTTTCTTGATGGCGAGGAAGGCGATGCGTTTCATTTCATCTTTTTGCCACCGTATTCTCCACAGTTGAACCCGATTGAACGGCTGTGGAAGTGGTTGAAAGATGAAGTGATTGCCAACGTTTTTCACAAGGATCAAAACGACATGGCCCAATCCATTACTCGTTTTGAACAGTACGTTCTACAACACCCGGATGAGGTGTTGCGTCGCATCGGGTGTACTGCGTAAATCAGAGGTTAAAACGTCAATTTGGATGTATATAGATGAAAACCGAAACGAAAAATCGGAAATGCTTTATTGCAACTTATGTACTCTTCTCTATAAATTTGATTTATGCAGTCATTAGCTAAATATTTTACGTTTTTTTAAGAATCACAAACACATGTTTCGACTCAGCAAATAAATTTTTGTACACTTCAAAAATCTGTCCTTTTTTGCAAACTACTTTGTAATATTTATCTTTACTATTTTGAAAATCATACGTATGAATGACATCACGCTTTGACGATAAAAGCTGGACAAACGGTTTTTCTTCTGTATTCTTGCTCAAATAAGTGATTATATATTCTCCTTCGGGAATTTGCCTGCCTACAACATAGAAACCAGAATGTTTAATTTGATAAATCCCATCCCCTCTTTCCTCTATTTTTTCAAATCGTGAGGGCTGAAGACGAACTTTCCCATCCCCTTCTACATATACATGCTCTCCATGACGCAAACGAACAGCCAGCCATCGATCTCCCTCATTCATTTTCATCTGCATAAACTTTACTTGTCCATTTAATACGATTACATCATATACTCCCTCATCCATGTTTCTTCCAACAACATAATCACCCGATTGTATGACTATCTGCTTTAGTTGTTTATCATCAAAAATATTTGTATATTGAAAGGTAAAAACAGCGATAGACAAGAGAATAATACTCAAAAAAATAGCAAGTTTCCCTTTATTCATAGAAGGAGCTTCCCTTCGCTCATTTTTAAAGCAACGTCACATAAATGTTGTAAATCTTC
This sequence comes from Anoxybacillus eryuanensis, assembly GCF_051200995.1. Lineage (NCBI taxonomy): Bacteria > Bacillati > Bacillota > Bacilli > Caryophanales > Anoxybacillaceae > Anoxybacillus > Anoxybacillus eryuanensis. Next base: position 4,487 of record NZ_JBPODS010000006.1, on the reverse strand, counting down.
TTTGATATGGCTTGCTAGAATAATAGTGGCTCCTCTTTTTTTCTCTTCTAAAAGAATTTGCTGAACGAGTTCGACTCCTTCATCATCAATTGCATTTGTAGGCTCATCCAATAAAATGATATGCGGCTTTTCAAAAATAGCTTGGGCAATATTCAAACGTTGCTTCATTCCTAATGAATATTTTTTTACTTTTGTTTTTAAAAATGGATCCAAGCCAACACGATGAAGTGCCTTTCTAATCTCTCCTTCTGAAGCAACTTTTTTAACCTTTGACAGAATATAAAGATTTGTATATGCATCGTATTGAGGTAAAAGTTCCATATTTTCTATAATTATCCCAATACTAGACGGAAATGATATATCCCTATGTAACACTTTCCCATTTATCACGACTTCACCCTCAGTCGGAACAATTAAACCCGCCAAAGCACGTAGTAACATCGTCTTTCCAGATCCGTTTTTTCCAAATAATCCGTAAATTTTCCCTTCTTCAAATTGATAACATATATCTTTTAATACGTACGTACTTTTTATTTTTTTACTCAAATGACGAACATCTATCATTTTTCATCCCCTCACTTCATAACCAGTCCATTCTTTTTGCTTTTCGAGCCGAAAAATAAATGAATAAAAATTGGCTAAACAATAAAATCAAACACCCTATAGAAAAATGGATAACGTCATGTTCAAAAGCAGTTGAACTACTTAATCCATTACGAAATCCCATCCCATAATCGGGAATGAAAAAATAATGTAACCAATTTAGTCCATCGTGCAATTCATTTGACAATAAAATAGACAATAAGACATACAAGTTGACAATAAGATGAGAAAGCCTAGCTTCAACATACAATTCTAAAAACCATTGCACACAAACGAGCGTATATATCATAGATAAATACATATACAACCCTTTTATACCATTCGATGTCCATACATTGTCACTACATGCACGAAATAAAAGCATGATAAATGTTTGAATAAAGACAAAAAACGCCATGACAGCAAATGCATATATATGTTGCTTTAACATCCATTTCACCCTATTATAGCTACGCACAAAAAGAACAATTGCATGTTTTCTCACATATTCTAAATGACCTGAGAAATAAAAAGTAATGCTATAAATTGGAAAATGCCAAATAAGCAAATATTTATATACCAAGCTATGTGAAGATGTAAACGGAACACCGTCAACAAACAAGCCGTAAAAAGAAAAAAGTTGAAAACGATTCGCAAAAATAGCTTGAACGATAAATGAGCCTACAACAAAAAGGAAAAAAGAAAAATGACGAGTCATGACATAAAATCCTTTCTTTCATATAAAAATGAACACATAAAGAAAAGGAAGAAAACGAGAAGAGCTTGTCTTATATAAGCAAATAAAAACTCTATTATCGTCCAACGATTTTCGAACCATTGTGTATACATGGTTAAGTCCTTCATCGGTCCCCACGATGTAAATATAAATAATTTTTCTATAAAAAACCAAACCCCAACAAGGAGCAACGTTAGAAAAAATGCTACGTTTAATTGACGTGTTAAATGTTTAAAGCATTGATGTATAAGACCAACAGATGTATAAAATAGCGACAATAGAACACCGTTGCATAGAGCGATATGAAAAAAGCTCACTTCCTGTAACTGTTCAAAAGAAAAAAAACGACTCGTCCATAATACATTGACAAACGTATGCATAAAAGAAAAAACTATCGCTACAATAACTATTTCAATAAATTCTCGTACATATAAATGTCTCCGTTTTGCAAACCGCACAATACAATAAATAGGCTTCGATAAAAAGAAATGATTTAAACAAACGATAAACGGAATAGTATAAAACAAAGCATACGCTTGTATCGAACTATATCCAACTGCACTACTATTCATAAGTAATAATGTTTCCACAAACGAAAGGCGTAAATGACTTTGAAATACAAAATGTCTATTTTGAATAAACCAAACGAATGAAAAAAACACCCATAAGATAATAACTATAATCGCTCTTTTAGCTTTCATTGTATTTAACCTCATACACAAATACAAAAATGGCAATCAGTAAGAATACAAACTTAGCGAACAAAATAGTTGGAATAAGCACGTCTAGTCCGTATTCGGTAAAAGGTTGAAAAAGATAAACTATAGAGTCTCTTTTCAAAATCATTAAAAACCAAACAAGAAACGAAGCAGCATAGGCATATTTCCGATCAAGGAAAAACAAACTCATACTGCTCCCCAGTAATCCTGCAAAGCCAGCCATAAAGCAACTTATTATAGAAAAAACCAATATTGTTATATACGGATGATTTACACTAAATTGAAACAACGCGTTGCCTTCAATGTTTAATTCCATCACTCCTTTCGTAAACGTACCCCCTGAAAAAATAATTGAAACAGTCATAAAGTTTACAGCTAATGCAACGAGCATAGTAACAAAAGACAAGACAAACGATAACAGCATCTTATGCAAAACATATTTTTTCTTTCCGATTTTACTTATCAGAATATAACGATACCCCGTTTGATAATCTTGAATTGGATCATCTGCCAATAACATTAAAAAGTAAATAGGTAAAAACCAAATCAACATAATTTGTGGTGCATGTCCAATGCTTGAACCTGTCAAAAAAAATGCAAAAGCAGGATGAAAAACTTCACTTGAGTTTTTTTGATACATGAGCAATTGTACAATTTCAAAAAATGGTATGCATAAAACTATGCAAAAAGAAAGCCAAGAGCGTTTATTTTTTAGGATTCTATACATATGACTACATATCATTTTTATCACTCAACTTTTTTCATTGTTTTATTGAGATGAGAACCGAAGATGGTCATAAGTGATTATCTTCGGTAAACAAGTATTCCATTAATTTGTTTCTTCATCCCAGTAACCACTTATTACGTAGCTATCTGGACTATAGTTATTGTTTTCAGCGCCTAAACGCACATTTGATTGATTTGCCGTACTAAAAGCTGAATAATAATGGGCACCGCTACCTTGCTTTACATCATGTGTATCAGATACTCTTGTCCCAGATTTATCTAACCAGAAAGTAGCGATAGAACCGACCCCTTCAGAAGAATAAGTTAAATTAACCTTCCATTTGTTATTCGGATCAGTAGTCTGTCTATATCGAGATTCAGAATAACTATTTCCATAGTTAGGCTTCAGCTCGAAACTAAAACCAATATTATCATCGCTAGCATAAGTGAAGTTTGCAAAAGTCAAAACCCCAATTCCCATAGCTAGAGAGAGTCCTAAATTGTAGTATTTCTTAAGCTTCTTCCTCATTTTCTTCCCCACCCTAATTTAGAATTTTCTCGAGCCGGCTCACTTTCAGTCTAGCACAAACTTCCATCCTATCATATCCGTATTTTCCGCAATTTTCATTGCGGAAAATACCTATTTTTCAAAAAATAAATGACAAATGTTTCATTATAAAGTAGAATTTTGTACAAAAAGGATTGGAGGGATAAGAAGATGGAAAAGAACTTATGGACGATAATTCAGGAAATGAATAGGAAAGCAGCTATTACACCAGCAGACTGGGAGGATGCGAAAGAACAACTTTCTCTTGAGGCATTTCTCTCGCTCCACGAGTATTTTAACAATAAAGAGTTAAGTAGAGAAAAAGGAGATCAATGGCTTTGACTTATATAGGAAGAAGAGAAATGCAGTCATTTATGCTGCGCTATTTAGACGAATACTCCCTCATTCAAAAAGAAATATGTGAACGTATTCAATTTTTACTCCATTCCCCTGGAAAATTATTTCATGAACATACACGTTTTTGCTGGGGGGAGTTCTATACTTATATCGCGAAATTTCACAACCATGTACAAACTGAAATGGTTATTCCATATGCTGTTGCCATTGAATTTTTAATTTTAGCAACAGATCTATTTGATGATATTGCAGACGAAGAAAAAAACAATAATGTGAGAGAACACGCATCTATGGGTGAAATGATTACGATGGCTAATACATTATTTGTCGAGGCCATACATTTAATTGCTTTGCATACACCTAGAAACTTAAAAAGAGAAATATGTCGCATAATGAAAGAACTGAAGGAAGCATGTAATGGACAATGGAACGATTTGCATTTTACTATTGACACATCCGTTCCAACAGAAGAACAATATTTTAAACTAATCTCACAAAAATCATCATCATTAACAAGACTTGTTTGTCAACTAGGAGCTGGTTCTTTGGCGTACAAGTGGTACGACATTGCAACATATATTGGAATAAGTGGTCAACTGCGTAATGATGCAAAGGATATTTTATGTGACCAAAAAAATGACTTGATATGTAAAAAAGCGACTCTGCCTCTTATTAAAGCTTTAGAATACAGTTTGATGCATGATAATGGGTGGTTATTGAACAAACTATATACATCCAATTTAAAATTTTAACCTCTGATTTACGCAGTACACCCGATGCGGCGCAACACCTCATCCGGGTGTTGTAGAACGTACTGTTC